>DASQFD010000133.1:0-52266 GCA_035633255.1 Dermatophilaceae bacterium
CAGCCCACACGCCCCAGTAGCCGACCGATGAGCATCTCGAAGGTCCCGCGAGGACGGCCCGGCCCACCCACGCCCACCCAAGGAACGGAATACAGGCGAGCACGGCCTCTTTCGGTCCCTGAGCCACGCCGCTCCGCCCCCCCTGAAAGATCAGGGTCTGACCGCGGCGTGCCACATTGGAGGCATGCATGCCACAGTGGTCCTCGGGAAGCAGGGTCGCCTGGTCATCCCGGCCGACGTCCGTGCCGCCCTGGGCCTCGCGCCCGGCGACCGGCTGCAGCTGCACGTCGCCGGACACCGGCTGGTCCTGGAGCGGCAACGGGACGCCGCGGCGGAGCTGCGGGGGCTCGCGGCGAACGTCCCGCGCAGCCGCTCGCTCGTCGACGAGCTGCTGGCCGAGCGTCGTCTCGCCGCCGGCTCCGAGTGACCGTCCTGGACGCCTCGGCCGTCCTGGCCCTGGTGCACGACGAGCCGGGTGCCGCGCTCGTGGCCGACGTGCTGTCGTCGTCCACCCTGGGCGCTGCCAACCTCGCCGAGGTCATCGGGACGCTCGTCGGCGCGGACGCCGACGTGCGCCGGGTCCGCGAGCTCCTCCTCGCGGCCGGAGTGACGATCGCGCCCGTGCTCGCCGAGGATGCCGAGCTGGCCGGTGCGATGCGCGCCATCCCCGGGGGCCGCGAGCTGTCACTCGGCGACCGGTGCTGCCTGGCGCTCGCGGTGCGGAGCACGCCGGCGGAGGTCCTGACCGCCGACCGTGCGTGGGCGGACCTCGACCTGCCCGTCCGCGTCCGTCTCATCCGCTGACGCCAGGTGCTGCTCCGTGGCTGCGCGGGGAGCAGCCGACCGGCCCGTTCACCGCTCGCTTCGCCAACGTCGTCCGGCCCGGCTGCACCCCGACCCGGTCGGTGGAGGAGGGCATCGGCGCGACGGGTCCGGACCGCGCCGGGCCGCCCTGTGCGGTCGCCGGGACCAACGCGGTGAACGCCATCGCTCCCGTCCTCGTGCTCGGCGTGGACGAGATCCGCCGGCGGCTCGCCCTCTCGTCCGGCCAGGTGCGGGCGGTCCGGGACGGGGCGGCGGTGATGATCGACCGCCTCTCGCCTCCCGGCGACCTGGTGCGCCTGGTCCGCGGGACGTACCGGGTCGACCCGACGGGCGCGGAGGCCGCCGCACCGCAGGTGCGGGTCGAGCAGGACGTCGCGGTGCCTGTCCTGCGGCTCCCCGACTCCCCGCCTTGGGGTGCGTCCTCGGGGTGGCGGTGGGTCTGGTCCCCGGCGTGGCGCTGGCGCGGGTGCTCACCCGCGATGGGTTCGAGCCGTTGACCGGCGACTCGGCTCCCGGCGAGGGGATCCTCGTCGTCCCCTGGCTGCCGCTGCTGGTCCTCGGGGTCGCCATGCCCCTCGTGGCGGCGGCGCTGGCGGCGGCCGGCATCCGAAGGGCACCCCAGGTGACGCGCCGGAGCACCTGAGGGGGCCCGGTCCACGCCGTAGGGTGACGCCCATGGGCCTGTGGACCGACCTGGCGTGCGAGGCGCCCCGGCCGGGCCCGCTCGCCCGCGGCATCATGGCGGTGACGGTCACGCCGTGGGGCGCCCGCGCCGGGTCCCGGGTCATCCCGGTGCTCGACGACGCCGCCCGGCGCCTGACCCACGGCCGCACCACGCTGACCGAGTCGCTCGTGGACCTGCCCACCATCGAGCTCGTCACCACCGGCGCCCGCACCGGGGCGCGGCGGGTCACCCACCTCGTCGCCGTGCGCGCCGGGGACGACATCGCGGTGCTCGGCACGAACTTCGGCACGGCCCGCACGCCCGCCTGGGTGCACAACCTGCGCGCCCAGCCCCGCGTGGAGGTCGGCCACGGCACCCGCACCCTGCCTGCGCTCGCCACGGAGGTGCACGGCGCGGACGCCGAGAGGATGTGGGAGGCGGCGCGCCGCACCTATGCCGGCTTCGCGCTGTACCGAGGGAGGGTGACCACGCGCGAGATCACCGTCTGGCTGCTCACCCGCCGCGACGGTGACCGGGGCTGACCCGAGGTCGCGGCAGCCCGGCGCACCCGTCCCGGGCCCCGGTGACCGCCCCGCTGAGGGCGGACCGTCTGGGGCAGGATGGAGGGCATGACCGACCAGCCGCAGCACACCGGGGACCAGCGCACCGGTCCGGCACCGCACCCGGACACCGACCCGGACCGGGTCGTCGTCATCACCCCCGACGGCATGGGCGTCGCACCCGACCCGTCCGAGCCGGGCGAGCGGGAGGACGAGGAGCAGCGTCATCCCAGCCCGGCCGACCTGGTGGAGTCACCCGCCAAGGTCATGCGGATCGGCTCGATGATCAAGCAGCTCCTCGACGAGGTGCGCGGCGCCCCGCTCGACGAGAAGGGCCGCGCCCGGCTCGCCGACATCCACGAGCGCTCGCTCGCCGAGCTCAAGGACGGGCTGGCGCCGGAGCTCGTCGCCGAGCTGGAGCGGATCGCCCTGCCCTTCAGCGACGAGGCGCCCAGCGAGGCCGAGCTGCGGATCGCCCAGGCCCAGCTCGTCGGGTGGCTCGAGGGGCTCTTCCACGGCATCCAGACCGCGCTGGTCGCCCAGCAGATGGCGGCCCAGGCCCAGCTCCAGCAGATGCGCCAGCTCCCGCCCGGGGTGATGGTGCGCGGCGGCCTCGGGCCCCAGATGCCGGGGGGCGGCCCGGCGTCCGCCGGTCACGGGCACCCCGACGGCGCGAACCATGCCGAGGGGACCGGTCAGTACCTGTAGCCCACCGGCCCCGGCGGCGCGGCGTCCCGAGTCAGCGACGGGGCGGCCGTCACCTCGCCCCGCGCAGCCCATCCCGGGCGGCCCCGACCACGACGCCCAACGCCGCGCCGATGCACACGCCCATGGCGACGGCGAGCGCCCCGCCGACGAGGAGACCGACGACCATCCCGAGGCCGGCTCCCAGCACGAGTGCTGCACCCACCACGGTCCCCCGGTTGCGGGCCCCGGACTTCTGCGTCATCACGCACCCCTCGGTCGGTCGGCGCTGCGACGTCCCCGTGACCGGATCGCCAGGTCCGGCGCTCCCCCCCCGGCGGCCCCGCCCGTCAGGCCAGCTCCACGGCCGCTGACCGCCCGGCGGTCCGGCCGGAGAAGAGGCACCCGCCGAGGAAGGTCCCCTCCAGCGCCCGGTAGCCGTGCATCCCACCACCCCCGAAGCCGGCCACCTCGCCGGCGGCCCACAGGCCGGGCACCGGCTGGCGGTCGGGGCCGAGCACCCGCGCGGCGAGGTCGGTGTGCAGCCCGCCGAGGGTCTTGCGCGTGAGCACCCGAAGACGCACGGCGACGAGGGGACCGTGGTCGGGGTCGAGGATCGGGTGCGGCGGGAACGCCCGCTTGGTGAGCCGGTCCCCGCGGTAGCGGCGGGCGACGTGGATGGCGGCGACCTGCGCGTCCTTGGTGAAGGGGTTGGCCACCTGCCGATCCCGCTCGAGCACCTGGCGCTGCACGTGCGCGGCGTCCAGGAGCGGCTCCCCGACCAGGTCGTTCATCCGCGCCACCAGCTCGCCGAGTGTCGTCGCCCGGAGGAAGTCCTCGCCGTGGTCGAGGAACGCCTGCACCGACGGCTGCACCCGGGTGATCGGGCGCCGGGCGACGTCGCGGTAGCGCCGGTCGGTCAGGTCGAGGTTCTGCTCGCTGCCCGAGAGCGCGAACTCCTTGCCGACGATCGAGGTGTTGGTGACGAACCACGAGTGGTCGTGCCCGCTCCGGCGCAGGTGGGCGAGCGTCCCGAGGGTGTCGAAGCCCGGGAAGAGCGGCGCGGGCAACCGGTCGCCCCGGGCGTCGAACCACATCGACGAGGGCCCCGGCAGGATCCGGATGGCGTGCCCCGGCCAGACGGGGTCCCAGTTCCGGACGCCCTCGACGTAGTGCCACATCCGGTCCCGGTTGACGACCGCCCCGCCGGCCGCCTCGGTGGCCGCCACCATCCGCCCGTCCACGTGCGCCGGCACCCCGGTGAGCAGCTCCGCCGGCGCTCCGCCGAGCCGGTCCGGCCACGCGGCCCGGACCAGGTCGTGGTCGCCGCCGATGCCGCCCGCCGCCACGACGACCGCCGGGGCCGAGAAGGCGAAGTCCCCCGTGACGTCGCGGTTGCTCGCCACCCCTCGGGGTGCGGCGTCCGGCGCGAGCACGACGCCGCGGACCCCGGTCACGGCACCGGCCGTCGTCACCAGCCCGTCCACTCGGTGGCGCGCCCGGTAGCGCACCCGCCCGGTCGCCAGGTGCTCACGGACGCGCCGCTCGAAGGGCGCGACCACGCCCGTGCCGGTGCCCCAGGGGATGTGGAAGCGGGGCACCGAGTTGCCGTGGCCGCCGGCCGTCCCGTCCCCGCGCTCGGCCCAGCCCACGACCGGGAAGAACGTGATGCCCTGCGCCCGCAGCCACGAGCGCTTCTCCCCCGCGGCCCACTCGACGTAGGCCCGCCCCCAGCGCGCCGGCCACTCGTCCTCGCCCGGGCCACCGTCGGGGCCGACGAGGCGGTCCCAGCCCGCGGTGCCCTCCCAGTCCTGCCAGGCGAGGTCGAGGGAGTCCGCGATGCCCATCCGGCGCTGCTCCGGGCTGTCGACCAGGAAGAGCCCACCGAGGGACCAGAACGCCTGACCGCCGAGGTTGGCCTCGCTCTCCTGGTCCAGGAGCAGGACCGAGCGCCCCGCGTCCGCGAGCTCGGCGGCCGCGACCAGCCCGGCCAGCCCGGCACCGACGACGACGGCGTCCGCATCCATGGCGAACCAACCTATTGCGCGGTCACCGCGACAGCAGCCGGACCGAGCCGGTGCCCCGGTCGACGGTCGCGCGGACCTCGTCCAGGCCGCCGACGACGGCGTCGGCGAGCGCGGCGAGCTCGTCGGCCGGGGTCGTGGTGGTCACGGCGAGCGCACCGCCCACCCCGGCGTCCCGGGCCGAGACCAGGCCGGCGAGCGCGTCCTCCACCGCGACACAGTCGGCCGGCTCCACGTCGAGCTCCCGCGCCGCCACGAGGTAGGGCTCCGGGCCGGGTTTGCCACGCACCACGTCGTCCGCGGTGACGACGACGTCGGGTCGGCGCAGACCGGTTGCCGCCAGCCGGGCCTCGGCCAGCGGGCGGGAACCCGAGGTGACGATGGCGACCCGGGCGCCGCCGTCCCCCAGCTCGTCGAGGAGCTCGGCGGCACCGGGCAGCAGCGTGATGCCCGCGACGTCGGCCACCTCCAGGGCGACGATCCGGTCGTGCGCCGCGGCCCGCTGCTCCGGCGGCAGCAGCTCCGCGACGAGGTTGGCCGCCGTCACCCCGTGCCGGAGCCGGGCGGGGTCCACGCCGTACTCGGCCGCCCAGGTCCGCCAGCTCCGTTCCACCGACGCGATGGAGTCCACGAGGGTGCCGTCGAGGTCGAGCAGCACCCCGGCGAAGGCCCGCCCGAGGAGGGCGGACCGGGGGGCCGGCACCGACGTCGTCGCCATGGTTCGAGCCTAGGGTGAGGACATGGACACCCCGGGGGCGGGCCGCTCCCGGCTCGCCGTCCTCGCCGCCGCCGTCGCTCCCACGGCTCTGCTCCTCGGCTCGGCGTGGGCCGCGGCCCTCCAGCCGGCGGGCTACGACGCCGCGCGGGACTCCGTGCTCGCCCTCGCGGCCGCGGACGCGCCGCACCGCTGGGTCATGAGCACCGCCCTGCTGGTCGCCGGTGCGGCGCTGGCGGCGACGGCGGCGGCCCTGCCGGCGGTCCCCCGCCGCGGCCGGCTGACCCTCGCCCTCGCCGGGGTCGGGGTGGGCGCCACGGCCTTCCTGCCCCAACCGGACCGGTCGGAGACCTCTGCCGCCCAGGCGGTGGCGTGGGCCGTGGCGCTGGGGCTCCTGGCCGCCTGGCCGTGGGCGGCCACGCGCCGGGACGCGCCGGGCCCGCTCTCGCCACGGGTCGGCATCGCCGCCACCCTGGTCCTGGGCGCGCTGGTGGCGACAATGGTCGTGGCGCAGGCGACCGGTGCGGTGGCGCCGGCGGGGCTCGCCGGGCCGGGACCAGCGGGAGCAGCAGGAGCAGCGACGCCCGCGGGCACGGCATACGGCGCGGCGGAGCGGGTGGTGCTGGCCGCCCTGCTCAGCTGGCCACTCGTCGTGGCGCTGGGCGCCTGGGTGGCCGCGGGGCGACCGGTGGGCGGCACGCGCGCCCGGCACGTTCTCGCGGTCCTCGCCCTGGCCGCCGCCTGCACCGTCGGGGGCGTGGTGGCGACGATCCTCGTGCCGGCCTCCGCCGCGACCCGGCACTACGAGGCCGACATCTCCCTCACCCTCGACCCGCGTGACGCCGGGCGGGTCCGGGCGGCGACCGTCTTCGGGGACGTCGACATCGCCTTCTCGGGCCTGGCACCCGGCGTCGTCGCCGTGCCGCAGGTGCGGCCGAGCATCACCGACGTCCTGGCCCGCCCCGGTGCCGGCATTCCCGCGCTCAAGCCCGGCCCGCTGGAGCTGTCGGCGGCGCTCACCGACGCCGCCCGGGCCGTGGCGCTGCGCTTCCTGGTCGGCGGCCTGGTCACCTCGGGCGTGGTGCTCCTCGGGTATGCCGTCGCCCGCCGCCGGGCGCCGAACCGCCGGGTCGTCGTCGTGGCGGCCACCGCGTGGCTGGCCTCGGCGGTGGTCACGGGCGCCGCCGGGTGGGCCACCTACCGCACCGACCGGCAGGCGGCGCTGACGACGACCGGCCTGCTCGGGACGGTGCAGAGCTCGGCCACCCTGCTCGGGGACGTGCAGAAGCGGTCCGAGCAGGTGAGCCCCTACGTCCGCAACCTCATCGCCCTGACCTCCGCCCTGCAGGAGCGGTACGCACCGACGCCGCTGGACGAGCCGGTGGCGCTGCGGGTCCTGCTCGTCTCCGACCTGCACGTCGGCAACGCCTACCCGCTCATGCGCACCATCGTGCGGGAGGAGGACATCGACCTCGTCGTGGACACCGGGGACCTGGTGACCTTCGGGACGGTCGAGGAGGCGCAGCGGGCCGACCTGTTCGGCGGGATCGCCTCCCTGGGTGTCCCGTACCTGTTCACCCGCGGCAACCACGACGCCACCTCCGCCACCGACACCGCGCTGCTGCGGGCCCTGGACACGGTGCCCAACGTCGTGCTGCTGGAGCCGCCCGCGGGCGGCTACACCCTGGTCGACGCGGGCGGGCTGCGCATCGCCGGCTTCAACGACCCCCGGTGGTTCGGGGACGACGGGCGCGGGTCGGCACGCAAGCAGGAGCCGGCCACCGAGGCCTTCCGCGCGGCGGTGCTCGAGCGCCCGGGCGAGGGGTCGGGGGCGGCCGGGCCGCTCGACCTCGTCGTCAGCCACGAGCCGTGGGCCGTGACCCCGCTGGCCGAGGACGCCGGGGTGGTGGTCAACGGGCACATGCACGCCGCCGACCTCGAGGGCAACCGCGTGCAGGCGGGCTCCTTCACCGGGGGCGGCCCCTTCAGCCACTACCTCGAGAACGCCGGCGGGGAGGAGCTGGTCGGGCAGCCGTCGGCGTTCGACGTGCTCTCCTTCGGGCGGACCTGCCGGCTCACGACCCTGACCCGCTACCAGTTCCGCGACGTCGTCGAGGGCCGGCCGGCTTACGACGACGTCACCCTGGTCAACGGCGCCCGGATCGACACCCGCGAGCCGCAGGAGGGGCGCGCCTGCCGGTCCGGTGCCGAGCCGGTCCTCACGACCGTGCCGGACGCGGTGACGTCGGACGCGGGCGGCGCCCCCGCCGTGCCCGGGCCCTCGGTCAGCCCCTGAGGTCCGGGAAGTCGTCCTCCCGCCACTCCCGGCCACCGCCGGTGGCGCCCTCCTTGGCGAGCAGCTCCTCACGGGCCCGCAGCTCGACGCGGCGGATCTTGCCGGAGATCGTCTTGGGCAGCTCGGCGAACTCCAGCCGCCGCACCCGCTGCCACGGCGCCAGGTGGGAGCGGGCGTGGGCCAGGATCGACCGGGCCGTGTCCGCGTCGGGCTCGTGCCCGGGCACGAGGCTGACGTAGGCCTTGGTCACCGCCAGCCGCACCGCGTCCGGCGCGGGCACGACCGCCGCCTCCGCGACCGCCGGGTGCTCGATGAGCACCGACTCCACCTCGAACGGGCTGATCTTGTAGTCGCTGGCCTTGAAGACGTCGTCCGTGCGCCCGACATAGGTCAGGTAGCCGTCCTCGTCCCGCGTCGCGACGTCGCCGGTGTGGTAGAAACCGCCGGCCTTGGCGTCGGCGTCGCGTTCGGGGTCGCCGAGGTATGCCGTCATCAGCGGCAGCGGGTCCCCCGACAGGTCGAGGCAGATCTCGCCCTCTCCCGGGCCGGGCACCGGCTCGCCCGTGAGGGTGTCGAGGAGGGACACGGCATACCCGGGCAGTGCCCGCCCCATGGACCCGAGCTTGACCGGCTCGTCGGCGGCGTTGCCGACCGCGGCGGTCATCTCGGTCTGGCCGTAGCCGTCGCGCAGGGTCAGCCCCCAGGCCCGCTGGACGGAGGCGATGACCTCGGGGTTGAGCGGCTCGCCCGCGCCGACCACCTCACGCAGCGAGCCCGGCCCGGCGCTCAGGTCGGCGTGGATGAGCATCCGCCAGACCGTCGGCGGCGCGCAGAAGCTGCTCACCTCGTGCTCACGCATCACGGCGAGCACGGCCGCGGCGTCGAACCGGGTGTAGTTGTGCACCAGCACCGTCGCCTCGGCGATCCACGGGGCGAAGAAGCACGACCAGGCGTGCTTGGCCCACCCGGGGCTGGAGATGTTCAGGTGCACGTCGCCCTGGCGCAGGCCGAGCCAGAAGACCGTGGACAGGTGCCCCACCGGGTAGGAGACCTGGGTGTGGGCGACGAGCTTGGGCCGGCTGGTGGTGCCGGAGGTGAAGTAGTAGAGCAGCGGGTCGCCGGGGGCCGTGCCCGGGTGGGGGGTGGGCGGGACGTCCACGTCGTATGCCGGTAGCAGGTCCTCCCAGCCCTCCGCCTCCCCCACGCTCAGCAGGAGCAGGTCGCCCGGCACCCCGTGGAGCTTGTGCACCTGGTCGGGGGTCGTGACGACGGCCCGCGCGCCGCCGCGCAGCACCCGGTCGGCGAGGTCGCTGGTGCCGATGGCCGTGGTCGTCGGCATGATCACCGCGCCCAGCTTCATCACCGCGAGCATGCAGTCCCACAGCTCCGCCTGGTTGCCCAGCATGAGGATCACCGGGTCGCCGCGGCCGACGCCCAGGGACGCCAGGCGCGCCGCCACGCGGTCGGAGCGGGCCGCCATGGCGTCGAAGGACAGCGTCTCGCTCGTGCCGTCCTCGGCCACCAGGACCAGCGCCGGGCGGTCGTTGCCGCGGGCGACGACGTCGAACCAGTCGACCGCCCAGTTGAACCGGTCGCCCATGTCGGGCCAGCTGAACTCCGCACAGGCGCGAGCCTGCTCGCCGCGCATCGCCAGCAGCCGGTCCCGGGCCTCCCGGTAGCGCTGCGTCGCCGTCGTCCCCGTAGTCGTGGTCATGGGGCCATGCTGCCGCTGACCGCCGACGCGGGCCACCCCTCGGCGGGTGACCCCCGACTCAGGGGGCCCGCACCTCGGTCACGTGGTGGGCCACGTGCGCCCCGGGGGGGCCTCCGCAGGTGAGCGGCGCCGGTGGCAGGTCCTCGGTCTCCACCTGGACCCACACCGACTCCGGCACCGGGTCGGTGCCCGCGAGCTCGAGCCGGACCACGCGGTCGTGCAGCCGTTCGGGCGGCCCCGGCACGACCGCGTCGAGCGGCGCCGGCCCGTATCGGGCGAGCGCCCACGCGACCGCCGCCTGCTGCGCCGGCTTCCAGCGGGTCGGGCCGCGCAGGTGGCGGACCGACACGGCACCCTCGCGGTGGGCCCGCACCACCTTGACCGCGTCCCCGATGTCCAGGCCGCCGTAGCAGGCACCGTCGGGCAGGGACAGCAGGGTCGCGGCGAACCGGTGGCCGCCCAGGTGCGTGCACTCCCACACCTCGTCGCCCCAGACCCGCTCGAGCGCGGCGGTGACCGGCCGGCCCCGGAAGGCGCAGCACGGGTCCCGCGTGGCGTGCGAGCAGACGAGGAGCATGGGGGGAGCCGCCTCGTCGCCCTCGTTGAGCCGCGTCCCGATCGCCTCGCTGGCGCGCAGGAGGTCGTCCGTCGTCGACCACGAACCGGAGACGGCCGTACCGCGGACCGTGTCGACGGCGTACCAGTCCCTCGGACCCTCGGTCTCCGAGCGGCGGTGCCGCCGGATGAGCAGCGCCTTGGCGTTGTTCTCCTTGCAGTACCTGTCGATCGACGCCATGACCGGGCCCTTGAGGGGCGGGGTCTCGAGAGGCTGCTTGACCCACGGCCCCGGGTGCTCGATCGCCAGCCACCGTCGGGCGACGGGGGCGGTACCGGCGAGTGGCTCCTTGCGCTGGCGGGCCGCGGCGGAGCAGCGGGAAGGGTCGCTCACGCTTCGATGCTAGGCCAGTGCCTGCTCGACGGGCGGTCCGGCAGGGCGCGCGACCCCGGTGCCCGTCCTCCATGATGGCGTCCGGGGATTCTCGTGCCGCACCTTCGGGAGGGGAGCCGGAAGTGGCCTCGTTGACCAGCCGCCTCGTCCCGTTGTCGGCCGCCACCCTGGCCGGCCTTCCGCAGGGGGTCGCCGGACCGGCATACGACCGTTCCTCGGTGACGCCGGGCATCGTGCACATCGGCGTCGGGGGGTTTCACCGCGCGCACCAGGCGATGTACCTCGACGCGCTGATGAACGAGGGCGCCGCGACGGACTGGGGGCTGGTCGGCGTCGGCCTCCTCCCCGGGGACGCGCCGATGCGCGACGCGCTGCACGCCCAGGACTGCCTCTACACCCTGGTCGTCAAGCACCCCGACGGGACCCTCGAGCCCCGCGTCATCGGCTCGATGGTCCGCTACCTGTTCGCTCCCGACGACCCGCAGGCCGTGCTCGACGTCATGGCGTCCCCGAGCACCCGGATCGTCAGCCTCACCGTCACCGAGGGTGGCTACCACGTCAACCAGGTGACCGGCGAGTTCGACCCGAGCGACCCGGTGCTCGTGGCGGACCTGTCCGGAACCGGTATGCCGCGCAGCGCCTTCGGTGTCATCGTCGCCGCCCTGGCCCGCCGGCGGGCGGAGGGCACGGCACCGTTCACGGTGATGTCGTGCGACAACCTCCCCGGCAACGGTGACGTCGCCCGCCGCATGATCACCGCGTTCGCGCGGCTGGCCGACCCCGGACTCGCCGACTGGATGGACGCTCACGTCGCCTTCCCCAACGCCATGGTGGACCGGATCACGCCGGTCACCGCGCCCGGTGACATCGACGCCCTCGCCGACCGGTTCGGCGTGGCCGACGCGTGGCCGGTGGTCTGCGAGCCGTTCACCCAGTGGGTGCTGCAGGACGACTTCCCCTCGGGCCGGCCCCCACTGGAGCGGGTGGGCGTCCAGATGGTGCCGGACGTGGTGCCCTACGAGCTGATGAAGCTGCGGCTGCTCAACGCCAGCCACCAGGCGCTGTGCTACCTCGGCTACCTGAGCGGCTACCGGTACGCGCACGAGGTGTGCTCGGACCCGCTGTTCGTCCGGTTCCTCCTCGGCTACATGGAGCACGAGGGCCGGCCCACCCTGCCCGACGTGCCCGGCGTCGACCTCGGCGCCTACAGCACCCAGCTCGTCGAACGCTTCGCCAACCCCGAGGTCAAGGACACCCTGGCCCGGCTCTGCGCGGAGAGCTCGGACCGGATCCCCAAGTGGCTCGTTCCCGTCATCGTGCACAACCTCGAGCACGGCGGCGCGATCGAGCGGTCCGCCCTCGTCGTCGCCGCGTGGGCCCGTTACGCCGAGGGCGTCGACGAGGACGGCACCCCGATCGAGGTCGTCGACCGCTTCCGGGACGACGTCATGGCCGCCGCCGCCCGGTCGGCCGAGGACCCCGTGGCCTTCCTGCGGAACCGCAGCTTCTTCGGTGGGCTCGTCGACGACGAGCGGTTCACCACGGCATACACGGGGTTCCTCAGGAGCCTGCACGAGAAGGGCGCGCGCGCCACCCTCGAGGAGCTCGAGAAGTGACGAGCACCCCGAGCCCCGCCCACGCACACCTCCCCGAGCACTCGCGGACGGCGGTGCTGACCGAGCCCGGCACGATCGTCGTGGAGGACCGGCCGATGCCGGTCCCGGCACCCGACGAGGTGGTCATCGAGGTCCGGGCCGTCGGGGTCTGCGGCTCGGACACCCACTACTTCGACGACGGCCGGATCGGCCACTTCGTCGTCGAGGGGCCGTTCGTCCTCGGCCACGAGTCTTCTGGGGTCGTCGTCGCGACCGGGGCCGACGTGGACCCCGCCCGGATCGGCGAGCGGGTCTCCATCGAGCCGGGCGTCCCGTGCCGCGCGTGCGAGCAGTGCCTCGCGGGGCGCTACAACCTCTGCCCGGACATGCGCTTCCACGCGACGCCACCGTTCGACGGCTCGCTCACCCAGTACGTCGCCCACCACCATGCGTTCGCGTTCCCGGTCCCGGACTCGGTGAGCGACGAGGCGGCGGCGCTGGTCGAGCCGCTGTCGGTGGGGGTGTGGGCCTGCCGGAAGGCGGCCATCGGCGTCGGCAGCCGGGTCCTCGTCACCGGGGCCGGTCCGATCGGCCTGGTCTGCGTCCAGGCCGCCCTGGCCGCGGGCGCCACCGAGGTGGTCGTGGCCGACGTCAACCCGCACCGGCTCTCGCTGGCGGCCCGGCTCGGCGCGACGGCCACCGTGGACCTCACCACCGACGACCTCCCGCGGACGTATGCCGGCCGGCCCGGGCCGAACGCGCTGCTCGAGTGCTCGGGGCACCCGGGGTCGACGCTGGCGGCGATCCACGTGCTGGCACCGGCGGGGTGCGCGGTCATGGTCGGCACCGGCAGCGGGGACCTGACCCTGCCGCTGCAGGCGATCCAGGAGCGCGAGCTCGTCGTCACCGGGGTGTTCCGCTACGCCAACACCTGGCCGGCCGCCATCGCCCTCGTCGCGTCCGGCCGGGTCGACCTCGACGCGCTGGTCACGGGCCACTTCCGCCTCGACCAGAGCGCGGAGGCCCTCACCGCGTCCCGCCGCGACCCCACCGCGGTCAAGTCCGTCATCCACCCGCAGGACTGAAGCATGCCGACCACCCAGCCCGGGTCCCACGCGGCGCCGCGCCCGGACACGATGCGGGCCGTGCGCCTGCCCGGCAACCGCACCGTCGAGCACGTGACCGTTCCGGTCCCCGAGCCGGGGCGCGGTCGGGTGCTGTTGCGGATGCGGGCATCGTCGATCTGCGGCAGCGACATCCGGGCCATCTACCGCGAGCACCTCGGCACCGGGGCGGAGGCCTACCAGGGCGTCGTCGCCGGCCACGAGCCCTGCGGCGACGTCGTCGCGACCGGTCCGGACGTGCGCCGGCTGAGCCCGGGCGACCGGGTCGTCGTCTACCACATCAGCGGCTGCGGCCTCTGCGAGGAGTGCCGGCGCGGGTACCCCATCGGCTGCACCTCGTCCCTGCGCGCCGCCCACGGCTGGCAGCGCGACGGCGGCCACGCGGAGTTCATGCTGGCCGACGAGGTGTCCTGCCTGGCCCTGCCGGGCGAGCTGACCCACGTCGACGGCGCGCTGGTCTCGTGCGGGTTCGGCACGGCATACGAAGGGCTGTTGCGGGCCGGCATCAGCGGCCGGGACCGGCTGCTGGTGACCGGGCTCGGGCCGGTCGGCATGGCCACCGCGATGCTCGCCAGGCACCTCGGTGCGACGACGGTGATCGGCAGCGACGTCTCGCCCGAGCGGGTGGCGCTCGCCCGTGACCTGGGCCTGGTCGACATGGCCGTCAGCGACCCCGACGGCGTCGACGAGGCCGTGGCCGCGGCGACGGGCGGCCTCGGCTGCGAGGTCACCGTCGACTGCTCCGGCAGTGCCGCGGCGCGCCTCACCGCGCTGCGCAACACCCGGGTCTGGGGCCGGTGCGTCCTCCTGGGCGAGGGGGGCGCCGTGGGCTTCGACGTCTCGCCGCTGCTCATCCACCGGCAGGTGAGCCTGCACGGTTCGTGGGTGAGCTCCCTCGGGCACATGCGGGAGCTGCTGGACCTCCTGGCCCGGTGGGGCGAGCACCCCGAGCGGATCGTCACCCACCGGTACCCGCTCGCCGACGCGGCGCAGGCCTACGCTGTGGCCGATGCCGGTGCAGCCGGCAAGGTGGTTCTCACGATGGGCGAGGGGGGCTCGTGAGCAGCCGGACACTGGTCGCCGGGGTCGACAGCTCGACGCAGAGCTGCAAGGTCGTCGTCTGCGACGCCGAGACCGGCGAGGTCGTGCGCAGCGCGCGGGCACCGCACCCGGACGGGACCGAGGTGCACCCCGACCGCTGGCTCGACGCCTGGCGCGACGCCTCCGCCGGTGGGCTTCTCGAGGGGGTGGCGGCGCTGGCCGTGGGCGGCCAGCAGCACGGCATGGTGACCCTCGACGACCGCGGGACGGTGGTGCGCCCGGCCCTGCTCTGGAACGACACCCGGTCCGCCGGGACGGCCGGGGACCTCGTCACCGAGCTCGGCGGACCGCAGGCCTGGGCCGAGGCCACCGGCGTCGTGCCGGTCGCCGCGATCACGGTGAGCAAGCTCCGCTGGCTGGCCGAGCACGAACCCGAGGCGATGGCCCGCACCACCGGCTGCGTCCTCCCGCACGACTGGCTGACCGGGCGGATCCTCCAGGATGCGGGTGGGTTCACGCAGTGGACCACCGACCGCGGCGACGCGTCCGGCACCGGCTACTGGTCCGGCCACGACGGGGCCTACCGGCACGACCTCGTCGAGCTCGCGGTCGGGCGCCGGCTGCAGCTGCCGCGGGTGCTCGCCCCCACCGAGGTGGCCGGCACCACCTCCTCCGGGATGCTCGTCGCCGCCGGGACCGGCGACAACATGGGTGCCGCGCTCGGACTGGGGCTGGAGCCCGGTGACGTGGTCATCTCCCTCGGCACCAGCGGCACCGCCTTTGCCCGGCACGGCCGGCCGACCGTCGACGCCAGCGGTGAGGTCGCGTCGTTCGCGGACGCCGAGGGCGGCTTCCTCCCGCTCATGTGCACCCTCAACGCGGCCCGGGTCCTGGGGGCGGGTGCCTCGATGCTCGGGGTCGACCTCGCCGGGCTCGACCGGCTCGCGCTGGCCTGCGAGCCCGGTGCCGGCGGCCTGACCCTGCTGCCCTACCTCGAGGGTGAGCGGACTCCGAACCTGCCGCACGCCACGGGGACGCTGTCCGGGCTGACCCGCGCCAACAGCACTCCGGAGCACCTGGCCCGGGCGGTCGTCGAGGGCATGCTCCTCAACGTCGCCGGCGGGATCGACGCGCTGCGCGCGCTCGACGTGCCGGTGCGGCGCGCCCTCCTCATCGGCGGCGCCGCCGCGTCCCCGGCGGTGCGGGCCCTGGCACCGTCCCTCTTCGGGCTGCCCGTCGCCGTCCCGGCGGCCGGGGAGTACGTCGGGCTGGGCGCCGCTCGCCAGGCCGCGTGGGCCCTGTCCGGCGAGTCCGGGCCCCCGCACTGGCCGGTGGCCATCGACTCGGTGACCGAGCCGGACACCGCCTACCCGGCCGGCGAGGTCAAGGCCCGGTATGCCGGCCTGCTCGCCGCCTTGCACGGCTCCTGAGGCCGGCGAGGTCACGGCCCGGTATGCCGGCGTGCCCGCCACCGTGCCCGGCCCCTGACCTCGCGCCGCGCGGGTCGCGGCGCCGACCGTCCGGCCCGCCGGCATACCGGAGCGTTCGGGGTCAGGCGCGGCCGTGGGCGGCGCGGGTCCGGCGGGAGATCGAGTCGATGATGACGGCCAGGAGGAGCACCGCGCCGGTGACCATGTAGCGCACCGACGAGTCGATGCTCAGCAGGGCCAGCCCGCTGTTGATCGACTGGATGACGAGGATGCCGAGGAGCGCGGAGTAGGCCGAACCGCGGCCGCCGAAGAGGCTGGTGCCCCCGATGACGGCCGCTGCGATGGCGTTGAGGTTGACGTCACTGGTGCCGGTGCTCTGGCTGGCGGCGACGTTGCGCGCGGCGCCCAGGACACCACCCAGCGCGGCCAGCGTCGAGCACAGGACGAACACGCTGAGGTAGACCATTCGGACGTTGATGCCCGCGCGACGGGCGGCCTCGACGTTTCCGCCCACGGCCATGACCGAGCGGCCCCAGCGGGTGCGGCGGATGAGCAGGTCGAAGACGACCACCAGGCCTAAGAAGAGCAGGAACATCGCGCTGACGCCGCGGTCGCGGTTGAGGACGTAGACGACCAGGCAGAGCAGCAGGGCCAGCAGCCCGGCCACGGCGAGCGCGGTGCCGAGCGGGGTGGCGGACAAGCCCGCGGCGGTGCGGCGGCGCGTCGTCCGCATCCGGGTGAGCACGAACGCGGCGACGACCACGGCGACGACGACGTAGGCGATCAGGTCGGGCAGGAAGGTGTTCTGGGCGAACTGGACGACGCCGGACTCGAACGGCAGGTTGATGGTGCCCTCGTCACCGAGGACGTAGAGCTGGATGCCGAGCAGGCCGAGCAGCCCGGCGAGGGTGATGACGAAGCTCGGGACGCCGAACCGCGTGAAGAGCGACCCGTAGAGCAGGCCCACCGCGACGCCGCAGGCCAGCGCGGTCGCGATGGCCAGCGAGCCCGGCCAGCCCCGGTTGACGAAGGTGACCACCATGACGGCGGCGGCCAGGCCGGACATCGAGCCGACCGACAGGTCGATCTCGCCCAGCAGCAGCACCAGCACGATGCCGATGGCGATGGTGCCCGTCGACGCGCTCTGCAGGGTGAGGTTGACGAGGTTGGCGCTGGAGAGGAACGCGGGGTTCAGCGCGTAGAAGACGCCCCAGATGACGACGAGCCCCACCACGACCGGGAGCGAGCCGATGTCGCCGGTTCGCACCCGCGACCACAGGGCGGAGAACCAGCCACCCAGTCCACCGCCCGGCCCGACGAGTCGCTCGTCCTGCAGGTCGGCGGGCAGCGTGGCCGCCGTGGCGTCTCCGGTGACCACGTCGGGTGCCGGGCGCTCTGGCGCGCTCATGACGCCTCCTCCTCGCCGAGGGCTGCCGCGGTGCGTCGGGCGGCGCGCTGGGTGACGACGTTGGTGGTGGCCCCGGTGATCGCCGCGACGATCTCCTGGTTGCTCGTCTCGCTGACGAGGAACTCACCGTTGTTGCGACCGAGGCGGAGGACGACGACCCGGTCGGCCACAGCCATGACGTCGGACATGTTGTGGCTGATGAGGATGACCGCCAGGCCGTTCTCGCGGAGCCGCTCGATGAGGTTGAGCACCTCGGCGGTCTGCGCGACACCCAGGGCGGCGGTGGGCTCGTCGAGCATGACCAGCTTGGGCTTGCCGAGCAGGCTGCGGGCGATCGCGACCGTCTGGCGCTGGCCGCCGGACAGGCTGGCGACGGCGATGCGGACGCTCGGCATCTTCGCGCTGAGCTCCCGCAGCAGGCGCCAGGACTCCTGCTCCATGGTCACCTCGTCGAGCGCACCGCCGGTGACCACCTCGCTGCCGAGGAAGAGGTTGCCCACGACGTCGAGGTTGTCGCACAGGGCCAGGTCCTGGAAGACGGTGGCGATCCCGAGGCGCTGGGCCTCGGAGGGCGAGGTGATCGTGACCTTGTTGCCAAGGAAGACCACCTCGCCCTCGTCCGGGGTGTAGACCCCGGCGATGGCCTTGATCAGGGTGGACTTGCCCGCGCCGTTGTCGCCGACGAGGGCCACCACCTCCCCGGCGTGGACGTCGAACTGCACGTCCTGCAGCGCCTGCACGGCCCCGAATCTCTTCGAGATGCCGGTCATCGACAGCACGGGCTCAGCCGGGGAGGTGGTGCTCGTCATCGCGTGGTCCCTTCCCAGACGGTGGTCACGGGCCGAACGGTCCGAGGGTCAGCTCAGGCCGGCCTCGGTGCACGCGGCGGCGAACTCACCGGTGCAGATCTGCTCGACCGTCCAGAACCCATCCTTCACCACGGTGTCCTTGATGTTGTCCTTTGTCACCGCGACGGGCTTGAGCAGCGTGGACGGGACGCCCTCCTTGTCCACCGTCGAGGCGGGCTTCTTGCCCTGGGCGAGGGCGATGGCGTTCTTCGCGGCGTCCTCGGCCTGCGGCTTGATCGCCTTGTAGACGGTCATCGCCTGGTCGCCGGACAAGAGCCGCTGGATGCCGGCGAGCTCGGCGTCCTGGCCCGTCACCGGCGGGAGCGGGTTGACGCCGCCGCCCTTGAGCGCCGCGATAGCCCCGCCCGCGGTGCCGTCGTTGGCGGCGTAGACGCCGACGAGCTTGTCCTTGACGGTGGTGACCTGGCTCTCCATCCACTGCTGGGCCTTGTCCGGGCTCCAGTCGGGGGTGTCGTAGGACGCCGCGATCGGGTACCCGCTGCTCTGCAGCACGCTCATGGCCCCCTTCTTGAAGTCCGCGGCGTTGGCGTCGGTGGGCGCGCCGTTGATCATGACGATCTCGCCCTGCTTGCCGTTCTTCTTCATGATGTCGACGAGGGTCTGGCCCTGCAGGACGCCGACCTGGAAGTTGTCGAACGAGACGTAGTAGTTCGCGCCCGCGATGAACCGGTCGTAGGCGATCACCGGAACGTTCTTGGCCTTGGCGCTGGCGACGATGCTCGCCGCGGCCTTGCCGTCCACCGCGGAGATCACGAGGACCTTCGCGCCCTGGGTGAGGGCCGCCTCGGCCTGCTGCTGCTGCTTGTTGGCGTCCTGGTCGGCGTTGCTGTAGAGGACCGAGCAGCCCGCACACCCGGACTTGACCGCGGCCTCGAAGTAGGGCCGGTCGAAGGCCTCGTAGCGCGCGGTCTTGGACTCCGGGAGCAGCAGGGCGATTTTCTCGTTCCCGCCTCCCGCAGCGGCGGATCCCCCGGAGGTCGAGCCACCGGAGGAGGAGTCGTCGCTCCCACAGGCGGCCAGTGCGGTCAGGGTCATGCCGAACGCGAGGGCTGCGCCGGCGGTCCGCATCGTGCGAGTGCTCATGTGCCTTACTCCCTTGGAAGCCGGCCGCACCCTCGTCGTGCGGCTCTCTCCGCATCCAACCCCTCAACCATCTTGAGGTCAAGGCTTGAATACAAACTGGGACGACAACGATCGGGTCACGGAGGGCGCGACGTCCCCTCGCTACGGGGCGGTCGCGGTCGCCAGGGCGGCCCGGTCCGCCGCCTCCCGCGCGGAGTCGGCCAGGAGCAGTGCCCCGGCCACCTCGGCCTCGTCCCACAGCCGACCGACCCGCAGCTCCACGGAGTGGGCGGCGCTCGGGATGGCGCACCGCTCGATCGCCTCGCGCATGGGGTCGAGCACGAGGTCCCCGACCCGGGCGATCTCGCCGCCCAGCGCCACCACCTCGGGGTTGAGCAGGTTGACCAGACCGGCCACGGCGACGCCGAGGTGCCGTCCCGAGTCGGCCAGGACGCGCCGGCATCCAGGGTCGCCGTGGAGGGCTCGGGCGATCACGTCCTTGAGGGTCAGGGGCCCGTGCGTCGCCGCCAGCGAGGCGATGACCGCCTGCGAGCCGACGAGGGTGTCCAGGCACCCGCGGTTGCCGCAGCGGCAGACGGCGCCGTTCTCGTCGAGGGTGACGTGCCCGATCTCCCCGGCGGTCCCGGCGCTGCCCCGGAAGAGCGCCCCGTCGAGGATGAGCCCGGCGCCCACACCGTAGGACGCCTTGAGCAGGACACCGTTGCGAACCCCCTGCAGCGCACCGGCATTCAGCTCACCGAGGGCAGCGAGGTTTGCGGTGTTGTCGAGCAGCACCGGGACGCCGAGGGCGTGCTCCATGGTCGCGGCCACGGGCACGCCGCGCCACCCCGGCAGGATGCCCTCCGAGCCCACCTGGCCCGAGACGGTGTCGATCGGAGCCGGCACGCCGCAGCCCACGGCCCGCAGCTCGGCGAAGCCGTGGCCGGAGCGCTCGGCGAGGTCCCGCAGGAGGCGCCCGGCCCGCTCGATCCCCTCGTCCGCGGCGTGGTCGGCCGGCAGCGGCATGCGCGTGCGGGCGAGCACGTCGTCGACACCGGCGCCGACAGCGGCACGGACGTCGCGGTCACCGAACACCACGGCCCCGATCAGGCCGGCGGACGCCGCGACCGACACCTGGACGGCTCGCCGTCCGTTGCGGATGCTCGGCGCCAACGCCACCGCACCGGCGCCGTCGAGCTCCTTGACCATGTTGGAGACGGTCGCGGGGGAGAGCCCGGTGACCCGGGCGATCTCGACCTGCGTCAGGGCTCCGTGCTCCCGCACGGCGTCGAGCACCCGCATCCGGTTGCTGTCCCGCAGCGACGCCTGAGAGCCGGGAGCGGACCCAGTTGGGTTCACGCCCTAAAGATAAGGGTATGCCGGGCCCGCCGGTAGTGGGCGGGTTCGGCAGATCCGGGGGCGAGCCCTCAGGACGCGGGCACGACGATCCCGGCGAGCACGAGGCGGTGCAGCAGGTCGGGAGCCACCTCGCGCAGAGCCACCTCACTGCCCCGGATGACCGCGTGCACCTGGGCGCGTTCGTCCTCGCTCACCGGCACTCGACCGACCCGGGTGACGAGCACCGGACCGGCGTCGGTCTCGGTCCAGGTGGTGGCGAGGTGCCGCCGGAGGCGCCACCCCGGCATACCCGCGCCGTCCCGGGCGGTGGCAGCGGCGGCCGCCTGGGCGAGCGGTCCCAGCGGCTCGGCGCGCTGCGCGGCACGCCCTCGCGGGGCCAGGCGGCGGCCCACGTCGGCGGCGCCGACGCGGTCGAGGGCGGCGCCCACGAGGCCACGGACGAGGTCGACCTCCCCCTGCAGGGCCGGGGCACCGAGGGGGTCCGCGCCGACCGGCAGCGACGCCCGGACCCGGACGTCGCCCGCGAGCGCACCGCGGACCTCCTGCAGCACCGCGTCGAGGACGGTGTGGCGGGTCCAGGCGTGGACGCCGAAGGTCAGGTGGGTGCTGACGCTGCCCAGCGCGGTGGCGGAGTGCAGGAAGCCGCGGGGCAGGTAGAGGCAGTCGCCGGGGCGCAGGACGGTCTCCAGGAGCGCCGGCCGGCGGGCCGCCTCGGCCACCTCGGCGCGGCGCTGCTCCCACGGCTCGGTGCGCAGCGGGAGCTCGTGCACCGGCGGCCGGACGCGCCACCGCTTCTCGCCCTCGACCTGCAGCACGAAGACGTCGTGGACGTCGTAGTGGTCGGCGAACCCCTGGTTCTGCGGGGGGGTGGTGTACGAGTTGACCTGGACGGGGTGGCCGAGGTCGGCCGCGAGGTCCTGGGCGAGGTCGGTGACCGCGGGCCAGGTGCGGTGCAGGGCCTGCAGCACGATGGTCGCGCCGTCGGTGAAGTGGCGCAGGACCAGGTCCTCGCTCACCTGGTCGCCCACCGTCGCACCGACCCCCCCGCCCAGGGTGTAGGAGGACTCCGGGAGCGTCCGGCCGTCGCGGGCCAGGCGGAGGAAGGGCGTGCGCAGGGCGCGACTCGACAGCAGCTCGTCGACCGCTGCGGCGGAGAAGATCTCGCCCACCGGAGCCGCGAGCTCCCCGGCCGGAGTCAGCAGGGGGGCGCGGCCCCAGTGCCGCTCGGCGAAGTCCTCGGGGGGCAGCGCCACGAGGCGGGACAGCCCGCGGCGGACGCGCGAGGGCGCCGCCGCGGGCCTGGTCGTCCCGTCGGTCACCTCAGAGGCCGGAGCCGCTCAGGTTGGCACCACCGTCGGCGCCGCCGTCCGCGCCACCGTCGGCCGGGCCCTCGGACCCACCGGCGCCACCGTCCGCGCCGCCGTCCGAGGAGCTCGCGTCCGCGCCACCGTCGGCCGGGCCCTCGGACCCGCCGGAGTAGGAGGCACCACCGTCGGCGCCGCCGTCCGAGGAGGCCGCGTCCGCGCCACCGTCGGCCGGCCCCTCGGGCTCGAACTGCTGGTCGGGGGTCGTCTCGCTCATGGTTCCTCCGTCTCGTCCTGGTGCAGCGACGTCGGACGACACCGCTGCTCCTATTCAACCCTTCGACGTGACCTGGGCCACACGCGGTCCCGCACGGGTTCCCCGGGCCGCCCGACCTGCCGGCGCGCGCCGGCTCAGGCGCGGGTGCCGGGCTCCAGGCGACCACCGGCGTCGATGACCACCCGCCGGCCCTCGACGCTGTCCTTGCCGACCAGCGTCACCTGCTCGTCGGCCAGCCGGCGCCCACCGGCGACCTCGCCCACACTGGCGTCCCGGCCGACCTCGACACCGCTGTCCAGGACCGCGGTCCCGACGCTGGCACCACGGCATACCCGCAGGTTGGCGGCCAGCACGCAGTCCTCCACCCGGGCGCCGGCCTCGACCACCACACCCGGGCCGACCACGCTGTGCCGCTCGTGCCCACCGATGTCGCACCCGGCGCTGATCACCGAGTCGTCGATCTCGGCGCCCGGTCGCACCACGGCCGCGGGCAGCTCCGGCCAGCGGGTGTGGATCGGCCAGCCGGGGCGCCCGATGGCGTCGACCTTGCCGGCGAGCATGTCCCGGTGCGCCGCTAGGTACTCCGACGGCGTCCCGAGGTCGCGCCAGTAGCCGGTCATCGCGTGCGCCCGCACCGCCCCGCCCGCGACGAGCCGCGGCAGCAGGTGCTCCCCGAAGTCGCCGATGCCGGTGTCGCCCTCGTCCGCGCTCCCGACCTGATCGGCCCGGATGGCGTCGAGCGCCGGCAGCAGGGCGGCGGGGTCGTAGACGAAGATCTCGGAGGCGAGGATGGTGCCGGACGGCTTCTCCGGCTTGTACGCCACCCCGGTGACGCGCCCGTCGTCCACGACCGTCACCACGGCCTTCGCCGCCGCCTGCTTGCGGGAGACCTCGGTGGTGACGATTGTGCACGAGGCGCCCGTCGACAGGTGCTCGTCCACCACGTCGCGCAGGTCGAGTGCGAAGACGTGGTCGGCGCTCGTCACCACGACGGCGTCGGCGCCGAAGCGGTCGATCTGGTCCCGGGACCGGTAGAGGTCGTCGGCGTCGCCCGCCGAGAAGCCGGTCTGCGTCGCGGCGCCGCCGCCCTGCTCAGGCACCAGCCGCTGCAGCCCGCCGCGCGTGCGGTCCAGGTCCCACGGACGGCCGCCGGCGAGGTGCCGGTCCAGGCTGCCCGCCTGGTACTGCACGGACACCCACACGTCGCTGATCCCGCTGTTGGCTAGGGAGGAGATGGCGAAGTCGATGAGCTGGTACCGCCCACCGAAGGGCAGCGCCGGCTTCGCGCGCTCGCGCGTCAGGACGTCCATCCGCGAGCCCTTCCCACCCGCCTGGACGATGGCCAGCACCGTGGGTCGTCGCGTCATGGCCCCTCACTTCCCCCTCCACCCCGATGCCACGCGCCCGCCGGGCGACGATCCCGCCTAGATTTCCCCCATGCCCTCCCTGACTCGCGAACACGACCTCGTCCTCCTCGGCGCCACCGGCTTCGTCGGCCGGCTCACCGCCGCCCACCTCGCGCAGCACGCCCCGGACGGCATCCGCATCGCGCTGGCCGGGCGGTCCGCGGGCCGCCTCGCGGAGGTGCGGGCCGCGCTCGGCGAGCGGGCCGCCGACTGGCCGCTCCTCACCGTCGACGCGCTCGACGAGGCCGCCGTCGCCGCCCTGGCCGCGAGCACGTCGGTGGTCGCCACGACGGTCGGCCCCTACGCCCGCTACGGCGGCCCGCTCGTCGCCGCGTGCGCCGCCGCCGGCACGCACTACTGCGACCTGACCGGTGAGGTGCTCTTCGTCCGCCAGAGCATCGACGCCAACCACGAGGCCGCCAGGGCCAGCGGCGCGCGCATCGTGCACGCCTGCGGCTTCGACTCCATCCCCTCCGACCTCGGCGTGCTCGCCACCGCCGAGGCCGCCGCCGCGGACGGCGAGGGGACGCTGGAGCGGACCGTGCTCCACGTGCGCTCGATGCGCGGCGGCTTCAGCGGCGGCAGCATCGACTCGATGCGCCAGCAGGCCATCACGATGACGTCCGACCCGGCCAGCCGCCGGGTCGTCGGCGACCCCTACTCCCTCTCCCCGGCCCGCGAGGAGGAGCCGCCCGCACGCGAGCGCGGCCCGCGCGCCACCGGGCTGGTGGACCGGATCCGGTATGCCGTGCCGGCCCGACACGACGACGTCACCGGCCGCTGGACCGGGCCGTTCGTCATGGCGTCCTTCAACACCCGCATCGTCCGGCGGAGCAACGCGCTCAGCGGGTGGTCCTACGGCCGCGGCTTCCGCTACGACGAGGTCATGGACACCGGCACCGGGCCGCTCGGTGCGGTCAAGGCCGGTGCGCTCGGCGCCGGCCTCGGGGCGGTCGTCGCCGGCATGGCCTTCCCCCCGACCCGCGCAGTGCTCGACCGGGTGCTCCCGGCTCCGGGCGAGGGCCCGAGCGAGAAGTCGATGGCCGAGGGCCGCTTCGTGATGGACGTCGAGGCCACGACCACCACCGGGGCGCGCTACCGCACCCGGGTGGCGGCCGACCAGGACCCCGGCTACACCGGAACCGCCGTCATGCTGGGGCAGTCGGCGCTGTGCCTCGCGCTCGACGAGCAGCGGCTGCCCGACCTGGCGGGGGTGCTCACGCCGGCGACCGCCATGGGGGCGGTGCTCCTCGAGCGCCTGCGGCAGCACGGGTTCACCGCGACGACCGAGCGCCTGGGTGACGGGGAGGGGGACACCGGCCGCACTCCGTCGGGGGACGCTCGCTAGGGTCGTGGTGAGAAATTCGGCACCAGGAGGCACCATGACCGAGCACGGCCCCGTCACCGCTCTGCCCGAGGACGAGTGCTGGCACATGCTGCGCGAGCAGGAGTTCGGGAGGCTGGCCTTCCACCTGCTCGACGAGGTGCACATCGTGCCCATCAACTACGCGGTGGACGACCACGACCAGCTCGTCTTCCGGACCGCGGAGGGCAGCAAGCTGCTCGGCCTGACCATCAACGACGACGTCGCCTTCGAGATCGACGAGTACACCGAGGAGGCCGCGCGCAGCGTGGTCGTGCGCGGCCGGGCCCACCAGCTCGAGGGCCGCGACGCCGACGAGACCGACGTGCTTCCGCTGCGGCCCTGGGTGGACACGGCCAAGTTCAACGTGGTGGCGATCGAGGCCGACCAGGTCACCGGCCGCCGCTTCGAGCTCACCCGGCCGTGGCTGCACATGAAACCGCAGCCGGAGGACGAGGACTGACGCCCCGTCCCGGCTCGCCCCGGCTTTCTCGGGTGACGTGGGTGATGCGTCAGACCAAGCGGCGGACCACCCGCAGCGGGAGGTGCCGCATCGCCGTCCCGAGCGGTCGCCACGGCCACGCCGGCACCCGCGCCTCGTCCCGGTCACCCTCGATGGCCGCGATGATCGCCGCGACCCCCGTCCGGGTGTCCACCATGTGCGGCAACGGCTTGGGGATCCGGTCGTTCATCTCCGACCGGATGTAGCCCGGGTAGACGGTGGTCACCCGGATGTCGAGGTCCGGCTTGTCGAGCAGCTCCATCCGGATGCCCTCGGCGAGGTGCGCGACGAAGGCCTTCGTCGCGGCATACACGGTCACCGGGCCCGGCAGCCCGCGCATCGCGGACATCGACGAGACCACCACCAGCTGCCCCCGACGCTGGTCGCGGAAGACCTCCATCGCGGCCTCGCAGGTGGCGAGCGCCCCGAGCACGTTGGTCTGGGCCGTCTCGCGGTTGGCCGCCGCCCGGCCGGTGCCGATGGGGGCGCCCTTGCCCAGCCCGGCGTTGACCACCACCCGCTCGAGCGACCCGAACGTCTCGCGGAACCCGGTCACGGCGTCCCGCACCCCTTCCTCGTCCGTGACGTCGACCGCTCGCACCTCCACCCGCCGCCCCGGGTGCGCCGCGGTGATCTCCTCGCGCAGGGCCTCCAACCGGTCGACCCGCCGGGCGCACAGCCCGAGGTCCTCGCCGCGGGCGGCGAGCTGGCGGGCCAGCTCGGCGCCGATGCCCGAGCTGGCCCCGGTGATGACGGTGGTGGTCACGAGCTGCTCCTCTCCTGCCGGCGGATCAACCGCCGACAGCGGTACTCCAGGTAGAGCACCACCCAGCGGAACTGCTTGTACGCCGGGTTGGTCGTCTGGCCGTGGTGGTAGCGGTACCAGATCTGCTGGGCGATGACGGCGAGGCGGAACAGCCCGAACACCTCGTAGAACGCCCACCGCTGCGCGTCCATCGGGATGCCGCGGCGGTCGCAGTAGGCGCGCACGACCTCGACGCGGGTCAGCATCCCCGGCGTCTGCGTCGGCTGCCGGCGGAAGCGCCGGAAGACCGGGTCGTCGTCCGCCTGCACCCAGTAGGCCATCGCCCCGCCGAGGTCCATCAGCGGGTCCCCGACGGTGGCCATCTCCCAGTCCAGGACCCCGACGATCCGCGTGGGGTCGCCGGGGGCGAGGACGAGGTTGTCGAAGCGGAAGTCGTTGTGGATGAGCACCTGCCCGACGTCGGGTGGCTGGTGCGCGTCGAGCCACGCCATGACCCCCTCGAAGGAGCCGACGTCGGGCGTGCGGGCCTTGCGGTAGCGGGCCGACCAGCCCCCCACCTGGCGGGCGACGTAGCCCTCGCCGCGGCCGAGCCCGGCCAGCCCCGCGGCCTCGACGTCCACGTCGTGGAGCGCCACCAGCGTGTCGATGGCGCCCAGGCACAGGTGGTGCAGCCCGGCCGGGTCGAGGCCGAGCTCGCGCGGCACCTCGCGCCGCAGGATCGTGCCGAGGAGCCGCTCCATGACGTAGAACTGCGAGCCGAGCACCGACTCCTCGTCGCAGAAGGCGACCATCGGCGCGACGTAGGGGAACACCGGCGCGAGCGCCGCCTGGATGTCGTGCTCCCGGCGCATGTCGTGCGCCCCGCGCGCCTTGGTGCCCGCCGGCGGCCGCCGCAGCACGAGGTCACGCCCCCGCCCGGCCGGCCCCCCGGCATACCGGAGGAGGTAGGTGAGGTTGGAGGCGCCGCCACCGAACTGCACCACCTCCGGTATGCCGTCCAGCCCGGTCGCGTCCGCGGCGTGCGTCCGCAGCCACGCGGCGACCGCGGGCACGTCGAAGGTGTCCTCGGCGCGCACCGGCCCGGCGCCGGGCACGGGCTCCGAGGCCGGCGCGGGGGTGGCGGGGTCAGCCATCGGCCGGCGGCGCGCCCTCGCGCCGGGCGAGGGCCTCGGCGCCGCGGCGGAAGCTCCGCTCGTAGGCCGGGCGGGCCAGCCGCTTGGTCCAGAAGGCCCGGCGCCCGAGCCGGTCGGTGAGGATGAGCCGCTTGCCGGCGTCGACGCCCTTGACGACCTCCGCGGCGACGGTGTCGGCGTCGGCCTCGGCGCCGGTGATGAGGTGGACCGCCGTCCGCTCCATCTCCACGTCCTTGCCCTGCAGGGAGGTGTGCAGGTTGGTGCGGAAGAACGCCGGGCAGACGACGGTGGTGGTGATGCCGAAGGGGGACAGCTCGAAGTCGAGGGTCTCCGAGAGCGCGACGACGCCGGCCTTGGCCGCGTTGTAGGACGACATGCCCGGGCCGTGGACGAGGCCGGCGAGCGAGGCGATGTTGACGATCTGGCCCGAGTGCTGGCGCTTGAAGAGCGGGGTGAAGGCCTGGCAGCCGCGGACCACGCCGAGGAGGTTGACGTCGAGCACCCGCTCCCAGTCCGCGATCGACTCCACGTCGATGCGGCCACCGGTGGCGACGCCGGCGTTGTTGACCAGCACGTCCAGGCCGCCCCAGCGCTCCTGCACGAGGGCGCGGGCCGCGTCCCACTCCTGGGTGCTGCGGACGTCGAGGCGGATGTAGTCGACGCCGTCGGGGAGGGGGTGGGGCCGCTCGTCGGCGAGGTCGCCGGCCAGCACCCGGTCGCCGCGGGCGGCGAACCGGCGGGCGAGCGCCAGCCCGAGGCCCGAGGCGCCACCGGTGACCAGGACGCGGCGGCTCATGCGCGCACCCCGGCGCCCGCCGCCCGCTCGGTCGCCCGCTCGGCCTCCCACTCGGCCTCCCGCTCGGCATACGGGCGAAGGAGCTGGCGGGCCACCACGCCGAGGTGCACCTCGTCGGGGCCGTCCGCGAGGCGCAGCGAGCGCGCGCCCGCGTAGGCCGCGGCGAGGGGGAAGTCCTCGCACATGCCCGCGCCGCCGTGCAGCTGGATGGCGAGGTCGATGACCTCGCAGGCCATCTGCGGCACCGCCGCCTTGATCTCGCTGACCTCGCTGCGGGCGCCCCGGGCGCCGACGGTGTCGAGCTTCCAGGCGGCGTGGTGGACGAGCAGCCGCGCGGAGTTGATGGCGATGCGGGCGCGGGCGAGGCGCTCCCGGTTGCCGCCGAGGTTGGCGATCGGCTTGCCGAAGGCGACCCGCGAGACCGAGCGCTCGCAGGCCAGCTCCAGGGACCTCTCGGCCAGGCCGATCAGCCGCATGCAGTGGTGGACCCGGCCCGGGCCGAGGCGGCCCTGGGCGATCTCGAAGGCGCGGCCGGGGCCGGCGAGGACGGCGGAGGCGGGGAGCCGGACGCCGGTCAGGGACACCTCGCCGTGTCCGATCGGCTCGTCGTACTGCCCGAGCGCCGTCATGCACCGCTCGATGTGCACGCCGGGGGCGTCCATGGGCACGGCCACCATGGAGTGCCGGAGGTACTTGTGCGCCGTCGGGTCGGTGACGCCCATGAAGATGCCGACCCTGCAGTCCGGGTGACCGACGCCGGTGGACCACCACTTGCGGCCGTCGAGGACCACCTCCTCGCCCTCGATCCGGGCCGTGGCCTCCATCGTGGTCGCGTCGGAGGAGGCGACCCCGGGCTCGGTCATGAGGAACGCGCTGCGGATCCGCCCGTCGAGGAGCGGGTCGAGCCAGGTGTCCCTCTGCTCCGGCGAGCCGTACTTGAGCAGCACCTCCATGTTGCCGGTGTCCGGTGCGTTGCAGTTGAGGACCAGCGGGGCGCTCGCCGACCGGCCCATCTGCTCGGCCACCGGGGCGTAGTCGGCGTTGGTCAGGCCGGCGCCACCGTCGGTGCCGTACCGCTCGGCATACGGGCCCTCGTGCCCGGCCGGGAGGAAGAGGTTCCACAGGCCCTGGGCCCGGGCCTTCGCCTGCAGCTCGGCGATCACCGGGTGCGGCTGCCACGGGTCCTCCCCGCGGGAGCGGCGGGCCGCGACGTCGGCGAGGACCTCCCGCTCGACCGGCTCGATCTCGGCGTCGACGAAGGCGCGCACGCGTGCCGCCAGGTCGGCGGCGCGGGGCGAGGGTGCGAAGTCCATGCCTTGACCCTAGCGTCTCTGTTGAGCAATGCTCAATAGTATGCCGTCCGGTCCCGCGCCCGCCGAGCGGGCGGGAGGTGCCCGGACCCGGCTGGCCCCGGACGACCGCCGCCGCCAGCTGGTGGGGATCGGGCTGCGGAAGTTCGTCGAGCGACCCGTGCAGGAGCTCTCGCTCGACGAGGTGGCCGCCGAGGCCGGGGTGTCCCGGGGGCTGCTCTTCCACTACTTCCCGACCAAGACGGCCTACTTCCGCGCCGTCGTGGCGGCCGCCGAGCGGCGGGTGCTGCGCAACGTCGCGCCCGGCCCGGGGATGACCGGCGACGTGGCGGTCGAGCAGGTGGTGCGGCGGTTCGTCGAGCAGGTGGCACGACGGCGCGAGTCCTACCTCGCCCTGGTCTACGGCCGGGGCGGGCTGACCACCGAGGGCCTGGGCGACTCGGCCCGCACGCTGCGCGTCGAGCTGGCGCGGCTGGTCGGGGAGGCGCTCGCGCTGGACGCGGCCGCGCTGCCCGTCGTGCACGGGTGGGTGGCCTATGTAGAGGACCGCGCCCTGCAGTGGTCGGCGGACGGGGGCGGGGACGCCCCGCACCCGGTCTCGGACGGGGGCGGGAAGGGTGACGCCCCGGACCGGGACGCGGGCGCGGCCGTGCTGGCCCGGCACTGCGTCGCCGCCCTGCACGCCCTGCTCGCGCCCGGCGGCTGACGCCGAGCGCCGCAGGCGCGCGGTTACAGCCGGCCCGGGACCCCAGGCGCGCGGTTACAGCAGGCCCGGGACCCTAGGCGCGCGGGTTCCAGCCGGCCCGCGGGTGGTATGCCGGCGTCTCCCGCGACATCGCGGCCCGCCGGGCCACCTCGGTGTTGCGCCCGGCGAGCAGCCGCGCCTGCTCGAGGCGCTCCCGGGCGAAGGTCCGCCGCTCACCCCGGCCCCAGGTCCGCTCGAAGAGCCGCTTGGTCGCCGCGACGCTGTCCGGGGAGCGCTCCCGCAGCGCGGCCACGAGGCGGTCGGCCGCGGCATACGGGTCCTCGGCGACCTCCGTCGCGAGGCCGAGCCGCACCGCCTCCTCGCCGCTGACCACCTCGGCCGTCATGGTCAGCCGCTTGGCGACGTCGATGCCGACGAGCTGGGCGAGCGCGCGGGCGCCGCTCATGTCGGGCACCAGGCCCCAGCGTGCCTCCATGACCGACCACCGCGCGTCCGGGGTGGTGATGCGGAAGTCCGCCGCGAGCGCGACCTGCAGCCCCCCGCCGTAGCAGTGCCCGTGCACCGCCGCGAGCACCGGCACGGGGAGCCGGCGCCACGCCCAGCACGCCTCCTGGAAGGTGTTGGTGCCCCGCCACGGCCGCGGCACGAAGGCCCTGGCGACGCCGCCGGGGTCGCGCAGCACCGTGGCGAAGTCCAGCCCGGCGCAGAACGCGTCGCCCTCACCCCCGAGCACCACGGCCCGCAGCGTCCGGTCGCGCCGCAGGTCCCGCGCCGTCGCGACCAGCTCGTCGAGCGTCTGCAGGGTGAGCGCGTTCAGCTTCTCCGGCCGCGCCAGGCGCACCTGCGCGACGCCGTCGGCCACGGTGCAGGTGACGAGGGAGGCCATGCCCGCCAGCCTAGGAGGTGGCGTGTCCGCCCGCGCACGGCATTCCGGCGCACGGCATTCCGGCGCACGGCAGTCCGGCGCGCGCCAGCCTCCTACGATGGGCACCCCCCGCCCCCCGCAGAGCAAGGAGTGCGCATGCGTGCAGCCCGGGTGACCCGGCTCGACGGACCCGACGCCGTGGAGGTGCTCGACGTCGCGGCCCCGGAGGTCCCCACCGGCAAGGTGCTGGTCGAGGTGGTCGCCGCGGGCGTCTCCTACCCCGACGTCCTGCTCACCCGGGGGCAGTACCAGATGCGCCCCGACCCGCCCTTCACCCCCGGCGCCGAGGTCGCGGGCGTCGTGCTGGACGCGCCGGACGGCGGGACCCTCGCCCCCGGTGACCGGGTGGCCGCGTTCTCGGTGCTCGGCGGCTTCGCCGAGCGCGTCGTGGTCGAGCCGGCGCTCACCCTCCCGCTGCCGGACGGGGTGACGTTCGAGGCGGGGGCCGCGCTGCCGATGAACTACCTCACCTGCCACTTCGCCCTGGTCACGCGGGGGCGGCTCGCCGAGGACGAGACGGTGCTCGTCCACGGCGCCGCCGGCGGCATCGGCACGGCGGCGGTGCAGCTCGCCAAGGCCCTCGGCGCCCGGGTCGTCGCGGTGACCTCCACCGAGGCCAAGGGCGAGGTCGCGCGGGCCGCCGGCGCGGACGAGGTCGTGCTCGCCGACGGCTTCCGCGAGGCGGCGCTCGAGCTCACCTCCGGCCGCGGGGTGGACCTGGTCGTGGACCCGGTCGGTGGGGAGCGGGTCACCGACTCGCTGCGCGCCCTCGCGCCCCTCGGCCGGCTGCTCGTCGTCGGCTTCACGGGTGGGTCGATCCCCGAGGTCAGGCTCAACCGGCTGCTCCTGAACAACCTCGACGTCGTCGGGGTGGGCTGGGGGGCCTACTGGATGCCGCGGCCGGAGTTCGTGCGCCGGCAGTGGGACGAGCTGGTGCCGCTGCTCGAGGCGGGTCGGCTCGACCCCGTCATCGGCACGGTGCACGAGCTCGACGACGTGGCCGCCGCGCTCGCCGAGATCGAGCAGCGGCGCGCGACCGGCAAGGTGCTGCTCACCCCGAGGATCCGCACCGTGGTCGAGGACGAGTGACCTGACCGCGCCGCTACTGTCGGCGGCATGGACTTCCGGAACGCGTACGCGCACGGCTTCGCCCGCGTGGCGGCGTGCACGATGCCCTCCGCGGTGGCCGACCCGGCCACCAACGCCGAGACGGTCCTGGCGATCGCCCGGGAGTGCTCCGAGGAGGGCGTCGCCGTCGCGGTCTTCCCCGAGCTGTGCCTCTCCGGGTACGCCGTCGAGGACCTGCACCTGCAGGACGTCGTGCTGGACGGGACGCTCGCCGCGGTGGAGACGATCCGCGCGGCCTCGACGGACCTGCTGCCGGTGATCGTGGTCGGCGGGCCGCTGGTCCACGGCACCCGGGTGCTCAACTGCGCCGTCGTCATCCACCGGGGGCGGGTCCTAGGGGTCGCGCCGAAGTCCTACGTGCCGAGCTACCGCGAGTTCTACGAGCGCCGCTGGTTCGCGCCGGGGGACGACCTGCGCGGCTCGACCCTGGCCATCGGGGGCCAGGTGGTCCCCTTCGGTCCCGACCTGCTCTTCCGTGCCGCCGACCTGCCCGACCTCGCCCTGCACGTCGAGGTCTGCGAGGACATGTGGGTGCCGATCCCGCCGAGCGCGGAGGCGGCCCTCGCGGGGGCCACGGTGCTGCTCAACCTGTCGGGTTCACCGATCACCATCGCCCGCGCCGACGACCGGCACCTGCTGTGCCGCAGCGCGTCCAGCCGGTGCACCGCGGCCTACCTGTATGCCGCCGGCGGCGAGGGGGAGTCGACCACCGACCTGTCGTGGGACGGGCAGACGATGGTCTACGAGCTCGGCGCGCTGCTCGCGGAGAGCGAGCGCTTCCCCGCGGGCCCGCGCCGGTCGGTCGCCGACGTCGACCTCGAGGCGATCCGGCAGGAGCGGCTGCGTCAGGGCACCTTCGACGACAACCGCCGGACGTATGCCGGCCGGCTGGCCGACTTCCGCACCGTCACCTTCGAGCTGGGCGCACCGTCGGGCGACCTGGGGCTGCGGCGCAAGGTCGACCGGTTCCCGTTCGTGCCCGACGACCCGGCGCGCCTGGCGGTGGACTGCTACGAGGCGTACAACATCCAGGTCTCCGGGCTGGAGCAGCGGATGCGGGCCATCGGCGGGCCGAAGATCGTCCTCGGGGTGTCGGGCGGGCTGGACTCCACCCACGCGCTCATCGTCGCGGCCAAGGCGCTGGACCGGCTGGGGCGGCCACGCACCGACCTCCTGGCGTTCACCCTGCCGGGCTTCGCGACCAGCGCACACACCCGGACCAACGCCGAGCGGCTCTGCGCGGCGCTCGGCGTGACCTTCGAGACGGTCGACATCACCCCGATGTCCCGGCAGCTCCTCGCCGACCTCGACCACCCCTTCGCGCGCGGCGAGGAGGTCTACGACGTCACCTTCGAGAACGTCCAGGCCGGGGTCCGCACCGACTTCCTCTTCCGCGCGGCGAACCAGCGCGGCGGCATCGTCCTCGGCACCGGCGACCTCTCCGAGCTGGCGCTCGGCTGGTGCACCTACGGCGTCGGCGACCAGATGTCGCACTACGCCGTCAACACCGGCGTGCCGAAGACGCTGATGCAGCACGTGGTCCGCTGGGTCATCTCCAGCGGGCAGTTCGACGACGACGTGGCCGCGACCCTGCAGTCGATCCTCGACACCGAGATCAGCCCGGAGCTGGTCCCGGTGAGGGAGGGCGAGACGATGCAGTCGACGCAGGGGATCATCGGCCCCTACGCGCTGCACGACTTCACGCTCTTCCACGTCATGCGCCGCGGCTGCCGCCCGAGCAGGATCGCCTTCCTCGCCGAGCAGGCGTGGCGCGACCCCGAGGTGGGCGACTGGCCGCCGGGCTTCCCCGAGGGCGAGCGGGTCGCCTACGACCTGGGCACCATCCGGCACTGGCTGGCGGTCTTCCTGAGGCGCTTCTTCGCCAACCAGTTCAAGCGCAGCGCGCTGCCCAACGGCCCCAAGGTGCTCGCCGGCGGCTCGCTGTCACCGCGCGGGGACTGGCGGATGCCGTCGGATGCCTCGGCGCGCGCCTGGCTCGCCGAGCTGGAGGCCAACGTCCCCGAGCGCTAGGCACCGCCGCCGCCGGGCGTGGCGGCGAGGGCGCGCAGCGGGTCGCCGGTCATCCGCCACACCGTCCACTCGTCCTGCGCCACGGCGCCGAGCCTGCGGTAGAAGCCGATGCCGGGCTCGTTCCAGTCCAGCACCCACCACTCCAGCCGCGGGTACCCCCGCGCCACGCACTCCGCCGCCAGCGCCGCCAGCAACCCCTGCCCCAGCCCGCTGCCCCGGTGCGCCGGCTCGACGAAGAGGTCCTCCAGCCAGATGCCGTTCCGGCCGGTCCACGTCGAGAACGTCACGAACCACACCGCCAGACCGACCACCCGGCCGTCGTGCTCGGCCACGTGGCAGAAGGTGGTCGGCGCGCCCTCCGCCGGGAAGAGCGCGGCCGCGAAGTCGGCCTCGGTCGCCTCGACCGCGTCCGGCTCCCGCTCGTATGCCGCGAGCTCACGCACCAGCCGGAGCACCGCCGGGACGTCGGACGGGACTGCGGGACGCACGCGCGAGGACATGCCCGGCAGCCTAGGGAAAGCCGGTTCGCGGAACTGGCCTCGCGACGCGGTACGTTCCGCGCGACGAGGCCCGATCCACGTCGCGAGCCCGTTCGGCCTCGCAGCGGCACCGCAGGTTTCACGCGCAGGTCGGTGAGGCATCCTCCTCCCATGAGCGTCAGCCTCCCCCGCCCACCCATACCGGCCCCACCAGGCTACGGGTGGGCCCGGGACGCCCTGCGCCGCCGCATCGCCACCGCCGTCCGCGACCGGGTCGCCGGCAAGGACCGCCAGCAGGCGGAGGACCGCATCTGGCGCAGCCCCGGGCAGCGGTGGTTCGGCCCCGTGGACCCGATCTGGCGGCTCCACGCGGACACCTCGATGTTCGTCGGCGGCATCCGCGCCCTGCTCCTGCAGTCCCTGCACCCGCTCGCGATGGCCGGCGTCGCCGGGCACTCCGGCTTCAAGGGGGACCCGTGGGGCCGGCTCCAGCGCACCAGCACCTTCCTCGCGACCACGACCTACGGCACCGCCGCCGACGCCGAGCGGCTCCTCGGCCGGATCCGCCGTGTGCACGAGACGGTCAGCGGCACCGCCCCGGACGGCCGGGCGTACGCCGCGAGCGACCCGCACCTGCTCGCGTGGGTGCACGTCGCCGAGGCGGACAGCTTCCTCAGCACCCACCAGGTCTTCGGCGCGACCCCGCTGACCCCCGACGAGGCCGACACCTACGTCGCCCAGCTCGGCACCGTCGCCGCCCGCCTGGGCGTGGTCGACCCGCCGCGGACGGTCGCCGAGCTCGAGGGTGCGCTCACGGCATACCGTCCCGAGCTCTCGCTCACCGAGGCGGCGATCGAGGCGCGCGACTTCCTGCTGTGGGAGCCACCGCTCCCGCTCGCCGCCCGCGGTCCGTATGCCGTCCTCGCCGGTGGGGCCGTGGCCACCCTCCAGCCGTGGGCGCGGGACCTGCTCGGCCTGCCGTCGGTGCCGCCGGTGGACTCGGTGGCGCGAGCCGCCGCCCGGGCCGCGACGGCGACGATGCGCTGGGCCATGACGCACCCCTCCGAGACGGCGTCCGTCGGCTGACCCCTGCCGCACCGAGCGCCGTACCGAGCGTCCGCTCAGTGACTGGTTCGGGGCTCGCCCAGGGGACTCGGTCAGGGACTCGCTGGGGCGGGCACGAGCGAGGAGGCCGGCAGGTCGAACCACCGCAGGTGCTCGAAGTCCGCCGACAGGCGCGACCCCGGGCCCACGGCGAGGTCCGGCGGGGTCGCGGCCGCCAGGATCGCCGCCCCGTCGGTGAGCTGACCCGCGAGCAGCTCCTCGCCGCCGCGTGGCCCCGGCTCGGGCACGACCACCGTGCCGTCGGCCCGGAACTGCACGTCCGCCAGCCGGACCGGCGGCTCGACCACGCCGTCGCGGTGCCGCCACCGGCCGGTGGCCGGGTCGAAGAGGTAGTCCCCCAGCAGCCGCCAGCCGTCCCGGGCCACGAGCCCGACCGCAGCGATGACGTAGTCGGCGACGGTGTCGGAGACGAAGTAGTTGAGGTTGACGCGCACCCACCCCGGCTTGATGCCCTCGCACCCCCCGGTGATCTCCCGCTCGAACTCGTGCGAGCGCTCGAGGTCGATGCCCAGGAGCCGGTGGCCGTAGGGCCCGGCGCAGGAGCACCCGCCGCGGGACTGGATGCCGAAGAGGTCGTTGAGCAGGGCGACGACGAAGTTGTGGTGCAGGTGGCGCCCCGACGGGGCCGTGACGACGAAGGACAGGATCGAGAGCCGCGGAGCGTCCAGCGTGCCCAGGATCTCCAGCGCCGGCTCGGCCCGCCAGGCCTCCACGGCCCGGCGCAGCAGCTCGTCCTCCCGCGCGCGGATCGTCTCGACCCCCACCGCCTCCTTCAGCCGCACCACCAGGCCGGCCCGCACCGCCTCGACGATCGCCGGCGTGCCCCCCTCCTCGCGGTGCTCGGGGTCGGTGAGGTAGCAGTGGTCCTCCGCGTTGACGTAGGCCACCGTGCCCCCGCCGGGGACGTCGGGCACCCGGTTGGTGAAGAGCTCGCGCCGCGCGACCAGCACGCCCGGCGTGGACGGGCCGCCGACGAACTTGTGCGGGGAGAGGAAGATGGCGTCCTTGTAGGACAGGGGGTCGGTCCCCGGCGCCGCCGTCATGTCGATGTCGACGTAGGGGGCGGCCGCCGCGAAGTCCCAGAACGACAGCGCGCCGTGCTCGTGGAGCAGCCGGGCGATGCCGACGGTGTCGGAGATGATCCCGGTGACGTTGGAGGCGGCCGAGAAGGAGCCGATCCGCAGCGGTCGCCGGGCGAACTCCTCCAGCCGCTCGCGCAGGTCCTGCAGGTCGGTGCCGCCGTCGACGTCCTGGCGGATCGTCACCACGTCGGCGATCGACTCCCGCCACGGCAGGTCGTTGGAGTGGTGCTCGTAGGGTCCGAGGAAGACCACCGGCCGCTCCTCCGGCGGGATGTGGCGGAGCAGGTGGTGGGCGTCCTCCAGGGCCGACGGCAGGCGCAGCCCGAGCACCCCGACCAGCTTGTCGATCGCCCCGGTGGCGCCCGCGCCGGTGAAGATCACGACGCTGTCCTCGTCGCCGTGCACGGCGCGGCGGATCGCCTCGCGGGCGTCCTCGCGCAGCCGGGTGGTCTGCAGCCCGGTGCCGCTGGACTCGGTGTGGGTGTTGGCGTAGGCGGGGAGCACGAGCTGGCGGACCACGTCCTCGATGAAGGTGAGGGCGCGGCCGGAGGCGGTGTAGTCGGCATACGTCACCCGCCGCAGGCCGTAGGGGGTGGCCATGAGGTGGTCCTCGCCGATGACCGACTCCCGGATGAGGCGCAGCAGCGGGGAGTCGGCGGCCGCGCCGGTCACGGCGTCGGTCGGCGCCCCGCCGCGAGGTAGGCGATCGGTCCCACCGGCTGGACCAGGCAGCCCAGGCCCCAGGCCAGCTTGGGTCCCCGCACCTCGCTCCCGGGCCGGCGGACCAGGTCGGTCAGGGCGACCGCGGTCAGCACCAGCTCCACCGCCCCGATGACGACGACGGCGCTGCGCTGCGCCGGGGTGAGCTGGGACCAGGACTTCTTCGCGGAGGTCATGGCGTCAGGCTATGCCTGCCGGGCCCGTCGGACCGGGGAGTGGTCGCCGGCGGCAGTGAGGTGCCCGCCCCCCCGCCCGTTCCCGCTCCCGTGCCCCCCAGCCGGTAGCGTCACGCCCCGTGTGGGAGGCGGCGTTCTGGGGCTTCGTCGGGGGGGCGGCCCTGCTCCTCGGGGCGGCGGTCGGGCTGCTCGTCCCCGTGCCCAAGCGGGTGCTGGGGGCCGTCATGGCGTTCGGCTCCGGCGTGCTCATCAGCGCGGTCGCCTTCGAGCTCGTCGAGGAGGGGTACCGGTCCTCGGGCGCGGTCCCCGTCGCCTCCGGCCTCGCCGCCGGCGCCCTCACCTTCTTCCTCGGGGACGCGTGGCTCGACCGGCGCGGCGGCGAGCACCGCAAGCGCTCCGGCGGTCAGCAGGCCGGCGGGGCAGCCGGTGCGATCGTGCTGGGAGCGCTGCTGGACGGCATACCGGAGTCGGCGGCGATCGGGGTCTCCCTGCTGGAGGGCGGCGCGGTGGGGGTGGCCATGGTGGTCGCGGTGTTCCTCAGCAACGTGCCGGAGTCGCTCTCCGCGGCGGTCGGGCTGCGGCAGGCCGGGCACTCGCGGCGATGGATCCTCGGGTTGTGGCTCGCGGTGGCGCTGCTGTCGGCGGTGGCCGCGGCGACCGGCTACGCGGTGCTCGGCGGCGCGGGCACGGGGACGGTCTCCGCGGTGCAGGCCTTCGCCGCCGGGGCGATCCTCACCATGCTGGCCGACACCATGATGCCGGAGGCCTTCGAGGACGCCGGGCCGGCCGTGGGGCTGGTCACCGCGGCCGGCTTCCTGCTCGCCTTCCTGCTGTCCGCCGGCTGACCCCGGGCGCTCCGGCGGGGGCGTCGGCCGTGCCCGGTGCGCCGCCGGGTGGCGGGTGGCCGGGTGGCCGGGTGCCGGGTGGCGGGTGGCCGGGTGGCGGGTGGCCGGCTCTGGCGTATGCCGTGCCTCACCCGGGTGCGTCGGTGGGCCCGGCGGCGCGGATGATCTCGGTGAGGAGCTCCAGTGCCCGGACCGCGGCACGGGTGGGCGTGGCCGTGTCCCGGGTCAGCGCGCTGAGGTGGCGCACGGGGGCGGGGGGCGTCAGCGGGAGCCGGCGCACCCCCTCGGGCAGCGCGGCCGCCGCCAGCCGGGGCAGGACGGTCACCCCGACGCCGGCGGCCACGAAGGCCATCGCGGTGTACTGGTCCCCCGCCTGCACCGGGAACCGGGGGCGGAAGCCCGCGGCCGCGCACGCCGAGAGGAGGATCCGGTGCGAGGGGTTGTGGAGCAGGTCTCCGCTCACCCAGCGCTCCCGCCGCAGGTCCGTCAGCGCCACCCGCTCCCGGTCGGCCAGCGGGTGGCCGGCCGGGACCACGACGACGTAGGGGTCGTCGGTCAGCGAGGTCCGCGCGAAGCCGGGCCGGGTCGGGGCGTCCGGCAGGTCGACGACGAGGTCGATGTCCGGCGCCACGCCGGGAGCGGCCGCCTCGGTCAGGACGAGCTCGACGGTGAGGTCGGGCAGCTCGCCGGTGAGGCGCTTGACCAGGTCCGGCATCCAGGCCAGCCCGGCCGAGGAGAAGTAGCCGAGCGTCAGCCGCCCGCTGCGGCCCTCCCGCAGGTCGGCCACGAGCTCGTCGAGCCGCGCCAGCTCCGCCAGGGCGCCGTCGCTCTGCTCGGCCAGGATCCGGGCCGCCGGGGTGGGCACGATGCCGCGGCCGACCCGCTCGAAGAGGACCAGCCCGGTCTCCCGCCGCAGCGCGGACACGTGCTGGCTCACGGCCGAGGAGGTGAGTCCGAGGTTCTCGGCGGCCAGCGTGATGGAGCCGCTGGCGAGCACGGAGCGCAAGACGCGGAGCCGGTGTGGGTCGAGCATGCAGACACTTTAGCGTCACTGCACTACTGATAAGTAGGCGCGCGTTGTGCTGAACGGTTGACAGTTGCACAATGGAGCCATGACAACGACACGCCTCCTCTCCGCCCAGTCGGCGCGGACCCTCGCCGCCCGCTTCCTGCACGGCCGCACCTCGGGCCGCGGATGGTCCACCGTGGCCGACCGTGACCTCGCCCGCGAGAGCCAGGAGCTCATGGTCCTCTCCCAGGGCTCGCACGACCGGACCCACTGAGAACGCGCGGCCGCGCCCACCCCGCTCCGACCGCAGGAGGTGCGGACCGTGACCACCGCCGCCGGTCCGGTGTCGGCTTGGGTCGTCGACCGGCCCGGGCCCATCGACGGCGGGCCGCTCACCCGGGTGTCCCGCCCGCTGCCCGACCCGACCGGCCGCGAGGTCCGCGTCCGCGTCTCGTGCTGCGGGGTCTGCCGCACCGACCTCCACCTCGCCGAGGGCGACCTGCCGCCCCGCCGGCCCCGGGTCACGCCCGGCCACGAGGTCGTCGGCACCGTCGAGGCGCTCGGCCCGCGGGCCACCCGCTTCGCCGCCGGTGACCGGGTCGGCGTCCCATGGCTCGGCCACGCCGACGGCACCTGCCGGCACTGCCGCGCCGGCCGCGAGAACCTCTGCCTGGCCCCCCGCTTCACCGGCTGGGACCGTGACGGTGGCTACGCCGACGTGCTGCTCGCCGACGAGGCCTTCGTCTACGCCCTTCCCGGGCACCTGTCCGACGAGCAGGCCGCCCCGCTGCTGTGCGCCGGGATCATCGGCTACCGCGCCCTGCTCGCCGCCGACGTCCCACCCGGCGGCCGCCTCGGCATCTACGGCTTCGGCGGCAGCGCCCACCTCACCGCGCAGGTCGCGCTCCACCTCGGCCTGCGCGTCCACGTCCTGACCCGCGGCGAGCACCACCGCGACCTCGCGACCCGTCTCGGCTGCGACTCGGTCGGTCCCGCCGACGGCGCACCTCCCGAGCCGCTCGACGGCGCCATCCTCTTCGCGCCGGCCGGCGAGCTCGTCCCCGTCGCGCTCCGCGCGCTCGACGCCGGCGGCACCCTCGCGGTGGCGGGCATCTGGCTCTCCGACATCCCGAGCCTCGACTACGACGCCGAGCTCTTCCGCGAGCGGCACCTGCGCTCCGTCACCGCCAACACCCGCGAGGACGGCGAGGCCTTCCTCACCCTGGCCGCGCGCTTCGGGGTCACGGCGACCACCACGGCATACCCGATGGAGGAGGCGCCGCGAGCGCTCGCCGACCTGGCGCACGGCCGGTTCGGCGGGGCCGCGGTGCTGCACAACTGACCCGGCCCCGGACGCCGCCCGCGGCGCCCGCCCGCGGCCTCCCGGCCGCCCGGCGTCACGCCTCGGCGAACATGACCTGCAGCCGGTCCTGCACCGGCCGGTACCCGAGCCGGGCGTACAGCGCGTTCGAGGTCGGGTTGGTCGCGTCGGTGAACAGCACCGGTATGCCGTGGTCGGCCAGCACGTCCGCGGTCGCCGCCGTGGTGACCGCCGCCGCGTAGCCCCGTGCGCGCGACGCCGGCGGGGTGTAGACCGGACCCACCCGCGCGACACCGGCCACCACGGAACGGCGGCTGGCCATCGACACCGGCTCCCCGCTCGGGTCGACCCACAGCCAGGCCCCGCGCGAGGCCAGCATCTGCTCGACCAGGTCGGTCACGTCCTTGTCGTCGCCGAACACCTCCCTGCTGAAGGCGGTGAGCCACTGCAGCATCAGCTCCCGGTCGGGCGGCCCGGCCCGGCGGCCGGACCCCGGCACCCCCTGCAGGTGGGCGAGCGCGTCGAGCCGGTGCAGCCGCATGGCCATCCGCTCACGCTCCGGCCGCCCGAGCAGGCGCACCACCTCGGTGACGAGGTCGCGCTCGCCGCTGACGCCGCGCAGCTGGGGCAGCGTCCCCAGGGTGTCGACGAGGTCGGGCAGGTCCGCTGCACGCCACGGGCCGTCGAGGTTCGCCGGGAACCGCCGCTGCAGGCGCGCCGCCACCCCGGGGTCGTCCGTGCTGTGCACGTCCACGCACGACACGGCGCACCACGGCTCACCGGAGCCCTCACGGGCCTCCGCCACGAGTGTCCCGATGACCGTTGCGCGCACCGGGTCGACCGCCAGCCGGCGCTCCAGCCAGCGCACGACCTCCGCACGGTCCGTCGTGACGTGCACCCCCCAAGGCTGCCATGCCCCCGACCGGCGAGACCCTCCCCGCGGTCGAGGTGATCCCCTACGCCCACGAGGTAGCGCATCACCTCGACCCGGCACACCCCCCTCGCGGTCGAGGTGATCGCCTCCCCCCACGAGGTAGCGCATCACCTCGACCCGGCGCACCCTCCCCCCGGTCGAGGTGATCGCCTCCCCCCACCTGCCAGCGACCAGGGTCAGCCCCGGCCGGTCCGCTCCCGCACCTCGGCGTCCAGCTCGTGGAGGCGGGACCACACCTACGTGCCCGCCGCGCGCCGACAGTCCCGGCGTCTGGACGGCCAGGGCCAGCCGCCGCACCTCCTCCGGGTCCAGGCCGTGCTGGGCCGCCCCGCGCAGGCTCGCCTCGGAGAGCAGGTCGGGCAGCCGGAACGTGGGCGCCGAGCCCCGGACCGCCGGACCCGGAACGACCACCGGCTCGCGTCCGGCCGGCTCACCCACCCCTTCCGGGCCGACCCCCTGCGGCCCCGTCGCCCCCGCGCCTGCGAGCGCACCCGAAACTTCGCGCCCGTATGCCGTGTGCCCCCGCCGGTTCGGATGGAAGGACGCCTCCACCGGCAAGGCCACCCCGTTGAGCCACTCCTGCGGTGCGCACACCTCGTGCCCGGCGAAGTCGGGCCGCACCCCCACGAAGCCGACCCCGGCCCGGGAGGCGGCGGCCCGAATGACACCGGAGAGCTCCACCACGGCGTCGGCGAGCCGCCGGACCTCGGAGGCGCTGAAGAAGGTCGCGAGGTTGCAGTCCGCGCCGCGCAGCAGCACCGGGTAGTCGGTGGCGACGACCACCGCCCGCGGGGCTCGCCGCCGCACCCCCGCGAAGAGCCGGTCCAGCCGGCGGGGCAGCCGCTCGCGCACCACCCGCAGCCCTGCGTCCAGGACGATGTCACTGTCCCCGAACCACGCCGGTGCCGCCGCGGCGATGAGCACCGGCACGAAGCCGGCGTCGTTGCCGCCGACGGTCACGGACACGTGGGTGGTCGCCTCGCCCAGGGCGCCCAGCTGGGACCGCTCGACGTCGGCGACCGTCGCCGCGATGCAGGCCTCGTAGGCGACGTCGAGGCCAAGCGAGCGCGCGACGGCGACCGGGTACCCCTGCGTGGCCCGCCAGCACGGGCCGCGCCGGGGCCCGCCACCGACACCCGCGGCATACGAGTCCCCCAGCGCCACGTACGCGGCGGCCGCCCCGGCGCTCACAGGGCCACGTGCCGCAGCGCGGGCGGGCCGCCGTCGGCGATCTCGGCGACCTGGGCGAGGTAGAGCTCGGCGCAGGCCACCGCGTCGGTGAGGGCCTCGTGCGCCCGGTAGACCGGCAGCCCGAAGCGGGCCCGCGCGGCCCACAGCCGCACCGCCCCGGTCGGCGGCTCGACGGTGAAGACCGTGGTGACCAGGCGCCGCTGCAGCTCCATGGTGTCCACGACGGCGCACGGCATCGGCGCACCCCAGAGCCGCTGGCAGGCGGCGGAGAGGAAGCCCTGCTCGATCTGCGCGAAGTGGGCGAGGAGCACCCGGCCGGCCAGGGCGGGGAGCACCTCCGTGAGCGCCTCGGCGATCGGGACCCCGGCGGCCACGGCGTCGTCGGTCAGCCCGTGGAAGGTCGCGCTCTGCCCGACCTCGGCGCCCGAGGAGACGACGAGATGGCGTGCCCCGGAGAGGTCGATGGTCAGCCCGTCGACCGGCACGAACCCCACGGAGAGCACGTGGCCGCCGCGCGGGTCCAGGCCGGTGGTCTCCAGGTCGACGGCGAGCAGCCGCAGGTCCTCGACGGGCGTCGAGGGGTCCGGGAAGGGCACCTCGAGGTAGTCGCGCAACGGCCCCGGCGCGGCCTTCGCCAACGCGTCCAGCCGCCGGTCGTCCGGGCCCTTGCGACGCCACCTCACGGCCGCGCCACCGTGCTCATCGCCGGTCCACGAGAGCCCGGTCCACGAGACGCCGGTCCACGAGACGCCCGGTCACGAGATGTAGGACATGGGGTAGCGAGAGGTCATCGCCGCCTGGGCCGCCCGGACGATGCCGAACGCCTCCCGCAGGTGGCGCTTGTCGAAGGTGCTCAGCTCGTCCGGCGGCAGGTGGTTGTCCGGCTCCGCCCCGCGCCGCACCTGCAGCGCCTGGTGCCGCAACCGGACGTAGGTGATGAACTCGAAGGCGTCGCGCAGGTCCGCGCCCCGCTCCGGGCTCATGATCCCCTCGCTCACCGCCGCGGCGATGCGCGCCTGCGTCGAGATGGCCGACGAGCCCACCGACAGCGCGTGAACCCGCGCGAGCTCGACCACGGCGCCGACGCCACCGCGCTTGATGTCCAGGGTGTTCTCGTGCTCCCCCGCCTTCTCCAGGACGAAGCCGCGGAAGAAGCCGAGCGGCGGCTCGTTGCGAGCCGCCACCTTGGACATGTGCGCGAGGAACACCTTGGCGGTGGGCGAGGCACCCGTCACGTATGCCGTGAGCGAGGCCTGCAGCCCCGTGTCGCCGTACACCGGGCGCATGTCGAAGAAGATGCTGGCCCGCAGCAGCGACTCCGGGACCGGGGCGGTGAGCCAGGAGCGGAACTCCCCGCGCCACTCCTCGAGCCGCCGGCGCCACCGGGGGTTGGTCGCCATGACGTCGCCGGGGCAGCGCGGGTAGCCCGCCTCGACCAGGCCGTCGCAGACGAAGGCGGCAAGCGCCGCGAAGTACCCGTCGTGCTCGGTGCCCGCCTCGTCGGAGAGGATCAGGGCGTTGTCCTGGTCGGCGGAGAGGGCCTGCTCGTGCCGGGCCCGGGAGCCGAGCGCGACCCAGCAGTAGGGCACCGGCGGCGGCCCGAGCTCGGTCTCGGCCAGCGCGAGCAGCCGCCGCTCGACGGCGTCGCCGATGGTCGTGACCACCCGGCCCATGTCCTCGGCCGAGGCGTCCTGCGCCACCAGCCCCTCGACGACGGCCGGCAGCCGCCGGCTGACGGTGGCGACACCGGCGACGTCCCGCTGCTTGGCCACGTCACCGACGAGGTAGACCGGGTTGGCCTGCTCGAGGCGCATCAGGTCCGTGGTGGTGACCACCCCGACCGGGCGACCATCCTCGAGGATCGGCAGGTGGTGGATGTTCCTCCCGGTCATCTCGAGGAGGATCTCGAAGGCCAGGCCGTCCACCGAGCCGGTCACGGGGTCCGCGGTCATGACGTCGGTGACGGGGCGGGCCGGGTCGAGCTCGGCCGCGAGCACCCGCCTCCGGAGGTCGCGGTCGGTGATGATCCCGGCCAGCCGCTCCCCCTCCATGATGAGCAGCGAGGACACCCCCGCCTCGGCCATGGTGCGTGCCGCCTCCCGGATCGACGCGCGCGCCGGTGCGGTCACGAGGTCGCGCCGCACCAGGTCGCGCACCGAGGTCTTCAGGACCGCCCCACCGGTGGTCGACAGCTGCTGGGCCGCCAGGGCGCCCCGCATCCGGTCGGCCCGCTGGGCGTCGAAGTACCGCGCGAACTCGGGGCAGGTGCGGGTCAGCTCGTAGAACGTCGCGGCATCCATCACGAGCGCCAGGCTGTCCTCGATCGCGACCGCCTCGAAGGTCGAGGGGTTGCCCATGACGAGGGTGATCGACCCCATCGAGTCGCCCTCCTCCACCCGGTCCACCAGGTCACCGACCTCGTCGCGGATGTCGACCGCGCCGGAGCGCAGGACGAAGAGCGAGTGGTTGTCGCCGCCGCGGTTCACCAGGGCGGTGCCGCGCCGGAAGTAGCGGGCGGTCAGCCGCTTGGGCAGGGAGTCGAGCACCTCGGGGGGCAGGTCGTCGAAGGGCGCGTGACGGGCGAGGAAGTCGCGGATCTCCGACAGCTCCACGTCGAGGGCCATGGCGCCATCCTCGCAGCCGACCCGGGTGCGGCGCGGGCGGGACGGCGATCTGCGTGACGACGCCTCTTTAGTCCGGACCCGTCGCCGGCGAATTACCCCCGGGGGTACTCTGGTGGGTATCTCATCCGGTGCGCTTCGAAGGAGAAGCCATGGCAGACGTCGTCGTCCTCGGTGCCGGGGTGGCGGGCCACACCGCCGCCCTCCACCTCTCCCGGCTGCTGGGGAAGGAGGACACCGTCACGGTGGTGTCGCCGAACTCCCAGTGGAACTGGATCCCCTCGAACATCTGGGTCGGCGTCGGCAAGATGGGCAAGAAGGACGTGGTCTTCCCCCTCGAGCCGGTCTACCGCAAGAAGGGCATCGCCTTCGCGCAGGCCAGGGCGGTGGCCCTGCACCCCCGTGGTGACACCGACAGCGAGCGCGCGGCCGTGGACGTGGTCTACACCGGCCAGGGTCGTGCCGGCGAGACCGCCCGGCTGCGCTACGACTACCTCGTCAACGCGACGGGCCCGCGGCTGCGCTTCGAGGCGACCCCCGGGCTCGGCCCGGACGGCCACAGCGTCTCGGTGTGCACCGCCGACCACGCGGTCGACGCGGCCGCCTCGCTGACCGCGTGCATCGACCGGCTCCGGGCCGGCCAGCCACAGACCCTCGTCGTCGGCATGGGGCACGGGACGTGCACCTGCGAGGGTGCCGCCTTCGAATACGCCTTCAACGTCGACCACGAGCTGCGCGAGGCCGGCGTGCGCGACCGGGCCCGCCTGGTCTACCTCACCAACGAGGCGCACCTCGGCGACTTCGGCGTCGACGGCATGGTGTTCGAGGAGCGCGGCTTCCAGTCCTCGAGCGAGATGTGGACCGGCTCGCTGTTCCGCGAGCGCGGCGTGGAGGCCGTCCTCGGCGCCCACGTGGAGCGGGTCGAGGAGGGGGTCGTGCACTACGAGACCCTCGACGGCGAGCGCCACGAGCTCTCCTTCGACTTCGCCATGCTGCTCCCGCCCTTCGGCGGCGTGCCGCTCACGGCGTACGACCGGGACGGCACCGACATCACCGCCGAGCTGTTCGCGCCCAGCGGGTTCATGAAGGTGGACGCCGACTACACGCCTCGGCCCTACGAGGAGTGGAAGGCCGGTGACTGGCCCACCACCTACCTCGCCCCGGGCTTCGACAACCTCTTCGCCGTCGGCATCGCCTTCGCCCCGCCGCACCAGATCTCCCGGCCGCGCACCAGCGCCGGGGGCACGGTGATCGCACCGAGCCCGCCCCGCACCGGCATGCCGTCCGGCGTCATGGGCAAGACGGTGGCGCTGACCATCGCCGACCGGATCCGCACGGGCCCGCAGGCGCCCGCGCACGAGGCGTCCATGGCCCGCATGGGGGCCGCCTGCGTCGCCTCGGCGGGCAACGACCTGCGCACCGGCTCGGCGGCGTCGATGACGATGATGCCCGTCGTGCCGGACTACGCCACCTACCCCACCGGCCGGGACCTCGCGGGCACCAAGGGGGAGATCGGGCTGTCGGGGCACTGGGTCAAGCTCATGCTCCACCACCTGTTCATCCACAAGGCCAAGGGCCGTCCCGGCTGGCAGTTCATCCCGGAGTGAAGGACGATGCGCACATCATGAGCACCCCCACGGGCACCCCCGCCACCTCGCACTTCCCCGTCGTCAGCACCGACCAGCCGGTCGCCGACCTCTCGCGGGCCCCGCTGCCCACCGCGAAGACCCTGCGGGCCCGGCAGAACCTCGTGGTCCAGGCCGGGCGCTTCGCGCTCTTCAACGCCCGGATCATGCGGCTGGTCCTCAAGGGCGACCACTAGCCTTCGGGCGTGCGGCTCCCCGGCGCGCCCGAGCGCCTCTCGGGCTGGTGGGACGCGGCCGCGATGCCGCGCCTCGTCGACGTGGTGCTCAGCGACCGGACCGTCGGGCCCTGGCGCGAGCAGGCGTATGCCGGCGTGTCCGGCACCGTGCTCGAGGTCGGCTTCGGCTCGGGGCTGAGCCTGCCGTTCTACGGCGAGGAGGTCACCCGGGTGCTGGCCGCCGAGCCCTCGGACCTGGCCTGGGAGCGCAGCGCCGAGCGCCGCAGCGCCTTCGGCCGGCCGGTCGAGCGCGTCGCGGTCGACGCCGCGCGGCTCCCGCTGCCGGACGGCGGCGTGGACGCCGCGGTGGCGTCGTGGGCGCTGTGCACCGTCCCGGACCTACCGGGCGCCCTCGCGGAGGTGGCCCGGGTGCTGCGCCCGGGCGGCGCGCTGCACGCCGTCGAGCACTCCCGGGCGCCGGACGCGCCCACGGCACGCGCCCAGCGCCTGCTCCAGCCGGCCTGGGGCCCGCTGGCCGGAGGCTGCCACCTGGACCGCGACGTCCCGGCGGCCCTGCGGGCGGCGGGGTATGCCGTGGACGTCCGCCGGGAGGCCTACGCCGTGCCGTGGTGGCCGGCCCGGGTGGCGGGGTGGTTCGTCGTGGTGACCGCTCAGCGGCCGAACATGCGCGACATCATCCCGCCCTTGGGAGCGGCGTCGGCGTGACCGGGGCACCGGTCCGCCGCGGACACCCCGCGCATCACCTGGTCGACGTGCTGGCCGCAGCCGGCCCAGGTCGTCTTGCCACACTCACGGCACCGCACTGCTCGGCACATGGACGTTCCTCCTGCGTTTGGGACGTCGGCGGTCCGTGACCGACATCGGGGTCTGACTCGTGGGCGAGTCGCCGCCACTATACCCCATGGGGTATATTGACGGCATGCCAGACACCGCCCCGGACACCCTGCGCGTCGTCGTCGTCGGAGGGGTCGCGGGGGGCATGTCCGCCGCCACCCGGCTGCGCCGGCTCGACGAGCGGGCCCGGGTCACCGTGCTCGAGCGCAGCGGCCACGTCTCCTTCGCCAACTGCGGCCTGCCCTACCACGTGGGCGGTGTCATCGAGGCGCGCTCGAGCCTGCTGCTGCAGACGCCGGAGTCGCTCGCGGCCCGCTTCGCGCTGGACGTCCGGGTCGGCCACGAGGCCGTCGCGGTCGACCGGGACCGGCGGGTCGTCTCCGTGCGGGAGCTGGCCACGGGCGCCGAGCTGGAGCTGCCCTACGACGCCCTCGTCCTCTCGCCGGGCGCGCGGCCGGTGCGTCCCCCGGTCCCGGGCATCGAGCGCGCCCTCACCCTGCGCGACGTCGAGGACACCGACGCCATGGCGGCCGCCGTCGGCGGCGCCCGCACGGCGGTCGTCGTCGGTGGCGGCTTCATCGGGGTGGAGGTCGCCGAGAACCTGCTTCGCCGCGGGCTCGAGGTGGCCGTCGCGGAGGCGACGCCGCAGGTGATGGCGCCGCTGGACCCCGAGATGGTCGCGCCGGTGCACGACCGGCTCCGCGACGCGGGGGTGGAGCTGCGGCTGGCGACCACGGTCGTCGACATCGGCCCGGACACGGTCACCCTGTCCAGCGGGGAGCGACTGCCCGCGGACGTCGTGGTCGCGGCCATCGGTGTGCGTCCGGACACCCGGCTCGCCGAGCAGGCGGGCCTGGCCCTCGGTCCCCGCGGCGGCATCGCCGTCGACCGGCAGCTCCGCACCAGCGACCCCCACGTCTACGCGGTGGGCGACGCCGTGGAGAAGGTGGACGCGCTCGACGGCTCCGAGACCCTGGTCCCGCTCGCCAACACGGCCAACCGCCAGGGCCGGATGGTCGCCGACGTCATCGCCGGGCGCCCGGCCGGCGACCGCCCGGTGCTCGGCACTGCCATCGTCGGCGTCCTCGGCCTGCAGGTCGCGGCGAGCGGGTGGAACGAGAAGCGGCTGCGCGCCGCGGGCCGGCCGCACCGGGTCATCCACACCCACCCCTTCGACCACGCCACCTACTACCCCGGGGCGTCCGGCATGTCGCTGAAGCTCCTCGTGGACCCGGAGACCGACGCGATCCTGGGTGTCCAGGGCGTCGGGGAGGCCGGGGTCGACAAGCGGGTCGACGTCATCGCGACCGCCATCGCGGGGGGACTGACCGCGAGCGACCTCGCGGACCTCGAGCTCGCCTACGCCCCGCAGTTCGGGTCCGCCAAGGACCCCGTCAACATGCTCGGCTACGTCGCGGAGAACCTCCGGGACGGCACGACCCGGAGCATCCAGTGGCACGAGGTCGACGCCGCGGTCGCGGACGGCGCGACCGTGGTGGACGTGCGGACCGAACGCGAGTTCACCGCCGGCGCCATCCCGGGCGCCCTCCTGCTGCCCGTCGACGAGCTGCGGGCCCGACTCGACGAGCTGCCGGCCGGACCGCTCGTCGTGCACTGCGCCGTCGGCATCCGTGGCCACGTCGCCGCCCGCGTCCTCGCCCAGGAGGGCTGGGACGTCCGCAACCTCGACGGCGGCTACCGCACCTGGTCGGCCGGACGGTCCCTTGCCCGTTCTCCACAGGGGGTTCTCGCGCCATGACCGACGTCCCGACGATCCGCACCCTGGAGACGGCGAGCCTCGGCGACCGCAGCTACCTCGTGCACGACGGCGAGGTCGCCTTCGTGGTCGACCCGCAACGCGACATCGACCGGGTGCTCGAGCTGGCACGGGAGGACGGCGTCACGGTCACCCACGTCCTGGAGACCCACCTCCACAACGACTACGTCACCGGCGGCCTCGCCCTGGCACGGGCGACGGGCGCGGCATACCTGGTCAACGCCGCGGACGAGGTGGGCTTCGAGCGCCGGCCCGTCGCGGACGGGGACGTCGTGGAGGTCTCCCCGCGCATGTCGCTGCTCGCCGTCGCGACCCCGGGCCACACCTACACCCACCTCTCCTACGTCCTGCGCTCCGAGGGCGGCGACGTCGCGGTGTTCACCGGCGGCTCGCTGCTCGACGGCTCGACGGGACGGCCCGACCTGCTGGGCGCCGAGCACACCCACGACCTGGCCCGCCACCAGTTCGCCTCCGCGCACCGGCTGGCGGCCGAGGTGGACGACGACGCCGAGGTGCTGCCCACCCACGGGTTCGGCAGCTTCTGCTCCTCCAGCCAGTCCTCGGCGACCTCCTCGACGATCGGCGCGGAGAGGCGCTCCAACCCGGTGCTCACCTCCGAGGAGGAGGAGTGGCTGGCCGACCTGGTGGCCGGGCTGGAGGAGTGGCCGGTCTACTACGTGCACATGGCGCTCCTCAACGCGGCCGGTCCCGCCGCGCCCTCGCTCGAGCCGCCGTCCACGGTGGACGCGGCGGTGATCCGCTCGCGCCTCGAGGCCGGGGAGTGGGTCGTGGACCTGCGCACCCGCACCGCCTTCGCGGCCGGCCACGTCCCGGGCAGCTACAACGTCGGCCTCGACGGGCAGTTCTCCACCTACGTCGGGTGGCTGGCGCCGTGGGGCACGCCGATCACCCTGCTCGGCGAGAGCGGGGAGCAGGTGGCCGAGGCACAGCGCGAGCTGGTGCGCATCGGCGTCGACGAGCTGGCCGGGCAGGCGACCGGGGGGCCGGAGGACTGGACCGACCGGCCGGCGCCCTTCCCCCGCGCGACCTTCGCCGACCTGGCCGACGTGCGGCACCACCGACCCGTCAGCGTGGTCGACGTGCGCCGGCCCGCGGAGTTCCGGGACGGCCACGTCGAGGGCGCGGTGAACCTGCCGATCCACGACGTGGTCGCCCGCGCGGACGACGCGCCGCGGGGCGAGCTGTGGGTGCACTGCACCAGCGGCTACCGCGCGTCGATCGCCGCCTCGGTGCTCGCCGCGAACGGCCGAACCGTGGTGGCCGTCGACGACGACTTCGGGAAGGCCGGCGAGACCGGTCTGCCCCTCGTCGCGGACGGCGGCCGGGACGCGGTTCCGGACCCCAGCGCGTGAACCTCCTGGTCGTCGCCGCCGGCCTCGTGGTCGGCGTGTTGCTCGGCGCGCTCGGCGGCGGCGGCGCGGTGCTCACGGTCCCGGTGCTGATCTACGGGCTGGGTATGCCGGTCCACACCGCGACGACCGCCTCCCTCGTCGTCGTCGGCAGCGCGGCGCTGGTCGCGGCCCTGCCGCACGCGCGCAGCGGCCGGGTGCGGTGGAAGCAGGGGCTGGTCTTCGGCGTGCTCGGGACGCTCGGCACCGCCGCGGGCTCCTGGCTCTCCCGGGGCATCAACCCCGACCTGCTGCTGCTCGGCTTCGCCGCCCTGCTGGCGGTCATCGCCGTCCTCATGTGGCGACGGTCCGGCCGCGCCGACCCGGACCCCGGCGCCGATCCGGACCCCGGCGCCGATCCGGACCCCGGCGCCGACCCGGGCCCCGGCGCCGACGCCGCGGCGGACGGGGCGGCGGCGACCGGACGGCGCCGGCCCGCCCAGCCGCTGCTGGTCATGCTGACGGCCACGGGCGTGGGCCTGCTCACCGGCCTCTTCGGCGTGGGCGGGGGGTTCGCCATCGTGCCCGCGCTCGTGCTGGCCCTCGGGTTCCCCATGCCCGTCGCCGTCGGCACCTCGCTCGTGGTCATCGCGGTCAACAGCGCGACCGCGCTGGCCGAACGCCTGGTGAACGGGGTCGAGCTCGACTGGCCGGTCGTCCTGGTCTTCTCCGCCCTGGCCATCGCCGGGGGCCTGGTCGGCTCGCGGGTCACCGGGCGGGTGCGGCCCGAGGTGCTGCAACGCGCGTTCGCGGCGCTGCTGGGCAGCGTGGCGGTGTACATGGCGGTGCGCAGCGGGACCACGCTGCTGGCGTGAGCCGGCCCGCCGTCACAGCTGGTCGAGCAGCCATCCGGGGCCGCGGCAGGTCGCACCGACCGCCTCCACCCGGCGCCGAAGCTCGCGGTCGGCGGTGACGACCGTGACGAGGACCCCCTGCCGGTCGCCGTCGCCGAGCC
>DASQFD010000134.1:0-9656 GCA_035633255.1 Dermatophilaceae bacterium
GGCCGGTATCGTTCACCACGCGGGTGCCCTTCTGCTCGGCTGATCGCGACTTCAGCAATCACGATCTTCCCTTGCAGCAAGGGCACTTCCGCGTCATGACACGACCCTCACCCACCCACAGACCGAAAGATCAGGGTCAGAGGGGGGAAGGAGGCGGTGAGGACTGCCTAGGGTGAAAGGCGTGAGCCACCCAGGCGCCGAGCCCGTCTCCTCGCAAGCGCCGAAGCTGACCGGCCCGGTGATGGTGAACCAGAGCTGGCGGGACCTCACCTTCCTGCACTGGGCCGTCCACCCTGAGGAGGTCGCGCACCGGATGCCGCCCGGCGTCCGGCCGGACGCCCTCGACGGTGTCACCTACGTCGGGCTGATCCCGTTCCGGATGGTCGGCGCGGGGATCGCCCGCGGTCCCGGGGTCCCGTGGTTCGGGTCGTTCCTGGAGACCAACGTTCGGCTCTACTCGGTCGATGACACCGGACGCCGCGGCATCGTGTTCCTCAGCCTCGACGCCGACCGGGCGGCGGTGGTGGTCGGTGCGCGTGCGGCGTTCGGGCTGCCCTACCGCTGGGCACGGATGCGCCACCGGGTGAGTGGCGACGTGCACTCCTACGACGCGCGCCCGCGCCGTCCCGGGCGGACGGAAAGCCATGTCGTGGTCCGGGCGGGGGCACGGCGTTCGAGCACCGAGCTCGACGACTTCCTCAGCGCACGCTGGGGACTGCACGTCCGCCGGTGGGGCCGGACGTGGTACGTCCCCAACCGCCACGAGGTGTGGCCGGTGCACGACGCGGAGGTGCTGGCGCTGGACGACGGGCTGGTGGCGTCGGCGGGACTGCCGGACCTGGCCGCCCGCCCGCCCGACCACGTGGCGTTCAGCCCCGGCGTGCATACCGACTTCGGGTTCCCCCAGGACGCGGTCCGTCACCGGCGCTCGTGACCGGAGACCGGCAGGACACCGGACGCGTCGCGTTCACGGGCGAGCTCGAGTCGGCGCGATGACGCCGCCGAGTCCACCGGGACGCCACTCGGCGCTGGGCCCCCGGCCCCACGCGCGCGGCCAGCCGAGCGTCGATCTCCACCAGATCCTCTACCGAGACGTGGCCGACCTCCTCGGGACTCACCTGCTCGGCCGCGCCCTACCCAGCAGGCCGGCTGCCGGCCCGGGGCGGTGCCCCGGGCCGGCGCCGACCTGCGCCGGCTGTCGCCCCCTCAGGTCGACATCCCGGCACCGTTCGCCGCACCGCCGGTGGAGTCGCTGGCCCCGCTGGAGCCGCTGGAGCCGCCGAGGTCACCGGAGCCGCCGGGCCCGCGCGACCCGCCGGCACGCCCCGTGATCGTCGTGAGGTCCTTGCTCACCTCGAAGAACACGGGCTCGCCGGACTTGGCCCCGAGGACGTCGTAGGACCCGTCGGGGTCCGCACGGACCTCGGTCACCGTCACCGCGGCGTCCTTGGCCTTGACGGCGGCCGTCACCGCGGCTGCCCGGCTCCCGGTCACCGCGGTGTCGGAGCCGCCGCCGGGCCCACCGCGACCGGGCCCACCACGACCGGCGTTGGTGGTGACGGTCTTCAGGTCCTTGCCCACCTCGAGCATGACCCGCTCCCCGGACGTGGTCCCGAACACGTCGTAGGACCCGTCGGGGTCCTTGCGGACCTCGGTCACGGTGACCGAGGAGTCCTTCGCCTTCACGGCGGCCTTGACCTTCCCCAACTCGGCTCCCGTCACGGCCGTTTGGTCGTGCCCCCCGGCCCCGTCGCTGCTGCCCGACCCGGAGCTCGCGGAGTAGCCGGCCGACACGGCCGCGCTCTCGGTCGAGGCGTTGGCCAGGGCGGCTCCGGTGCCGAGGAGGCCGACCGCTGCCGCGATGCCCGCGGCGGCGGTGATGATCCTGGTGCTGGGCATGTCGTCTCTCCTTCGTCGTGGCCCGGCCGGGGGCCTGGCGCCTGACTCGACCCTGACCAGCGAGCCTGTGGGGACGGTGTCAGCCAGGTCAGACCAGGCCAAGAGACGCCGAGACGAAGCGGTGCAGCCGCCGACGCACCGCGGGCAGCGGCGCGCCGCGCGACACCTGGGCAGCCGCCGCGCCCACCGCGCCGAGGACCAGCGGCGCGGTCCCCTCGGGGTCGTCGCCGCCGACGGCCCGCACGGCGTCCACGAGCGGTCTGACCAGGCAGGCGTGCAGCTCACCCAGCCGCTCCCGGTACTCCGCGGGCAGCTCGAGACCGGCATGCGCCCCCAGCGGCTGGTGCCCGGCCACCGCGGCGTCCAGGCTGACGTCGAGGTATGCCGTGAGCCTCCGTCGCGGCGCGCGGGCCCGGGCGGTGGCCGCCTCCAGGGCGTCGCGGGTGCGGCGGAGCTCCTCCTCGAGGGCCGTCCCGAGAAGGGCACCGGTCGAGGGGTAGTACTGGTACACACTGCTGCGGGCCAGCCCGGCGGCGCCGGCGACCGCAGCCGGCGTCACCGCCGCCGGGCCGGAGACGCGAAGCACCGCCACGGCGGCGTCCACGATGGCGGCGCGCCGCTGCGCGTGGTGCTCCGCCACGGTGGCGGCCTCGATCCTCGGCACGTCCCCAGTGTGACGCCCGCGACCCCCGGAGTCGACACCACCGTCGGTACGATGCCGACATGAGTGTCGAAACAGCAGTGATCGACCGCCGCGGCTGGGCGGCCCTGCTCTCCCTCGGCCTTGGCGTGTCCGTGGTCATCATGGACGCGACCATCGTCAACGTCGCGCTCCCGGTGGTCATGGAGGACCTCGACCTGAGCGGCTCGGACGCGCAGTGGATCAACGCCTCCTATGCCCTCGTGTTCGCCGCCCTCCTCATCACGGTCGGTCGCTACGGCGACCTGCACGGTCGGCGCAAGGTCTTCGGAGCGGGACTGGTCACCTTCATGCTCGCCTCCCTGGTCGCCGGGTCCGCCGGCTCCGCGACGGTGCTGGTGGGCGCCCGCCTGGTGCAGGGCCTGGGTGCCGCGATGATCGTCCCGAGCACCCTGTCGACCCTCAACGCGACGTTCACCGGGCGCGCCCGGACGATCGCCTTCGCGGTCTGGGGCGCGGCGATCGGTGGCATGGCAGCCGTGGGACCGCTGCTCGGGGGCTGGCTCGCCACCGAGGCCTCCTGGCGGTGGGCGTTCTGGCTGAACATCCCGGTGGGGCTGCTCGTGCTGGTCGGTGTCGTCCGCTACGTGCCGGAGACCTTCGACGCCTCCGCGAGCCGCGGGCACGACGTCGCCGGTGTCCTGCTGTCCTCGCTGGGCATGGGGGCGGTGGTCTTCGCCCTCATCGAGTCCGGCTGGTTCGGCTGGTGGAGGCAGGCGTCCGGGGCGTGGTCCCCGGTGCCGTTCGCCATGGCGGGCGGCCTGGTGCTGCTGGTCGCCTTCGTGCTGGTGGAGCGAGGTCGCAGCCGCTCGGCGCGGCACGTCCTGGTCGACCTGGACCTGTTCCGCCTGCGGAGCTTCCGCGTCGGGGTCCTGGCAGCGCTCATCGTGGCCTTCGGCGAGTTCGGGCTGCTCTTCACCCTCCCACTGCTGTTGCAGGGGACCCTCGGCTTCACCGCGCTGGGCACCGGCGCCGTGGTGCTCGCGCTCGCGCTAGGGACGTTCTTCGTCTCGGGCGCGCTGCCTCGGCTCAGCACGCGGCTGAGCCAGCGGACCATCGTCCAGGTCGGGCTGGCACTCGAGGCGCTCGCGGTGGGCCTGCTCGCCCTCACCCTCTCGACCACCGTGTCGACGGTGACGCTGGTGGCCTGCCTGGTCCTCTACGGCGTGGGCGTCGGCATGGCGACGGCACAGCTGACCTCGCTGCTCCTCGCCGACGTCCCGGTGCAGGAGCCCGGGCAGGCGTCGGGCCTGCAGAGCACGATCCGGCAGTTCGGCTCGGCCCTCGGCGTGGCGCTCCTGGGCGGCCTGCTCGTGGCCCGGCTGGCGGCGAGCACCCGCGACAACCTGACCGCCCTCGGCCTGCCGGCCGACACCGTGGACGGCGTCACGGAGGCGGTGAAGGACAGCGTCGGGGTGGCGATAGCCAGCCTCCAGTCGCAGCCGGGGGGCGCGGCCGTCGCCGACGCGGCCAGCGCCGCCATGGTGCAGGCCAGCCGCGTCACCACGGGCGCCGCCGCGGTGGCGCTCACCCTGGGGCTGCTCGCCACGCTGGCGCTGCCGCGGTCCGGGCGGGCCGACGCACCGACGGGGCGCGTCGCTCCGGCGCCTGCCGCGGCTGAGTGACCCACCCCCGCCGTGAGCACCCCGGCCGTGAGCACCCCCGGCCGTGAGCACCCCCGGCTGGGTGACCGGGACCCCCGCGGGCCAGAAACTGGCAAGGGGCGGGCGCTGATCGTTATGCATCCGTGACGTGCCACGAAGTCGCGCCCGACGGGCGAGGCACCTGCGAAGAAACACAGGTGTCATTCTCGAATCACATGAATGTCATTTCACGGGGCTGAAGGTGCGCCTGTAATCGTTGTGGCAGAAGGGGTCTACGCGTCGAGTGGGGCATAAGGTCGCCCTGGTCGTGCCCCCCTCGAAAGGTCGCTTCCCCGTGCCTCGCCTCCCGCTGCGCCGGACCTCCCGCCCCGCCGGGTCGTCGCCGGGCGCACGCCGCCTCGCGGCGGCCGCGCTCGTGGCCGGATCCCTGGTGGCCGGCGCGCCGGTCGCCGCCGCCGCACCGACCCCGGGCCCCGGAGCGAGCCCGGTGGTGCCGTCGCAGCGCCAGGTCGAGGACGCGAAGGCGGCCGCCGCGCGCGCCGGTGACACCGTCGCGGGCCTGGATGCGGCATACGCGGCGGCCTCCTCGCGGCTGGAGGCCGTCCAGGAGCGGGTCTCCGTCGCGGCGGAGGCCTACGACGAAGCCAGGCTGGTTCTCGCCGAGCGCACCCGGGCAGCGGTGGCGTCCGAGGCCGCGGCGCAGCGCGAGCGCCGGCGGGCCGACGACGCCGACCACGTCATCCGGCAGTGCGCCTCGCAGCTGTACCAACAGGGCGGCTCGCTGGGATCGGTGGAGGCCTACCTCGACGCGGGCGGCCCCCAGGAGCTCGCCGACCGAACGGCCCTGCTGGAGACGGTCGGGGAGGTGCGCAGCCGTGCCCTCACCGAGGCGTCGACGAGCGCCAACCTCGCCGAGGCCACCCGGCGACAGGCCGACCGGGCCCGAGCCCAGCAGGTGGAGGCGGCCGAGGCGGCCGAGGCGGCCCGGGCGGCGGCACAGGGAAGGGCGGACGCAGCGGCCGTCGAGGCGGACCGGGTCCGCGGCGAGCAGGACGCCATGGCGGCCCGGCTGGCCGAGCTGCGCGCCACCTCGGTCGACATCGAGCGGGAGCGCCAGGACGGCCTGGCCGCGGCGGCCGCAGCCCAGCGGGCGGCCGAGGAGGCGGCCCGCCGGGCCGTCGAGGCGCAGCGGCGTGCCGAAGCGGCTGACCGGGCCGCCGAGGCCGAGCGTGCCAAGGAGGCCGAGCAGCAGGCCTCGCGGCGAGCCGCTCAGCAGGCGGCGCAGGAGGCCGCGCAGAAGGCGGCGCGCCAGGCCGCGGCCGAGGCCGAGGCGGCGCGCCAGGCCGCCGCCGACGCCAAGCGCGAGGCGGCGGCGCAGAAGCGTCGTGCCGACGCCCTCGCGAAGAAGAAGAAGCGGGCCAGGGCCGCCGCCGCCGCGACCGCGGCCGCGGTGCCCTCCAGCGGGTCGAGCGGCTCCAGCGGGTCGGGCGGCTCCTCGGGCTCCAGCGGCTCCTCCGGCTCCAGCGGGTCCCCCGGCTCCAGCGGGTCCTCGGGCTCCGGCGACGCCGCACCGGCTCCCGCGTCGGGCACCAGGGCCGTGCTGGCCTACGCCCGGGCCCAGCTCGGCAAGTGGTACGAGTGGGGCGCCGAGGGCCCGGACACCTTCGACTGCTCCGGGCTGACCCTGCGGGCCTGGGAGCGCGCGGGGGTCTACCTGCCGCACAGCTCGCGGATGCAGTACTCCGTCACCGAGCGGGTGTCGATCGGCAACCTGCGCCCCGGAGACCTGGTGTTCTACGGCTCCGCACCGTCGACCATCCACCACGTCGGCATCTACGTCGGCGGCGGTCGGATGATCGAGGCGCCACGCACCGGGGTGCAGGTCCGCTACGCCTCGATCTACCGCTCGGACCTGCTGCCGAGCGGGGGCCGGCCGTAGCGCCCGCCCCCGCCGGCCTCGGCGCCGCCCGAGCGCGGCGCTGACGCGCTGCGGCCTCAGCCGTCGTCGCTGAGCGGCCGGTCCCGGGTGGCCAGCTCGCTCGCCACCCGCTCCCGGTGCGCCTGGATCTCCTCCGCCCGGGTCAGGCCCTCGGGCGCGCCGGGGGGCTCGGCCTGCGAGCGGCTCTCCAGCGTCGGCAGGCGCCATCGGGCGGTCGACATGCCCGCTGCGTGGGCCCGCTCGATGGCGTCGGTCACGCACTGCTCCGCCTCCTCGCGGCCGGCCCAGTGGGCCCCCTCGACGGACTTGCCGGGCTCGAGGTCCTTGTAGGTCTCGAAGAAGTGCTGGATCTCCAGCCGGTCGAACTCGCTCACGTCCTCGATCTCGCGGATGTGGCTCTTGCGCGGGTCGCCCGCCGGGATGCAGAGGATCTTGTCGTCGCCCCCGGCCTCGTCGCGCATGTGGAACATCCCGATCGGCCGCGCCCGCACCAGGCAGCCCGGCCACGTCGGCTCGTCGAGGAGGACCAGCGCGTCCAGCGGGTCGCCGTCCTCGCCCAGGCTGTCCTCGACGTACCCGTAGTCCGACGGGTAGGCCATCGACGTGAACAGCATGCGGTCCAGCCGGATCCGCCCCGTCTCGTGGTCGACCTCGTACTTGTTCTTGTGACCCTTGGGGATCTCGATCGTGACGTCGAACTCCACTGCGGCGCTCCTTCGCTCCCGGTGCAGGTGACCTAGGCTCGAGCCAGTGTCCCAGCCGGGACACCGCAGCACTCCGAGAGGGGTCCGGTTGAGACGGGCGGTCGCGGTCCCCCTCGCGCTCGTCCTCCTCGGCACGACCGGGTATGCCGTCGCCGACGTCCTCGACGTCGCCCCCGGCATCCTCACCCGGGACGGTCCACCGCAGCCCACGCCGACCCCCGGCGGCACCGCCAGCCCGACCTGGCTCGCGCTGCCCACCCCCACCGCCCCGGCGTCCGCGCCGGCACCGAGCCGGTCCGCCACCGCGACCGGGCCGGCCCCCGGGGCACCGAGCGCGTCCGGCCTCGCCGCCGCCCTCGCCGGGCCGCTCGCCGACCCGGCGCTCGGCAGCGTGGGCATCAGCGTGCGCGACGCCGTCACGGGGGCGGAGATCTGGTCGCGCTCGGCCGACCGCCCGCGGACCCCCGCGTCGACGGCCAAGCTGCTCTCGGCCCTGGCGGTGACCCGCACCCTCGACCCGGCGGACGCCATGACGACCTCCGTGGTCGCCGGGTCCCGCGCCGGTGAGGTCGTCCTCGTCGCCGGAGGCGACACCCTGCTCGCCTCCGGCGGCGGTCGCCCCGGCGTCGCCGGCCGGGCCGGCCTGGCGGACCTCGCCGAGCAGGTAGCCACGCGGCTCACCGCGCAGGGGGTGGGGGCGGTGACCCTGCGGCTCGACCTCGGCTACGCCGCGGGCCCGCCCGTCCCGGACACGTGGAAGCCCGCCGACGTCGGCGCCGGCTTCGCCCGGGCGGTGACGATGCTGGCGCTGGCCGACAGCCGGCCCGAGCCGGGCCGCCCGTCGCCGGCCGACCCGGCCGCCGAGGTCGGCCGCCGCCTCGCCGCCCTGCTCACCGAGCGCGGCCACCGGACCACCCTCGCCCCGGCCTCGTCCTGGGCCACCCCGGCGCCGAGCGGTGCCGCCGTCCTCGGCACGGTGGGGTCGGCCCCCTACGGCGACGTCCTCGCCCTGGCGCTGGACGACAGCGACAACGCGCTCACCGAGAACCTCGTCCGCCAGGCCATGGCGGCCCGCGGTGTCCCCACGGCCCGGCAGGGCGGGAGCGCCGACTTCGTCACCGCCGAGGTCCGCGCGGCGGGGGTGGTCACCACCGGCATGGTGCTCAAGGACGCGAGCGGGCTCTCGCCCGGCCAGCGCGTCAGCGCGCGGACCCTCTCCTCGGTCCTCGGCCTCGCGGCGGCCGGCACCCCCCCGGGGTTGCGCGGCGCGGTGGCCGCCCTGCCCGTGGCGGGCCTGACGGGAACCCTCGCCGACCGCTTCGACGAGGTGGGCACCCGGGCCGTGGCCGGCATACCCCGTGCCAAGTCCGGTACCCTCACCGGAGCCTCCGGCCTCGCGGGGACCACCGTGGACGCCGACGGGCACCCGCTCACGTTCGTCGTCCTCGCCGACGACCTCCCCCCGGCCCGGGGAACGCTCGAGGCGCGGGCCGCGTTGGACCGGGTCGCCGCCGCGCTCACCCGGTGCGGCTGCCGTTGACCACCTCGACCTCAGGAGCACCGTGACCAGCTACGTCGACTGGGACTTCGCCAAGAGCACCGGGCGGGCCCTCGTGCCGGCCGGTCCCTCGGTGACCCCGGAGGAGGCCGCGGCCGAGGTCGGGGCCATCCACGCCGCGGCCGCCGCCGCGCGCACCCCCGTGGCGGAGACCTCCCGGCTGCACACCCCGGACGGTGCGCCGGCACCGGTCGTCGTCGACCGCGCGACGTGGATCTCGACCAACGCCGACTCGATGAGCGCGATGCTGGACCCCGCCTTCGAGACGATGGTGAGCAGGCGTGGCAACGCACCGACGGGCACGATCGCCGCCCTCGGTGGGAAGCTGACCGGTGCGGAGGCGGGGGCCCTCTTCGCGTTCATGGCGAGCAAGGTGCTCGGGCAGTTCGACCTGGCGCCGCAGGGCACCCCGGCGCTGCTGCTCGTCGCGCCCAACATGATGGCCGTCACCCGCGAGCTGGACGTCGACGCCGCCGACTTCCGCTCCTGGGTGTGCATGCACGAGGAGACCCACCGGGTCCAGTTCACGGCCGTCCCGTGGCTGCGCGACCACGTGGTCGCCTCCGCGCGCACCCTCGTCGTCGACCTCGCGCCGGACCCCGCGCAGCTGCCGCAGCTGGCCCGCCGGCTCGCCGACCGCCTCCCCGAGGTGTTCGGCAGCGGCGGCAACGGCATCGTCGACCTCGTCACGACCCCCGAGCAGCGTGAGCAGCTGGCGTCCCTGACCGCCGTGATGTCGCTCCTGGAGGGCCACGCCGACGTCGTGATGGACGAGGTCGGGCCGGCCGTCATCCCCACGGTCGCCGAGATCCGGGCGAAGTTCACCGAGCGGCGCAAGGGCGCCGGGGCCGTGGACCAGGTCCTCCGCAGGCTGCTCGGTCTCGAGGCGAAGATGCGCCAGTACCACGACGGCGCCGTCTTCGTCCGCGCCGTCACCGACAAGGTGGGGGTGGACGGCTTCAACGTCGTGTGGACCTCGCCGGAGACCCTGCCGCACGCCCGGGAGATCACCGAGCCCGAGGAGTGGGTGCGCCGGGTGCACGGCTGAGCCGCCCAAGCGCCGCCGCCCCTGACGCCCCTGCCGCCCCCGACGCCCCTGCCGCCCGTGCCCGGACCCCCGCCCCCGGTGGCGGCCACCCGCCGCGCCGTCCGCGAGGTCCTGTCCGAGCTCGCGGCGGCGGCGTCGCCGACCGCCGTCGGGCCGGTGCTCGTGGCCTGCAGCGGTGGGGCCGACTCGCTGGCGCTGGCCGCC
>DASQFD010000135.1:0-25415 GCA_035633255.1 Dermatophilaceae bacterium
GGCGGGCTCACCCGGAGCGGGCTCACCCGGCGCGGGCGCGGCGGCGGGCGCGGCGACAGCCCCCGCGTCCGGCCGCTTCGGTCGCGGCCGCCGGGAGCCGCGCCGGCTCGCGGTCACCGCGGGCCCGCTGGCCGGCACCACGCTGCCGCTGCGCCCCGCCGGCACGCTCCTCGGCCGGGCGCCGGAGTGCGCGCTCGTCCTGGACGACGACTACGCCTCGGCCCGCCACGCGCGGGTCTTCCACGACGGCAACTCGTGGGTCGTCGAGGACCTCGGCTCGACGAACGGCACCTACCTCGGCCAGGAGCGGCTCACCGCCCCCACGCGGGTCAGCACCGGGGCCACGCTGCGGATCGGCCAGACCGTCGTCGAGCTGCTGAGGTAGCCCGTGCCGTCCTTCCACGTTGCCGCACGCTCGGACGTCGGCATGGTCCGCTCCAACAACGAGGACTCGGCCTACGCCGGGCCGCACCTGCTCGCCATGGCCGACGGCATGGGCGGCCACGCCGGGGGCGACGTCGCCTCCTCCACGGTGGTCGGCGCGCTCGTCGAGCTGGACGGTGAGGCCCTCTCCAGCGCCGAGGCGACCGACGCGCTGCTCGCCCGCATCGCCGAGGCCAACGCCGAGCTCGGCGCCCGGGTGCGCGAGGAGCCCGAGCTGGACGGCATGGGCACCACGCTGATCGCCATGCTGCGGGCCGGCGACCGCCTCGTCCTGGCTCACATCGGCGACTCCCGCGCCTTCCTCGCCCGCGCCGGCCAGGTCACCCAGCTGACCAAGGACCACTCCTTCGTCCAGAACCTCGTCGACGAGGGACGGATCACCGCCGACGAGGCGATGACCCACCCGCAGCGGTCCCTGGTGACCCGGGTGCTCACCGGCGACCCCCGCGACGAGCCGGACGTCGTCGTGCGCAAGGCGCAGGTGGGCGACCGCTACCTCATCGCCTCCGACGGACTCACCGACTACGTCGCGCGCGAGACGGTCGAGCAGGTCCTCCTCTCCGAGCCCGAGGCGGGGCGGTGCGCCGAGCGGCTGGTCGACCTCGCGCTGCGGGCCGGCGCCCCCGACAACGTCACCGTGGTCGTCGGGGACGTCGTCGACGAGACCCGGGGTGACCCGGTCGGCGACCACCCGCAGGTGGTCGGCGCCGCGGCGGTCCCCCGCGTGGGCACCAGGCCGATCCCGGTCACCCCCGCCGAGAAGGCCGCCGCCCTCACCGACGAGGCCACCGGCGGCCGCCTCGCCGACGGCCCGCGCCTCGCCGAGGAGGGCCCGCCCTCACGCGGCGGCCGCCTGGCCCGGGTCCTCGGGAGCGGCCTCCTTGCACTCGTGGTCCTGGCCGGCGGCTCGTATGCCGCGTGGGCCTGGTCCCAGCAGCGCATCTACGTCGCGACCGAGGAGGGCTACGTCGCGGTGTTCCGGGGGCTGAACTCCACGCTCGGCCCGATCGCCCTCTCGCACGCGACGACGCGCACCGACATCTCGCTCAACGACCTCCCGACGTTCTACCGGGAGAAGCTCGACGACGGCATCGACGTCGACACCCCCGCCGCGGCCGACGACCTGCTCGAGGGGATCCGCCACCAGGCGCAGGCGTGCACGTGGGCCCGGGACCAGGGCCGGGAGTGCCGAACGGTGAGCCCCGGCTGGACCCCGCCGACCCCCACGCCGACCCCCAGCCCCTCGGGCTCGCCCACCCCGTCGGGCTCGTCCCCGTCGAGCCCGCCCGCCACGCCGACCCCGGCGGTGCCGACCGCATGAGCACCGTCTCCTCGCTCGTCCCCCCTCGCGGCCGCAACGTCGAGCTGCTCCTGGTGCTGCTGGCCATCGGGATCGTCCTGCTGGCCTACCTCAACGTCGGCTTCGCCGTCGAGGGCGAGGTGCCGCCCGGGCTGCTCGGCCTCGGGCTCGGCTTCCTCGGCATCACCCTGGCCTTCCACCTCGTGCTCCGGTGGCGGGCCCCGTGGGCCGACCCGCTCATCCTCCCCATCGTCACGCTGCTCAACGGCCTGGGCCTGGTGATGATCGCCCGGCTGGACCTCGCCAAGGGGCGCGACCTCGCGGCCGGGATGGCCGTGCGCCAGCTCGTGTGGAGCGCGCTCGCCGCCGGGATCGCCATGCTCGTCCTGGTCGTGCTCCGCGACCACCGGGTGCTCCGCCGCTACACCTTCACCGCCGGGCTGCTCGGCTTCGCCCTGCTCCTGCTCCCCCTCGTCCCCGGCCTGGGCCGCACGCAGAACGGCTCCCGCATCTGGATCGGCGTCGGCGGCCTGTCCTTCCAGCCCGGCGAGGTCGCCAAGATCGTGCTCGCGGTCTTCTTCGCCGGCTACCTCGTGCAGACCCGCGACGCGCTCTCCGTCGCCGGCCGGCGGGTCCTCGGCCTGACCCTCCCGCGCGCTCGCGACCTCGGCCCGATCCTCGTGGCGTGGCTGCTCTCGCTCGGGGTGCTCGTCCTCGAGCGCGACCTCGGCTCCTCGCTCCTCTTCTTCGGCCTCTTCGTCGCCATGCTCTACGTCGCGACCGAGCGGGTGTCCTGGATCGCCATCGGGCTGACCCTGTTCTGCGTCGGGGCGTACACGGCATACCTGCTCTTCGACCACGTGCAGCGGCGGGTGCTGCTGTGGACCGACACCTTCAGCCAGGAGGCGCTGGCCGCCTCCGACCAGCTCGCCAAGGGCCTGATGGGGATGGCGGCCGGGGGGCTCTTCGGCACCGGGCTCGGGCGGGGCCGCCCGGACATCACCTACTTCGCCGAGTCCGACTTCATCGTCGCGAGCTTCGGCGAGGAGATCGGGCTGATCGGGCTGTTCGCCCTGCTGATGCTCTACGTCCTGCTCGTCGAGCGCGGCCTGCGGACGGCGATCGGCGCCCGGGACGGCTTCGGCAAGCTGCTCGCCGCCGGGCTGTCCTTCTCGCTGGCGCTGCAGTGCTTCGTCGTGGTCGGCGGCGTCACCCGCGTCATCCCGCTCACCGGGCTGACCATGCCGTTCCTCTCCTCCGGTGGCTCCTCGCTGCTCGCGAACTGGACCCTCGTCGCGCTGCTCCTGCGGATCAGCGACCAGGCGCGCCAGCCGCTGCCGGAGCGCGGCGCGCCGAGCCCGATCGCCGAGGCGCAGACCCAGGTGGTGAGGATCCGGTGAACACCCCGATCCGGCGGGTCTCCACCGTCGTGGCGCTGCTCTTCGTCTCGCTGCTGGTCTCCACCTCGCTGGTCCAGTTCGTCTGGGCCAAGGACCTCAACGCCCGCCCGGACAACCGGCGCACCCTGCTCTCGACCTACGCGCGCGAGCGCGGCCAGATCCTCGTCGGCGACACCGCGATCGCGCGCTCGGTGCCCTCCGACGACGAGTTCCAGTACCTCCGCACCTACCCCCAGGGGCGGGCCTGGTCGCACGTCACCGGGTGGTACTCCTTCTTCGGTGCCGGCGGCGGCCTCGAGCTCGCCGAGAACGGGCTGCTCTCCGGCTCCAGCGACGCCCTCTTCTACCGCCGGGTCTCGGACCTGTTCACCGGGCGCAAGCCGCAGGGCGCGAGCCTGCAGCTCACCCTGGACACCCGCGCCCAGGCGGCGGCGATCCGCGGCCTGGGCGACCAGCGGGGCGCCGCCGTCGCGCTCGACCCGCGCACCGGCGCGATCCTCGCCATGGTGAGCAACCCGACGTTCGACCCCAACGACCTGGCGAGCCACGACTTCGACGCCGTCGAGCAGGCCTCCCGCGAGCTCACCGCCGACCCCACCGCCCCGCTGGTGAACCGCGCGATCGGGGGCGACCTCTACCCGCCGGGCTCCACCTTCAAGGTCGTCACCGCCGCCGCCGCGCTCTCCAGCGGGGACTTCGACGAGGACAGCGTCATCCCGGGCCCCGCGGAGCTCGACCTGCCCCAGACCACCGCCACCCTCCCGAACAGCAACGGCCGAGCCTGCGGGCCGGGCGGGAAGACCACGCTGACCAACGCCATGCGGATCTCGTGCAACACCGCCTTCGGCTGGCTCGGCATGGAGGTCGGCGCCGACGCTTTCCGCCAGCAGGCGGCCAGGTTCGGCATCGGGGACGAGCTGTCGGTCCCCATGCGGGTCACCCCGAGCAGCGTGCCCGCCGAGCTCAACGAGCCGCAGCTCGCGCAGTCCGCCATCGGCCAGTACGACGTGCGCGTCACCCCCCTGCAGGTGGCCATGGTCTCGGCCGGCGTCGCCAACGACGGGGTCGTCATGACGCCCTACCTCGTGCAGTCGGTCCTCGGCCGGGACCTCGGCGTCCTCGACGAGACCTCCCCGGAGGAGCTGACCCAGGCGGTGACGCCGGAGGTCGCGGCGCAGCTGACCCGGATGATGGAGGCCGTCGTGCGCAGCGGCACGGGCACCGCCGCGCGGATCAGCGGGGTCGACGTCGCCGGCAAGACCGGGACGGCCGAGCAGGGCGAGGGCCGCGACCCGCACGCCTGGTTCACCGGCTTCGCGCCGGCCGGCGACCCGGAGGTCGCCGTGGCCGTGGTCGTCGAGGACGGCGGCAACGCGGGCAGCGAGGCGGCCGGCGGCCGGGTCGCCGCGCCGATCGCGAAGGACATCATGGAAGCGGTGCTGGATCGATGAGGAGAGGCGACGATGGGTGACCTGCCCCGGTTGCTGGGGGGCCGGTACGAAGTGGGGGAGCTGCTGGGACGAGGTGGGATGGCCGAGGTGCACCTCGGCCACGACACCCGCCTCGGCCGGTCGGTGGCGATCAAGATGCTCCGCAACGAGCTCGCCCGCGACCACTCCTTCGTCGCCCGGTTCCGGCGCGAGGCCCAGGCCTCGGCGGCGCTGAACCACGCCGCGATCGTCGCCGTCTACGACTCCGGCGAGGACCACATGGTCGAGTCCGGCGGCGCCACGGCCCCGGTGCCCTACATGGTCATGGAGTACGTCGACGGGCGCACCCTGCGCGAGGTGCTCACCGAGCGGGGCCGCTTCGGCACCGAGGAGGCCGCCCGGGTGACCGAGGGCGTCCTCGACGGGCTCGCCTACAGCCACCGGATGGGCATCGTCCACCGCGACATCAAGCCGGCCAACGTCATGCTCTGTCCGGACGGCAGCGTCAAGGTCATGGACTTCGGCATCGCCCGTGCCATCGCCGACGCCAACGCCACGATGACCCAGACCCAGGCCATCCTCGGCACCGCGCAGTACCTCTCCCCCGAGCAGGCCCAGGGCCTGCCCGTCGACGCCCGGTCCGACCTGTACTCCACCGGGTGCATGCTCTTCGAGCTGCTCACCGGCCGGCCGCCCTTCGTCGCGGACACCCCGGTGGCCATCGCCTACCAGCACGTCGGCCAGGCGCCGCAGCCCCCGTCCGCCTTCGAGCCGTCGGTCAGCCGCGACCTGGACGCCGTCGTGCTCCACGCGCTGAGCAAGCCGCGCGAGAACCGCTACCAGGACGCCGACGGCTTCCGCGCGGACGTCCGGGCCGTGCGCCTCGACCAGCCGGTCAGCACCGCGGCGCGCGCCGCGCTCGCCGGCGTCGCCGCCGGGGTCGCCACGGAGCGGCTCGGCTCCCTCGGTGCCGAGCCGACGGAGGTGTATGCCGTGGGCGACCTGGCCGGGCAGGGTCCCCCCGAGACGTCGGCCACCGCGGCCGCGGTCGCCGACGACACCTCCGCCCTCCCCCCGGTCGGGGAGGGGGAGGACGAGGACGGGAAGCGGCGCCGGAGCTGGCCGGCATACCTGCTGCTGGGGTTGGCCACGATCGTGGCGCTGACGCTGCTCTTCCTGGGCGTGCGCGGCTACCTGGACCAGCGCGCGGTGCAGGAGGCCCTGGTCAGCGTGCCCAAGGTGGTGGGGCTGACCCAACCGGTGGCCGAGGCGAACCTGCGGCGGGAGGGGCTGGTGCCGGAGGCCACCGAGGCGCCGAGCGACACCGTCGCGGACGGGACGGTCAGCGCGCAGACCCCGGAGGCCACCACCCGGGTGGACCGCGACTCCACGGTGCGGATCACCGTGTCGTCCGGGCCCGCCGCCGTGCCGGTGCCGGACCTCGCGGGGCGCACGGCCGCGGAGGCGCGCGGGCTGCTCGAGGACGTCGGCCTGGCCGTCGGCGAGACCGAGGACGTCGACAGCCCCACGGTCGAGAAGGGGCGGATCATCGCGACGTCCCCGACCGCGGCGACGCGGGTCGCGCCGGGCACCCGGGTGACCCTGCGGGTCTCGACCGGTCAGGTGGCGGTGCCCAACGTCGTGGGCCGCACCCAGAACGAGGCGTTCTCCGCGCTCACCGAGGCGGGGCTCACGCCGCGCACGCGGTACCAGCAGACCGGCGCCGCCGACGAGGGCACCGTGGTCAAGCAGGACCCGCGCGCGGGGAAGGTGGACGCCGGCTCGACGGTGACCATCACCGTGGCGCAGGCACCGGCCCCCACGGTCACGCCGAGCACGGTGACGCCCACGCCTCAGCCCCCGCGCCCGACGCCCACACCCACACCGACACCCACACCGACACCCACACCGACGCCGACCCCCTCGGCCCCCTCGCCGGCCAGCCCGCCGCCCAGCCCGTGAGCGGGTCAGCCGGCGGCGACCACCCGCGCGACGCCCTCGGCGTCGTGGACCAGCGGGCTCATCGAGGCTGAGCGCTCGACGGCTCCGGCCAGTCCGCAGGTCTCCAGCCAGTTGGCCAGCAGCCGGTGGCCCCCCTCGGTGAGGACCGACTCGGGGTGGAACTGCACGCCCGCGAGCGGGGCGTCACGGTGCTGGACCGCCATGACGATGCCGGAGGCGGTGTGAGCGGTGGCGAGGAGCGCGCCCGGCAGGGTGGCCGGGTCGATGGCCAGGGAGTGGTAGCGGGTGGCGGTGAAGGGGCTCGGCAGGCCGGCGAGCACGCCCGCCCCAGTGTGGTGGACCAGCGAGGTCTTGCCGTGCAGCAGCTCCGGCGCGCGGCCGACGGTGGCCCCCGCGACGACGCCGAGCGCCTGGTGGCCGAGGCAGACGCCGAGCATCGGCTGGGCCCGCTCGCCGCACGCCTCGATCATCGCCATCGAGACCCCCGCCTCCTCCGGGGTGCCGGGGCCCGGGCTGACCAGCACGCCGTCGAAGTCGGCGCCGTCGGCCGCGGTGACCGCGTCGTTGCGCACGACGTGGCAGGTGGCGCCGAGCTGCTCGAGGTAGCCGACGATGGTGAAGACGAAGCTGTCGTAGTTGTCGATCACGAGGATCCGGGTCACCGGGGGGCTCCTGGGGCGCTCGAGGATGCGGCGGAGGCGGCGGCAGCGGGGGCGGAGGCGGCGGCAGCGGGGCCGGCCGCCGCCCCGGGGTCCACCGTGTTGTCCGAGAAGGGCAGGTGGGGCGAGACCGCGGGGAAGACCCAGAGGAAGCACACCGCCACGACGACCAGCGCGAGCACGAGGCACGCGGCCGCCTTGGCGGCCACCGGGCCGGGCAGCGCCCGCCACAACGCGGCATACATCGGGTCAGCCGCTCCGCTCGGAGGTGGGCGCGGCGAGGACCTCGGCCGGCAGGCCGGCGGCGCGGGGGTAGGTGCGGTCGAGGCGGGCGTGGACGACGTAGCGCTCGCGCGCGCTGTAGCGCGGGTGGCAGGAGGTGAGGGTGAGCCAGGCCTCGGTGGGCTCGGCGCCGGGCTGGTCGGGGACCGGGGCGATCACCTCGACGGCGGTCGGGGCCACCACCTCGGCGGAGGTGACGGCGTAGACCGACCAGCCGGCCTGGGTCTCGACCACGATGCGGTCGCCGGCGACCAGCCGGTCGATGTCGTGGAGCGGGCGGCCCCACGTCGTGCGGTGGCCGGCGAGGGCGAAGTTGCCGACCTTCCCGGGGGCCGCCGTGTCCTCGTAGTGGCCCAGGCCGTGGCGCAGGGTCTCGGCGTCGGTGCCCGGGAGCACGGGCGTCGCCCAGTCGCCGCCCAGCCGCGGGATGCGCACCACGGCGAAGGCCCCCTCGGGGATGCCTTGGCTCGTGCCGCCCGTCGCGCCCGTCGCGCCCGGCGTCGCCGGCGTGCCGCTCCCGCCGCCCCGTTCCTCGAACTGGTCGCTCAGCGCCGAGACGGTCGCGGCCTGGTCGCGGCCGGCCGCGACGTCGGTCCACCACAGCTGCCAGGCGACGAAGAGCAGGACGAGCAGCCCGGCCGCGATGAGCAGCTCCCCGAGGACGCCGACCACGGTGCGCACCCGGTCGCCGGTGGTCCGCGGGCGGCCCGGTCGGGCCGGCGGGGGCGAGGGGGGCGGCGGGCCGAGCACGGTGGGCGTCGTCACGGGCGCATCACCCTGGCGAACTCGGGGGTGATGGAGCCGGAGTATGCCGGGAACGTCTCCTTCGCGCTGCTGCTCACCTCGTAGCCGAGGCCGACCGCCTCGACGTACTGCTGGTAGATCGCGACCTCCGGGCTGCTTGCCACGGCCGCCCGCATGTCGGGCACCGGGCCGATGGCGCGCACGACGTAGGGCGGGGAGTAGACCCGGCCCTGGAGGATCAGGGTGTTGCCGACGCACCGGACGGCGCTGGTGGAGATGACCCGCTGGTCCTGGAGCATCATCGCCTCGGCGCCGCCGGCCCACATGGCGTTGACGACGGCCTGGACGTCCTGCTGGTGGACCACGATGTCGTCCACGGTGAACCCCTCCGGGACCTCGTCCGAGGCCAGCGGGGAGTCGTCCAGGCTGACCGTGAGGGTCGGGCCCTGCGCCGGGACGCGGCCGGCGTCGACGGCCAGGGCGTCGGCCTCGGCCCCCAGGCGCGTCACGTCGGCGGTGAAGGGCGCCTGCGCCCGGGTGAGCTCGTCGACCTCGCCCTGGAGTCGGTCGACCTCCGCGGCCCGGCGCTCGTTGGCCAGCGTCTGGCTGCGGATCAGGTCGGGGATGCCGGTCGCGGCGCTGCGCAGGCTCGTGCCTTGGGCGACCGACGAGCTGGTGGCGAAGAGGACGCCGGCGGCGAGCGCGACGACGGGCACGAGGATGGACCACGTCGTGGGGCGACGGGTCAGGAAGGCGTCGCGGCGGCGGAGCACGGTCGACCTCCTTCTCTCGTGCGGCAGCATCTACGCTAAGCCAGAACCCGACCACCTCGAGGAGTGTGTCCGTTGCCGGAGTCAAAGGGCCGCCCCAAGCCTGCCTACACCCCGCCGCCCACGTCGGGCTCGAAGGCCAAGGGCCCGGCGGTCAACCCCCGCTGGTGGGTCCCGGTCATGCTCGGGCTCATGGGCCTAGGCCTGGTCTGGGTGGTCACCTTCTACATCTCCGGCCTCGCCCAGTGGCCGGTGCCCGCGCTCGGCCGGTGGAACCTCGGCGTGGGCTTCGGGCTCGTGCTCGTCGGCTTCGGCATGACGACCCGCTGGCGCTGAGCGGCCCGACAGCGTCTCTTGTCCACAGGGTTTGTCCCCAGTGTGGACGAATGACAGGCGTGTAACCCACCGGCCGGCTCCTCCCGGGGATGGCTCGCCGCGGGACGCCGGCGCAGCCGTCGTGGCTCAGATCGGGCTGTCGGTGAGGAGGTACTTCAGCACCGCCGCCGCCAGGAGCACCAGCCCGATCGCGGCGAGCCCCGCCCAGTGGACGAACCACCCGCCGGTGTCCCCCACGGCCCGAGGCCCCTTCGAGCGCCCGGAGTAGGCGATGACCCCGGCGCAGGCGGCGCCGGTGAGCAGCCCGCCGAGGTGGGCCTGCCACGCGATGCCCGGCACGACGAACCCGATGACGGCGTTGATGCCGATCGTCACGTACATCGCGGCCGAGGACCGCTGCAGCCGGCGCTGCAGCACGATGAACGCGCCGAACAGCCCGAACACCGCACCCGACGCCCCCACCGCCTGGGTCCCCCACGTCCCCGAGTAGACCCCGGCGAGCAGGTCCTCCGCGCTCGGCGGGAAGGACAGCAGCAGGAAGACCACCGACCCCCCGAACGCGCTGAGCAGGTAGGTCGCAAGGAACCGGCCGCGGCCGAGCAGCGGCTCGAGGTACTGCCCCATGAACCACAGCGCGTACATGTTGAACAAGATGTGCAGCAGCGAGGAGGGCGAGTGCGCGAACGCCGAGGTGAGGAAGCGCCAGGGCTCGCTGTCACCGCGGTAGGGGATGAAGGCGATGTCCTGGGTCAGCCCGGGCACGGTCCGCTGCAGCAGGTAGACGACCACGCAGATCGCGATGAGCGTCTGGGTGACCACCGGCCGGCCGTCGGTGACCGCCCCGCCGAAGACGGTCCGCGCCGTCCGGATGGTCTTGGCGCCCTCCCGGACGCAGTCGACGCACTGGATGCCGACGGCGGCCGGGCGCTGGCACTCCGGGCAGGTCGGCCGGGCGCACCGCTGGCACCGGACGTAGGACACCCGGTCCGGGTGCCGCGGGCACACCGGGATCTGCTCCGGCGCCCCGCCCGGCACCGCGGGGGGCTGCGGGGGGCCGGCCGGGGACGGCATACCCGGGTATGCCGGCGTGCCGGCCGGTGCCGGCGGCGGACCGCCCGCAGGTGGCTGGTACCCCGGCGGGGGCTGGTACCCCGGCGGCGGCTGCCAGCCGGGCGGCGGCGCAGGCCCGGGCGGAGGCCCCGGCGTCCCCGGCGGCGGAGGAGGGAAGTCGCTCAGCGGTTACTCCTGGATCTCGACGCGGTCGATGACCACGTCCTCGACCGGCCGGTCCCCCGAGCCGGTGCGGACGGCGGAGATCTCGTCGACGACCTTGCGGCTGGCCTCGTCGGCGACCTTGCCGAAGATGGTGTGCTTGCCGTTCAGCCAGGTCGTCGCGGCGGTGGTGATGAAGAACTGGGAGCCGTTGGTGCCCTTGCCGAAGCGCTTGCCGGCGTTGGCCATGGCGAGCAGGTAGGGCTTGGTGAACTGCAGCTCGGGGTGGATCTCGTCGTCGAAGGTGTAGCCGGGCCCGCCGGTCCCCTCCCCCTTCGGGCAGCCGCCCTGGACCATGAAGTTCGGGATGATCCGGTGGAAGGCGAGCCCGTCGTAGAACGGCGTGGGGTTGGTGCGGCCCGCGTCGTCCTTGTACTCCTGCTCGCCCGTCGCGAGCCCCACGAAGTTGCGCACCGTCCTCGGCGCGTGGTCGGGGAAGAGGGTGACGGAGATGGGGCCGTGGTTGGTGTGCAGCGTTGCCTTCATGCGCGCCATCCTCCCATGCACCACGCAACGGGTATGCCGCGCCGCCGGGTTCCGGGCCGGCTTCACTCCCGCCCCGGCCGCCGTCGGGCCGGACGCGGGTGCGGGTGCGGGACCGGTCAGCCGGGGCCGGCGAGCTCGCGGCTGCGCTGCTGCCCGCCGAGCTCCCCGTACGGGTAGTCGCCCACCGGGACGCGGCTGGCCACCTCGAGGCGGGCGGCATCCTCCGGGTCGAGCACCAGGTCCGCGGCCGCGAGGTTGTCGGCGAGCTGGGTCGTGCTGCGCGCGCCGAGGATGGTCGAGGTGACCGCGGGCCGGTCGGTGACCCAGGCGAGCGCCACCTGCGACATCGGGACCGCCCGCCCCTCGGCGACCTCCCGCACCGCGTCGACGACGGCCCAGGTCCGCTCGCTGCCCCGGCGGTCCCACGCCTCCATGCCGCGGCCCGGGTCCTCGCCCAGGCGGCTGGCCCCGGCGGGCGGGGTGTCGCGGCGGTACTTCCCGGTGAGGTAGCCGCCGCCGAGGGGGCCCCACGGCAGCAGCCCGAGCCCGGCATCCACGGCGGCCGGGACGACCTCCCACTCGATCTCGCGCACGAGCAGGCTGTACTGCGGCTGCAGGGTCACCGGCGGCGCGGCGCCCATCGCGCGGGCCAGGTGCACCGCCTTGGTCAGCTGCCAGCCGGTGAAGTTCGACAGCCCCCAGTAGGAGATCCGGCCGGCGCGCACGAAGCCGTTGAGGGTGCGGACGGTCTCCTCCAGCGGGGTCCACGGGTCGAAGGCATGCACCTGGTAGAGGTCGACGTGGTCCACGCCGAGGCGGCGCAGCGAGGCGTCGAGGGCGCGGGTCAGGTGGCGCGTGGAGAGCCCGTCGCCGTTGGGCCCGCGGCCGGTGGCGAACCGGCCCTTGGTCGCGAGCACCACCCGCTCGGTGACCTCCGCCGGCCGGTCGGCGAGCCAGCGGCCGAGGATCTCCTCCGAGCGCCCGCCGGCGTAGACGTCCGCGGTGTCGACGAGGGTGCCGCCGGCCTCGACGAAGGCGTCGAGCATCCGCCCGGACTCCGCCTCGTCGGCCTCCGCGCCGAAGGTCATGGTGCCGAGCGCGAAGGTCGAGACGGCGCACCCGCTGGAGCCCAGGGTCCGGTATCGCATCGACCCAACGTAGCCCGCGCGGACGCCGTGGAGGCCGGCCGGGACCGACCCCGACCACCGGGTGTGCCGGCCGCCCGCCTCCCGGACCGGCCACCGGATCCTCGGCCGGACGGCATACCCGGTCCGGAGTCGGGGCAGGAGAAGGTTTCCCGGGCCCTCGGTCCCATCGGAAGGCGCCGAGGGGCAGGATGGGTGGATCAGGGTTCCGTCCGTCGATGAAGGAGTGAGCGGTGTTCCGCACGAAGAACAGGACCGAGCAGGCGAGCGCGGCCGCGGCCGAGCAGGCGGAGGTCGCGGTCGCGGAGGCGACGACCAAGGCCGCGGAGGCGACGACGACGGCCGCGGACGCCAAGTCGGCGGAGGCAGCCGCCGCGGGTGCGCGGGTCGAGGCCGTCGAGGCGCGGGCCGAGGCGACCCAGGCGGTGGCCGACGCCGACGCGGCGCAGGCCAAGGCCGAGAAGGCCGCGGCCGAGCGGGCCCACGCCGCGTCGGACAACGCGGCTGCCGACCTGAAGGGACGCGCCCACGATCTGGCCGGGCGAGCCGCTCCCAAGGTCGACGCCGCGCGCGAGGCCGCCAAGGACGTCGGGGTGGCCGCCAGGGACCGGGCCAGCGAGGCGCCCGCCAAGCTCCACGAGGCGGCCGAGGCGTTCACCCCGCACGTGGAGAAGGCGCGCGAGACCTTCATGGAGGACGTCCTGCCGAAGATCACCGCCGCGATGGTGACCGCCGCCGCGGGGGCGACCGCGGCGAAGAAGGCCGCCGTCGACACCGCCGACCGGGCCCCCGAGGCGCTCTCGGTGCTCAAGGGCGAGGCCGTGGCGACCAAGAAGGGCAGCGGGGGCGGTCACCACGTGGGCACGTGGCTCGTGCTCCTCGGGCTCGCGGGGGCCGGCGCCGCGGCGTACTCGTACTTCAAGACCCGGGAGAAGGCCGACCCGTGGGCGACGGCCGGCCCCTACAGCCCGCCCAGCTCCGGCCGGGGCTCGGTCGGCGACAAGGTGGGCGAGCTCGCCTCGACCGCGAAGGCCAAGGCGGCGGCCGCCACCGGAGCGGTCAAGGAGAAGGCCGGCGAGGTGTCGGGGGCGGCCGCCTCCACGGCCGGTGCCGCCGGGACGGACCGGCCCTCCGAGGGGGCGCCGGACCCGGACCTGCTCGACGCCGGTGGCTCGGCGACGGACCTGGCCGAGGACCTCGAGGTCGCCGGTGAGGGGATGCCGACCGGCGTCGGTGGCGAGGACAGCGCCTTCGGCGAGGGCGCGCTCGACCAGCCGGTCGAGACCTGGGGCGGGGAGACCGGCCTCGGCGAGGAGGGCGCCCACGCGGAGACGGCCACCTCCGAGGGTGCCGACCTCGGCACCCCGCACGTCGACGAGGGCCGCTGACCGGCTTGACCCCGGCCTGACCGGGGCCTGACCGGGGCCTGACCGGGGCCTGACCGACCGGCCTGAGCCGACCGGCCTGAGCCGACCGGCCTGAGCCGACCAGCCGGGTCGAGGTGTCGCGCCACCCCCACGGGGCGCAGCGTCACCTCGACCCGCTGGCTCGGGAGGGCATATCCGGCCGCGAACCGGGGTACTCCCCCTTCATGAGCCACCACGCCCCCGGCCCCGCCTCGGGCCTTGCGTCAGACCACGCCTCCGGCCACGCTGCGGCCCACGCCGCGGGCGACACCAACGTCGGTGAGCGCCCCGAGGGCCTCGGCGACGCGCTTCCCCGCGTCGCCCGCTCGGCCCCTGCACCGGTGCGTACGGTGCAGGTGCTCGAGGGCGACACCAAGCTCGACGGCGTCTCGGCGGTGCTGCGGGCGGTGTCCGCGCCGCTGGGCAGGGAGCCGCTGCGCTCGAGCCTGCTCGGCGCGAAGCTCGGTCACGCGCTGCACCCGCTCATGACCGACCTGCCGATCGGGCTGTGGACCTCGGCCGTGGTCGTCGACCTCTTCCGCCCCCGCAGCGGCGCCCGCACCGCCCAGTTCCTCGTCGGGGCCGGGACCCTCGCCGTGGTGCCGACCGCGCTCACCGGGCTCGCCGAGTGGCGGGAGACCTCCGAGCCGGAGACCCGCCTCGGCTCGGCGCACGCGGTGCTCAACGCCGTGGGCGGCACGGCGATGGCGGCGTCGTGGTGGTACCGCCGCTCCGGCCGGCACGCCACCGGCGTCCTGCTCTCCCTCGTCGGCGCCGGCGTCGTGGGGGCGTCGGGGTTCCTCGGCGGGCACCTGAGCACCGTGCGCAAGGTGGGCTCACGGCATACCGCGTTCACCGACGACGGGGTCGGCCCCGAGCTCTCCCGGCCGGCCGTCGCCGCCGCCCTCTGACGTCGGCCGCGCTCTGACTTCCGGCGCGCTCTGACGTCCCGCCCTCTGACGTCCCGCGCCGCTCAGGACGCCTCGACGGCGCTCGCGCCCCCGTCCAGCCGGCTGGCGAGCGCCTCGCGCGCCCCCTCCAGGTGCGCGCGCATCCGCTCCTCGGCGAGCGCCGCGTCCCCGGCCTCCAGCGCCTGGAACACCTCGCGGTGCTCGCGGGCGATGCGGTCGCGGCCGAGGACGTAGCGCGACTGCACCATCGACAGGTGGATCTCACCGCTGAGCGCGGCGTAGAGCCGGCTCAGCCGCGGGCTGTCCACCGCACGCACCAGCGCCCGGTGGAAGTCGAGGTCGGCCTCGACGAAGACGCTGTGGGGGGCGCCCGACGGGACGGCGGCGAGGGCGTCGACGGCGCGCTCCGCGTCCATCGGCGGCGGGCCCTGCGCGACCACCGCACCGACGATGCCGAGCTCGAGCGGGATGCGGACGAGGAAGAGGTCCTCGACGTCGGCTCGCGAGAGGACGGGCACGTGGGCGGACTTGTGCGCCTGGTGGCGGAGCAGCCCCTCGTGCACGAGGAAGGTGATGGCGGCGCGCGCGGTGGGGCGCGACACGCCGAACTCCGCGGCGACGTCGGCCTCGACGAGGGACGCGCCCGGCTGGAGGTGCCCGTCGAGCACCCGCGCCCTCAGGGTGTCGGAGAGGGCATCGACGACCGAGACGGTCTGCAGCGTGCTCACGGGGGCGCCCTCCTCTCCCCCTCGTCGTGACTGTAGCAACCGGGCCGGCCCGACTCCCGCCCCAGAAGGGGCATGTGACCCAGGAGACCTCCGGACCAGTTGCACGACAAGTATACGGGTCATATTGTCAGACAATCATCCGCAGGGACGAAGGAGTCCGCGTGTTCCAGCCAGAACCAGCCCCGGTCGGTGGGTCGTTGGCGCTCTCCGCGCTGGTCGCGGCCCTGCCGCTGCTGACCCTCTTCATCCTCCTGGGGGTGCTGCGCTGGAAGGCCTGGCAGGCCGGGCTGGCCGCCCTCGCGGTCGCCATCGTGGTCGCCATCCTCGCCTTCGGTATGCCGTGGACACAGGCCCTGATCACCGCGAGCGAGGGCGGTGCCTTCGGTCTGTTCCCGATCATCTACATCGTCCTCGCGGCGATCTGGATCTTCCGGCTCACCGAGCTCACCGGCTACGACCTGGTGCTGCGGCGCGCGTTCTCCTCGGTCTCCCCCGACCAGCGGATCCAGGCCATCCTCATCGCCTTCTGCTTCGGGGCGCTGCTCGAGGCGCTGGCCGGCTTCGGCACGCCGGTGGCGGTCACCGCGGTGATGCTCATGGCGGTGGGGATCCGCCCGGTCAAGGCGGCCGCCGTGGCCCTCGTCGCGAACACGGCGCCGGTGGCCTTCGGGGCCGTCGCCGTCCCGATCACCACGCTCGGCAAGATCACCGGGCTGGACCCGGAGAAGCTCGGCGCCATGGTCGGCCGGCAGACCCCCATCCTGGCCGTCTTCGTCCCGCTCATCCTCGTCCTCATGGTCGACGGCAAGCGCGGCATCAAGGACACGTGGCTGCCCGCGATCGTCGGTGGCCTCGCCTTCGCGGTCGGGCAGTTCCTCTGCTCCAACTTCTGGAACTACCAGGTGGCCGACATCGTCGCCGCCTTCGCCGGTGCCGTCGCCGTCGTCACCCTGCTGCGGGTCTGGCAGCCGAGCAACGTCCTCGGGACCGACGGCATCTCCTCGGCGGCCCTGGCCCAGAGCCGCCCCGTCACCGAGTCGGTCGGTGCGGGCAGCGGTGCCGCCAGCTTCGGCACCGCCCCCGCGGTCGTCGACCTGGACGACCCCGACCCGCCGGAGCACTTCGCCGCCGGGCGGGACCAGACCACCGGGCCAGTCACCGGGCGCGAGACGCTCATGGCGTTCGCCCCGTACCTCATCGTGGTCGCGCTCTTCACCCTGGTGTCGTTCGGACCGCTCAAGACCTTCCTCGAGGCCAACTCCGGCTGGAAGTTCCCCTGGCCGGGGCTCGAGGTCCTCAACAGCGCCGGGAAGGTCCCGGCGGCGACGACGTTCAACCTCAACATCTTCACCGCGGCGGGCACGGTCCTGCTCCTCGCCGGCCTGCTCACCGCGCTCGTCTACCGGGTCCCGATCGGCAAGGCGCTCGGTGCGCTGGGGCGGGTCGTCATCCAGTTCAAGTGGACGATCCTCACCGTCGTCGCGGTGCTGGCGCTGGCCTACGTCATGAACCTCTCGGGCCAGACCGCCACCCTCGGCCGGGCACTCGCGGCCACGGGCGCCTTCTTCGCGTTCCTCTCGCCGGTCGTGGGCTGGATCGGGGTCGCCGTCACCGGGTCCGACACCTCGTCGAACTCCCTCTTCGGCGTCCTGCAGACCACCGCCGCGAAGGAGACCGGCCTGAACCCGTACCTGCTCGCCGCCGCCAACACCTCCGGCGGGGTCCTCGGCAAGATGATCTCGCCGCAGAACCTCGCCATCGCCGCCGCCGTGGTGAGCATGGAGGGCCGGGAGAGTGCGCTCTTCCGCCGGGTCGTCTGGTGGAGCCTGGGCCTGCTGCTCGCCATGTGCGTGCTGGTCTACCTCCAGTCCACCGACGTGCTCGGCTGGATGGTCGTCCCCGAGTGACCACCAGCGAGTCCGAGGCCGTGGGCAAGGCCGCGGCCGCGGCCCCCGGGCCCACGCAGCTGCCCCAGCCCGCGCCGGCGGCCGGCAGCCCGGCCGGTGCGCTGGCCGCGCCGGACCCGGCCGTGGTCGGCGCCTTCGCGGCCGCCCTCGGCGACCCGGGGCGGCTGCACACCCGGGCGACCGACCGGCTGAAGATGGCCCACGACGCCTCCCACTACGCCCTCGTGCCGCAGGCGGTGGCCGAGCCCGTGGACGCGGCCGAGGTCGGGTGGCTGTTCGCCGCGTCGGTGGCACACGGCATACCCATCACGTTCCGGTCCGGGGGCACCAGCCTGTCCGGGCAGGCGGGCACGGACGGGATCCTCGTCGACACCCGCAAGCACTTCCGGAGCATCGAGGTGCTCGACGAGGGGCTGCGCGTGCGGGTGGGACCCGGGGCGACGGTGCGCGCGGTGAACGCGCGGCTGGCGCGCCACGGGCGCAAGCTCGGGCCCGACCCGGCGAGCGAGATCGCGTGCACGCTCGGCGGGGTGGTCAACAACAACAGCAGCGGCATGGCGTGCGGCACGGCGGCCAACACGTACAACACGCTGGACTCGCTCGTCCTCGTGCTGCCGAGCGGCACCGTGGTGGACACCGGAGCCCCGGACGCCGACGAGCGGCTGCGGCAGCTGGAGCCGGAGCTGTATGCCGGCCTGGACCGGCTGCGCGACCGGGTGCGCGGCAACGCCGACTCGGTGCGGATCCTGACCCAGCAGTTCTCGATGAAGAACACCATGGGCTACGGCCTGAACTCCTTCCTCGACCACACCCGGCCGGTCGACCTGCTGGCGCACCTGGTCGTCGGCAGCGAGGGGACGCTCGCCTTCGTCTCCTCGGTGGTGATGCACACGGTGCCGCTGCTGCCGCACGCCATGACCGGGCTGCTCGTCTTCGACGACCTCAGCGGCGCGACCGGCTCGCTGCCGGCGATCCTGGAGACCGGGCCGGCGACGATCGAGCTCATGGACGCGGTGTCGCTGCGCGTCGGGCAGGCCGACCCCAAGGCCGACGAGACGCTCAAGCGGATCGCCGTCGACCGGCACGCGGCGCTGCTGGTGGAGTACCAGGCCAAGACCGCCGGCGAGGTGGCCGCTCAGGGGGAGGCCGCGCTGCCGGCCCTCGGGCGGCTGCCGCTCAGCACGCCGGTGGCGCTGGCCTCCGACCCCGCCTCGCGAGCGCGCCTGTGGACCACGCGCAAGGGCCTGTATGCCGCGGTGGCCGGCGCGCGGCCCTCCGGCACCACCGCGCTGCTCGAGGACGTCGTGGTGCCGGTGCCGGCGCTGCTGCGGACCTGTGAGCAGCTCATCGAGCTCTTCGCGCGGCACGGCTACGAGGACAACGTGATCTTCGGGCACGCCAAGGACGGCAACATCCACTTCATGCTCAACGAGCGGCTCGAGGGCGGGCGGATGGACCGCCTGCTCGCGTTCACCGACGAGATGGTCGAGCTCGTCCTGGGGCACAACGGCTCGCTCAAGGCCGAGCACGGGACCGGGCGGATCATGGCGCCCTTCGTGGTGCTGCAGTACGGCGACGAGCTGTACGACGTCATGCGGGAGGTCAAGCGGCTGTGCGACCCGCGGGGCATCCTCAACCCGGGCGTGATCATCAGCGACGACGAGGACGCGCACACGCGCAACATCAAGGTCACGCCCACGGTCGAGCACGAGGTCGACCGGTGCGTGGAGTGCGGCTACTGCGAGCCGGTGTGCCCGAGCCGCGACCTCACGACGACCCCGCGGCAGCGGATCGTGCTGCGCCGGGAGATGCGGGCGGCCGCGGAGGCCGGGGACCTGGCGCTGCTGCACGAGCTGGAGTCGGACTACGAGTACGATGCGGTCGAGACCTGCGCGGTGGACGGGATGTGCCAGACCGCGTGCCCGGTCGACATCAACACCGGCGACCTGACCAAGCGGCTGCGCGCCGAGGAGGCGGGGCCGGTGACTCGTCGGGGTTGGGGCGTCGCGGCGCGGCACTGGGGGGCGGCCACGCGGGTGGCCGGGGCGGCCCTGACGGTGACCCGGCGGCTGCCGGACCCGGTGGTGCTGGTGCCCAACGCGCTGGCGCGCAAGGTGGGCGACGAGGACATCGTGCCGCTGTGGTCGACGGAGCTGCCCGGTGGCGGGCGGCCGCGGCCGGAGGGCCGGTCGCCGGAGGGCGCGGCCCCGGGGGCTGCGGCCCCGGTGCGGGAGGGCGCGGCGCCGGAGGGCGCGGCGGCGGAGGTCGGGTCGTCGGTGCGGGAGGTCGTCTACTTCTCGGCGTGCGTCGGGACCATGTTCGGGCCCAGCGACGTCGGGCCCGGGGTTCGGGACGCCTTCGTGTCGCTGTGCGAGCGGGCCGGCGTGGACCTGGTGGCGCCGGAGCGGCTGCCGGGGCTGTGCTGCGGGACGCCGTGGCGGTCCAAGGGCATGGTCGACGGTGCGGCCGAGATGGAGGGCCGCGTGGCCGCTGCCCTGTGGGAGTCGACGCGCGGCGGCGAGCTGGACGTGGTGTGCGACGCGGCGTCGTGCACCGAGGGCCTGGTGACCACGCTGGAGCATGCGGCGGTCAAGGACGCCCGGTATGCCGGCGTACGGGTGCGGGACGCGGTCGACTTCGTGGCCGCCGAGGTACTGCCGGCGCTGCCGGCACCCACCGGGCGGTTGAGGCGGGTCGCGCTGCACCCGACGTGCTCGTCGACCGAGATGGGGCTGAACGACGCGCTGATGACGGTCGCGCGGGCGGTGGCGGACGAGGTGTACGTGCCCGACTCCTGGGGGTGCTGCGCCTTCGCGGGGGACCGCGGCATGCTGCACCCCGAGCTGACCGAGTCCGCGACCCGGGTGCAGTCGGCCGAGATCGCGGAGGCGGGGCCGTTCGACGCGTACGCGTCGTGCAACCGCACCTGCGAGCTCGGGATGACCCGGGCGACCGGCCGGCAGTACCAGCACGTCCTCGAGCTGCTGGCCTCGGCGACCCGTTAGGACGGGCTCCGGGGCCGGGACCGGTCGGTGGGAAGCCCTGACACGACGGCGTCGGTCGGGGGATGATGGCGGGGTGATCGACCCCTCCCCTGCCCGCAGGGGTGCCGTCCTCGCCGCCGCCGCTCTGTCGGCGGCGGTCCTGTCGTGTGCCACGGCCGGCTCGGCCGGTGCGGCGAGTCCGGACAGTCCGGCCAGCGCGGCCACTCCGGCCAGCGTGGCCACTCCGGACAGCGTGGCCACTCCGGCCGAGCCGTCGCCCGGTGGCAGCGCCTCCCCGTCCGTGCCGAGCGCGGCGGACGTCGCGAAGGCGAAGGCCGCTGCCGACGCGGCGGCCAAGGAGGTCGCCGAGATCACGGCGAAGGTGGCGGGCGCACAGGCGCAGCTCGAGAAGCTGCAGCGTGCCGTCGCCGACGCGGTGACGGGCCACGAGCGGGCCGAGCAGCAGCTGGCCGACGCGGAGGCGGCGGTGCGGAAGGCGACGGCGGACGTGGCCGCGGCCCGCCGTGCGCGGGAGCAGGCGGAGCGCGCCCTGTCCGGCGAGGCGGCGCTGATGTACATGCAGGGTGGCGACCTCCAGCACATGCCCACGTTGCTGCTGTCTCCGGCCAACACGATGTCGGACCTCACCGTCGTGCTCGACCAGAGCTCCCGCCGGGTGCAGGACAGCCTCGAGACCGCCACGTCGGCAGCGGTCCGGGCGGCCGCCACCGAGCGCGTGCTCGTCTCGGTGCGGGCCGACCGGGACACCGCTGCCGCGGCCGCTGCGACGAAGCGCGCGGCCGCGGAGAAGGAGGCCGCCACGGCGGGCGCGGAGGCGGCCCGGCTGGGTCAGCAGCAGGAGGCGCTCACTGCGCGGCTCGCTGAGCTCAACCAGGGCGCGGAGGACCTCGCCGGCCAGCGCGAGGCCGCCGCGCGGCTGAGCCGAGACCTGCTGGGTCGGCAGGCGGCCGGTGGGGCGGGGCCGCGCGCCGCCCAGGAGATCGCCCGTTCGAAGATGGCGTCGCACGGCTGGGACGGGGCGGAGTTCCCCTGCCTGGTCGCGCTCTGGACCGCCGAGTCCGGCTGGAGCTGGAGCGCGACGAACCCGTCGTCGGGGGCGTACGGCATCCCCCAGTCGCTGCCGGGCTGGAAGATGGCCAGCGCCGGGAGCGACTGGCTCACCAACCCGGCGACGCAGATCACCTGGGGGATGGGCTACATCAAGGACCGGTACGGGTCGCCGTGCAACGCGTACGACGCGTTCCAGTCCCGCTCCCCGCACTGGTACTGACCGCCGTGGAAGCGGTATGGGGGTGAGTCGGCTCCGCGCTCGAAGGCGGGGGTCGGGCGGGGTGCGGCGAGACTCGGTCAGCGGGCCGCCGCTGACCCCCTGCTAGGAAAATCCCCGAAGCGGTTCCGCGAGAGGGTGATTGAGCACGAGCCGGGGCGTAGTGGGGTACACGATCACGCCCTTCTGGCACCCCACTGCAGTACTTTTCAGGGGTACCAATCTGGGGTGCAAGCGGCGAATGTTATGGCAGTGGCGGGGGCTGTGAAGACGGCTCCTCGCATGCAGACCCCTCGCTTCTGTCTGCCCGTGACACAGCGCTTTGTCTTGCTGCCGTGACAAGCAGGCCTGTCATGGTAACGTGACAACCGTAGATGTCATGTATTCCGGACAAGGGCCGAGAGGAGGCCCCATGCTCACCACCGTGCGGGACCTTGGAGCCGCCGTCCGCGCTGCCCGGCAACAGGGCGGGCTGAGCCAGCAAGCCTTGGCTGACCGCTCTGGCGTCCCGCGACAGTGGGTTTCTCGGCTCGAGACCGGATCGAACCCCGGCGCCGAGCTCCGCAAGGTGCTCGACGTGCTCGCCGCGCTCGGCCTGGCCGTCGACCTGGGGCCATCGCCCGAGCCCAGTTCGTTGAACGAGGACCCCTTTGCTGACATGTTCGCCGGCGAGTCGTCACGACCGAGATGAACGTGTTCCTCGACGGCGTCCAGGCCGGCAGGGTGGAGCAGGCGACAGGTGGCGCACTGAGCTTCACCTACGACGCCCGGTACACCTCTGGGCGCAAACCGACCCCGCTGTCGCTGTCGATGCCGCTGTCCGGACGGCGCCACGGCAACCGCGTCGTCTCGGCATGGCTGGATGGTCTGCTGCCTGACAACGCTGGCGTACGCGAGGAGTGGGGCCGCCGCTTCCAGGTGTCGGCGCGCAACCCCTTGGCACTACTGCGCCACGTCGGGCGTGACGCCGCGGGGGCTGTGCAGGCGCTGCCGGTCGACGTGGACCCTTCAGACGCGGCCCAGCGAACCGGCGACGTGCGCCGCCTGTCCGAGGCCGAGGTCTGCGACATGCTGCGTGAGCTGACCGTGCGCGATGCCGGCTGGGAGGTCGGGGCCGGTTCGGGCCGGTGGAGTCTGGCCGGCGCTCAGACCAAGGTCGCCCTGCACCTGCTCGACGACGGCGGCTGGGGTGTGCCGAACGATGCCACCCCGACGACGCACATCCTGAAGCCCACGCGCGCCGACACCCGCTTCGGCGACCTGCACGTCAACGAGTTCGTGTGTCTGCGTGCCGCAGGGCTGCTCGGGCTGCGCGTCGCCCACGTGGAGCTTGTCGACTTCGGCGGAGCAAAGACCCTGGTCTCCACCCGCTACGACCGGCGCCGCGATCGTGGCGGGCAGTGGCTGCGTCTGCACCAGGAGGACCTTCTCCAGGCGATGAGCTACCCGTCTTCCAAGAAGTACCGGGCCGACGCGGGCCCGAGCGTCACCAAAGTTGCTGCGTTGCTCGGCACGCTGGGGCTTGCCGACCGCGAGGCGGTACGGACGGCGTTCTTCGACGCGTTCGCCTTCAACGTGCTCGTTGGAGGCACGGACGCACACGCGAAGAACTACAGCCTGCTGCTGCGGGGCCCTCGGGTCGCCTTGGCGCCGCTGTACGACGCGGCCAGCTACGCGTCGTACCTGAAGCCGAGCGAAGCCGTGCGCAGCTCGATGAAGGTTGGCAGGGCATGGCAGGTCCGCGACGTGACGGTGGAGGACTGGGTCGATGTCGCGACCGCCCTCGAGCTGCGTCCCGAGCTCGCACTCGACCGGGTTGAGTCGCTGCGCATCCGGCTACCCGACGCTGTAGCAGAAGCGGCCGACACGGCACCACCATCGTTCAGCAAGGACGCGCACCGGCTGGCAGCTGCGGTCGGCCGCCAGAGGCACCTGCACGTCCCGCGGCTGCCCCACGCACGTCGCTAGGAATCGGGACGCCCTCGCCGCATCATCGGGTACGTTGGCGATCTTGGAAGGCGGATCTTGGGAGTGGAGCTGCGTTGATCGTCCTTCACGGCTGGTGGTCGATCGAGCGCGATCCCAGGGGAGAACTGGTCGTGTGGGCCGAGGACTCGGAGGCGCCGACACAGCCACCTGTTCGCCGAGGTCGCCGCCCAGCGAAGCAGACTCACCCTTTCGCTGTGTCTGCGCAGGTCCTGGCGACTACAACAGCCCGAGAAGGCACCCCGGGTACGGCTGTCCTCGCCCTGCCGAACCAGGACCGGGGCCCGTCCGCCTCAGCAGAGGTGCGCCGAGCCCACGCTGAGTCGCAGACCCCGGAGTCCCCGGCCGTCGGGCAGTGGGAGGTCCCAACCCTTGCTTTGGACCCTCAGAACGCCCTGGCCTTCCTGCTGGCATCCGACGACGCCGAGATCGACCTCGAACGACCGGTCGCCGGTGGTGACCTGCGTGCGCTGCAGGCACTTGCAGGGTTGGCCGTGGATCTCGTCGGACGCGGCCGGGTGCTGCCCGGCGTGCGAGAGGCGGGCGACGGTCGGGCGATGGCGATGTGGTCGGCGGTCGTGACCGGAGCCGACGCTGTATGGCTTCGCGCCGCGGCCGGGGGGCTTCCTGGTTCGTTCGCGGCTGCATACCCGGCCGCCGTTGACCGAGGTGCGGCCGCGGTGAAGTTGCTGGCCGCTGCGACCGATGCCCTGGTGGACGCGGCGGTGCGCTCGCGCCTCGGCCCTGGTAAGCGCAGGCGGACAGCGGCGTCGTTCCGATCGGCGCTGACCGGTTCCGACCCCTACTTCGCCACCACCCCGGTCGCCCTAGCCGCCCTGGACGAGGCGCTGGCCGACTGGCAGCGGGAGGTCACCCAGGTCGGTGCGGTTCGGGCCTGCTTCCGGTTGGTCGAACCGATCGGAGCTGCAGTGGCAACGGCTGGCGATGCAACGGCCGGCGAGATGGTGCCTGACCCCACGTGGCGTGTGGACTTCGCGTTGCAGTCGACAGCGGAGCCGAGCCTGGTCGTCGACGCCGGGCAGGTGTGGCGTGCCTCGGGGGCTCTGCGCGCGCTGGCCCGTCACGTCACCGATCCGCAGGAGACCCTGCTCGGTGAGCTCGGCCGTGCGGTGCGCCTCTACCCGGACATCGAGGGTGCGCTGCGCACCGCGAAGCCGTCGTCGCTGACCCTGGACGTCGACGGCGCGCACCGGTTCCTGTCGGAGGCCGCGCCGATCCTGCTGGCCGCCGGCTTCGGCGTACTCCTCCCGAGCTGGTGGACCAACCCATCGATGCGGTTGGGCGCGAAGCTCTCGGTGTCGACCCCGGCTCAGCCGGGGCAGGTCGCGACCAACGCGACGATCGGCCGCGATGGTCTGGTGGACTTCCGGTGGGACCTGGCCGTCGGGGAGCACACGCTGACCGAGCAGGAGGTCGCCGACCTCGTCGAGGCCCAACAGCCTCTTGTGCGGGTGCGCGGTCAGTGGATGTACGTCGATGCCGAACGCCTTGCACGGGCCCGGGCGTTCCTGGGCAGGAAGTCACACGGCAGGGGGCGGATGAGCGTCGCGGAGGTGCTCGCAACGCTCGGGACGCTGGAGGACGGACCAGGTGGCCTGCCGGTGGTGGACGTCGAGGCGCAGGGCTGGCTCGCGGACCTCCTGTCCGGTCAGGTTGACCACCGGGTCGCGCCGATGACCGCGCCGGAGGGTTTCAAGGGCGAGCTGCGTCCGTACCAGGAACGTGGCCTGGCCTGGCTGTCGTTCCTGGAGTCGGTCGGTCTGGGCGGCATCCTCGCCGACGACATGGGTCTGGGCAAGACCGTTCAGCTGCTCGCCCTGATGTGCGGCGAGGGTCTCGCGGAGGCGGGCCCGACCCTGCTGGTCTGCCCGATGTCGCTCGTCGGCAACTGGCAGCGTGAGGCTGCCCGCTTCGCCCCCGCGCTGCGGGTGCACGTTCACCACGGGGCCGAGCG
>DASQFD010000136.1:0-12574 GCA_035633255.1 Dermatophilaceae bacterium
GTGACGAGGGGCCCCATGTCGCAGCCGCGGGTGCCGTCGCCGGTGCCGAGCTTGCCCATCCGGTCGACGATCTTCTGCACCAGCGCGTCGCCGATCGGCTCGACGGCGAGCAGCGCGGAGATGGCCATGCACCGCTCGCCGGCCGACCCGAAGCCGGCGTTGACCGCGGCGTCGGCGGCGAGGTCGAGGTCCGCGTCGGGGAGGACCAGCATGTGGTTCTTCGCCCCGCCCAGCGCCTGGACGCGCTTGCCGTGCGCCGTGCCGGTCTCGTAGACGTAGCGGGCGATCGGCGTGGACCCGACGAAGGAGACGGCCTTGACGTCGGGGTGGGTCAGCAGCGCGTCGACCGCCTCCTTGTCGCCGTGGACGACGTTCATGACACCGTCCGGCAGGCCGGCCTCGGTCCACAGCCGCGCCACGGCGAGCGCCGCGCTCGGGTCCTTCTCGCTCGGCTTGAGCACCACGGCGTTGCCGCACGCGACGGCGATCGGCACGAACCACATCGGCACCATCGCCGGGAAGTTGAACGGGCTGATCACCGCCACGACGCCGAGGCTCTGGCGCATCGAGTAGACGTCGACCCTGCTCGAGGCGTTCTCGGTGAAGCCGCCCTTGAGCAGGTGGGGGATCCCGCAGGCGAACTCGGCCACCTCCAGGCCCCGGGTCACCTCGCCGAGGGCGTCGCTGAGCACCTTGCCGTGCTCGGCGGTGATCAGGGCGGCGACCTCCTCCTTGCGCTCGTGAAGCAGCTCGCGGAAGCGGAACAGCACCTGGGTCCGCGCGGTCAGGGAGGCGTTCCCCCACTGCGACGCCCAGGCCTGGCGGGCCGTGGCGACGACCTCACCGACCACCGAGGTCGACGCCAGGTCCAGGACGCCGGTCTGCTCCCCCGTGGCCGGGTTGTACACCGGGCCGGTGCGCTCGGCCTCCCCCTCCCAGGGCCGGCCGGCGACGAGGTGGGTGATGCGCTGCGGGTGACGGCTCACGGGCACCTGTTCCTTGTCGAGGGGACGGATTCAGTGTGTCAGGTGCACCATCCTGACGGAACCAGCGTCATGATCGCCTGGGGACCGCCGAGGTCGTCGGTCCGGCCGACGGCCGGGGCGGCGCTCCGCAGCGGGCGGGCACCGCGCGGGGGCCGCCTCCTCGACTCGTACCCTTGTGCGGTGACCTCTCCCCCTCCCGCGCCTGCGCCGGACCTCCCGGAGCAGCTGCGGGTCCGACGGGACAAGCGCGAGCGGATCCTCGCCTCCGGCCGTCAGCCCTACCCGGTCGCCGTGCCGCGCACCCACTCCCTCTCCGAGGTTCGCGAGGGGTGGGGGCACCTGGAGACCGGGGAGGAGACCCACGACGTCGTCGCCGTCGCCGGCCGGGTCGTCTTCGTGCGCAACACCGGAAAGCTCGCCTTCGCGACGCTCCAGGAGGGCGTCGGCACGCGCCTGCAGGTCATGCTCAGCCTCGCGGAGGTGGGCGCGGACGCGCTCGCGGCGTGGAAGGAGGACGTCGACCTCGGCGACCACGTCTTCGTCGAGGGCCGGGTGCTCAGCTCCCGCCGCGGTGAGCTCTCGGTCATGGCGACCCGCTGGGGAATGGCGAGCAAGGCCCTCCGACCGCTGCCCGTGCTGCACAAGGAGCTGTCCGAGGAGGCCCGGGTCCGCCAGCGGTACGCCGACCTCGTCGTGCGCCAGGAGGCGCGCGACATGGTGCGCACCAAGGCGACGGCACTGCGCGCCATCCGCGCGGTCCTGGACGAGCAGGGCTACGTCGAGGTGGAGACCCCCGTCATCCAGCTCGTCCACGGCGGGGCCGCGGCCCGGCCGTTCCGCACGCACCTGAACGCCTTCGACCACGAGATGGTGCTGCGCATCGCCCTCGAGCTCAACCTCAAGAAGGCCGTGGTCGGCGGCGTCGACCGGATCTACGAGATGGGGCGGATCTTCCGCAACGAGGGCATCGACGCGACCCACTCAGCGGAGTTCACGATGCTGGAGGCCTACCAGGCGTGGGGCGACCAGCGCAGCATCGGTGCGCTGATGCGCGACCTGTACCTCGGGGTGGCCGACGCCCTCGGCTCCCGGGTCGTCCAGACCCCCGGCGGGAGCGTCGACCTCGGCGCCGAGTGGCGCTGGCTGCCGGTCTACGACGCGGTCAGCGAGGCCGTCGGCGAGAGCGTGACCCTCCAGACGCCCCGGGACACCCTGCTGCGGCATGCCGCCGGGCACGACGTCGACGTCGACCCGGGGCTCGAGAAGGACCGGGTCTTCCTGGAGCTGCTGGGTGAGATCGTGGAACCGACCCTGCTCCAGCCGACCTTCCTGTGCGACTACCCGGCGGTCGCCCAGCCGCTCGCCCGCCCCCACCGCGAGAAGGAGGGCCTCATCGAGGCCTGGGACCTGGTCATCGCGGGGGTCGAGCGGGGCACCGGCTTCTCCGAGCTGGTCGACCCGGTGCTCCAGCGCGAGGTCCTGACGGCGCAGTCACTGCGCGCTGCCGGCGGCGACCCCGAGGCGATGCAGCTCGACGAGGACTTCCTGCGGGCGCTGGAGTACGGCGCTCCGCCCATGGGTGGGCTCGGCCTCGGGGTCGACCGCCTCGTCATGCTCTTCACGGGCGCCTCGATCCGCGAGACGATCCTCTTCCCCCACCTCAAGCCGGAGGCATGACATGTGGGACACCATCTGGCCCTACCTGGCCGCGATCATCCCGACGATCTGCGTCGCCACGCTCTTCTACTTCCTCATGAAGGGCATTCTCGAGGGCGACCGCCGTGAGCGGCTGGCCCAGTCGAAGTGGGAGGCCGAGCAGGACCGCCGCAAACAGGCGGTCGAGCGCGACCGCGGCGGACCGGGCGATTCGTGACCTCGCCCTCCTGCCGGACTTGCGGTTTTTCGCGAGCGCAGGCACTAACATTCCTTGAAGCGTCATTCCGGCGCCCCTGACGATGTCCCTCCGAAAGGACTCCCCTGCCATGGCCCAGCGCGTTCAGGTGCTTCTCGTCGACGACATCGACGGCACGTCGGACGCTGACGAGACGGTGACGTTCGCCCTCGACGGCGTGACCTACGAGATCGACCTCAGCGAGGACAACGCCGCCCGCCTGCGCGAGGACATCGCGCAGTGGATCGGCTACGCCCGCCGCTCCGGTGGCGGACGCCGCTCCTCCCGCGGCTCGTCCCGCAGTGCTTCCGGCGGTGGCGGGACCAAGCGCAAGGACCTGTCGTCGATCCGCGAGTGGGCCCGCGACCACGGCCACCAGGTCAGCGACCGCGGCCGCATCTCCGCCGCCGTCCAGGAGGCGTACGACAAGGCCCACGGCTGAGCGACCCGGCATGCCCTGACCGGGCCGCGCGCCGACCGGGCGCCCGGCGCGCGGGTCGCAGGGCGCGCGGGTCGCCCCGGATTCCGTCGACGGCATCCGGGGGCCGGCTTTTCTCCATGTGTGAATTGACGCCCGGTCACCAGAGTGCGTGCGGGGGCACGACCTTGATCCCGGAGCAGCGGCGTCGAACCGTGCCCTATGCCGTGAACCGGGAGTAGGAAGCGCCAAACGGGAAGCGCCGACCGCTTTTCTCGGCCGTGGGAGTGCGGATTCCGTAGGTGCCGCCACGGTGGCGGCGAACGGCATTCCCGGTTGATGCGTGATCCGATGAGCGGGTGATCCGGGAACGTCCGTGCCAGGCCATGACACGGCCTGCAGGGCCTGCCACCGCGGGCCCGGCGACGATCGGTCAGGGCAGGCCGGCCAGCAGGTCGCCGTCCCGGGCGACGCGGTCGAGCACCTCGTCGTACATGAGCTGCTCCAGCCCGGCGTCGCCCTCGGCGCCGGCCTCCACCTCGGCCCAGGTCCGCGGCGCCGCGACGCACGGCAGCTCCCGCCCGCGCAGCGAGTAGGGGCTGATCGTCGTCTTCGCGGCGACGTTCTGGCTCCAGTCGAGGAAGACCTTCCCCGGCCGCAGCGACTTGGTCATCTTCCACAGCACGAGGTCGGGGTGCCTGGCGGTCATCTCCTGGGCCAGCTGCTGGGCCAGGTCGCGCACCTGGTCCGAGGTCAGGTCCCGGCCCAACGCGGCATACAGCTGCATGCCCTTGCTCCCGGAGGTGACGGGGTACAGCTCCAGGCCCAGCGCGCCGAGGCGCTCCCGCAGCAGCAGCGCCACCTGCGCGCACTCGGGCAGCCCGGCCGGCTTGCCGGGGTCGAGGTCGACGACGAGGCGGTCGGGGTTCTGCGGCGCGCCGTCCTGGTCGACGGTCCACTGCGGCACGTGCACCTCGAGGGAGTTGAGGTTGACCAGGTAGGTCAGCGCCGCGACCCCCTCGACCAGCGGGTAGGTGACGTCGTCGACGGTCGCGCGCGCCAGCCACCCCGGTGCCCCGGACGGCAGGTTCTTCTCGAAGAACTGCATCGGGTCGCCGACGCCGTGCGGCCACCGCACGCGCGTGACGGGCCGGCGGGCGACGTGCGGCAGCAGCACGGGGGCGATGGCGGCGTAGTAGGCGAGCACCTCGCCCTTGGTGGTCTCCGTCGACGGGTACATCACCTTGTCGAGGCTGGAGAGGCGCAGGGTGCGCCCGTCCACCTCCACGCGGGTCACCGCCCCGGCCTGCTCAGGCATCGTCGGCCTCCCACGGGTCCTCGGGCACCAGGTCGTCCGGTTCGAGGTCGCGGCGAATGCCGAGGTATGCCGGCTGCCGCAGCTTCCCGCCCCCGCTCAGTCCCAGCGAGGCGACCTCCACGACGAGGCGCGGCTCCACCCAGCGCGCGCCGTCGCGGTCCGGGCGCGGCACGGGGTCCGCGAAGGGAGAGGTGGGGCGCTCGAGCGGCGCCAGCGCCTCGGCGACGGGTGTTGCCGCCGCTCCGGCGAGCCCGGAGCCGACCCGGCCGAGGTAGGTCCACCCGCCCCGACCGTCGGGGGCGCCGACGAGGACCGCGCCGAGCCGGTCGAGGGTGCCGGTCTCCGGGCGCCAGCCGCCCACCACCACCGAGCGGGTGGGGCGGTGCGGCAGCTTGCGCCAGTCGGCGGAGCGCCGGCCCGGCAGGTACGGCGAGCCGCGGCGCTTGCTCACCACGCCCTCGAGGCCCTGCTCGGACGTCGCGGCGAGCAGCTCGCCGCCGTCGTTGTAGACCGGCGGCACCCGCCAGTGTGGGCCCTCGAGACCGAGCCTCTCGAGCAGCTCCCGCCGAGCGGTCCACGGCTGGGGCGTGAGGTCCTGCCCGAAGAGCCGCAGCAGGTCGAAGACCATGAACGTCACCGGCCGGGTGGCGACGAGCCGCTCGGCCCTGCGGATCTCCGAGACGTGCATCCGCTCCGCGAGCGCGGCGAAGGACGGGCGGCCGTCGTCGAGGGCGACCACCTCGCCGTCCAGCAGCATGTCGTCGTAGGCGTCGGCGAGCCCGGCCAGCTCCGGGAACGCCACCGTCACGTCCCGGCCGGACCGGCTCCACAGGGTGAGCCGTCCTGCGCCGACGTCCGCGAGGACGCGCATGCCGTCCCACTTGACCTCGTGCACCCACTCCACGCCGCGCGGCACCGCGTCGGTGACGGTCGCGAGCATCGGGCGCACGAGTCCCATCCTGCCGCCCGGACACGGACCACGGCCTTGTCGGGTGACGTGGGAGGGGCCCACTTCTCTGGGAGGTCGACTCCGGCAAGGACACCAGAGCCGCGTCACCCGACGAGTCCGCAGGTCGCAGGCCTCCACGGCGCCCCACTGCGGCAGTACCGTGGATCGAGGTGCGCCCGGGACGGCAGGCGCGGGGACGAGGAGGCGGCGGTGCGCGCGATCTGGAAGGGCGCGGTCTCGTTCGGCCTGGTCAACGTGCCCGTGCGGCTGTACTCGGCGACCGAGAACCACGACGTGCAGTTCCGGCAGGTGCACAAGGAGGACGGCGGCCGGATCCGCTACCAGCGGACCTGCTCGATCGACGGCGAGCAGGTGGCCTACGACGACATCGCCAAGGGCTACGAGACCGAGGACGGCGACATCGTCATCCTCACCGACGAGGACTTCGCCGACCTGCCGAGCAAGACCTCCAAGGAGATCAACGTCGAGAAGTTCGTCCCGGCGGACCAGATCGACCCGATGTACCTCGACAAGAGCTACTACCTCGAGCCGGACAAGTCGGCTACCAAGCCCTACGTCCTGCTGCGCGAGGCGCTGGAGTCGGAGAACCGGATGGCGATCGTCACCGTGTCGATCCGGACCCGGATGACGATGGCGGTGCTGCGGGTGCGCGACGGCGTCATCGTCATGCAGACGATGCTGTGGCCGGACGAGGTGCGCAGCGCCGACTTCGCCCACGTCGACCAGGCGGACCCGGTCAACGACCGCGAGATGGCCATGGCACGGCTGCTCATCGACCAGCTGGCGGGGGACTACGACCCCTCGGAGTACGAGGACGACTACGCCGCGGCCGTGCAGGCCCTCGTGGAGGCCAAGGTCGCCGGCGGCGAGGTGCGGGCTCCCGCGGCCGCGCCCGAGGAGAGCGGCGAGGTGGTCGACCTGCTGGCGGCGCTGGCCAAGTCGGTGCAGAAGGCCAAGGCCGCGCGCGGGGAGGCGCCGGCGGACAGCCAGCGGGCCGCCGAGGAGCCCGACGCGGGGGAGGAGCGCGAGCCGGCCGAGGCTCCCGCCCCCGCGAAGAAGGCGACCGCGAAGAAGGCGGCGTCGAAGAAGCCCACCGCCAAGAAGGCCGCCGCGGCCTCCGAGGACAAGCCCACGAAGCGGGCGGCCAGGAAGGCCAGCTAGGTATGCCGGTCGGCCGCGGCTGACGGGCCGGCGGGCTCACGGGCCGGCGGGCTCACGGGCCGGCGGGCCGGCGGGCTCACAGGCCGGCGGGCCGGCGGGCTCACAGGCCAGCAGCACGGCATACCCTCCCTGCATGCCGGAGGGCCACACGCTGTACGCGCTCGCGCGTGACCTGCGCACTGCCTTCGCCGGCACGTCTCCGCGGGTGAGCAGCCCGCAGGGGCGGTTCGAGGACGGGGCGGCGCTGCTCGACGGGCGGCGGCTGCTCGAGGCGAGCTCATGGGGCAAGCACCTGTTCGTCGAGTTCGACGGGGACGCGTGGCTGCACGTGCACCTCGGGCTGTACGGCTCGTTCACGGTCGACGGGGTGGGTAAGGACGGGGCTCCGGCGCCGCGGGGGCAGGTGCGGCTGCGGCTGGTGACCCCGGACCACGTCGCGGACCTGCGCGGACCGACCCAATGCGCGGCGGTCACGCCCGAGGAGGTCACGGCCGTGACCGACCGGCTCGGGCCGGACCCGCTGCGACCGGACCCGGACCCCGAGCTCGCGTGGCGCCGCATCCGGCGCAGCCGCAAGGGCATCGGCGAGCTGCTCATGGACCAGTGCGTGGTGGCGGGGGTGGGCAACGTCTACCGCAGCGAGGTGCTCTTCCGGAACCGGGTCGACCCGTTCCGGCCGGGGGCGGAGCTGCGCGGGCGCACCTGGCGGGCGCTCTGGGAGGACCTGGTCCGGCTGATGCCGCTCGGTGTCGTGACCGGCCGGATCGTCACCGTGGCGGAGCAGGTGGCCGAGGTCGAGGCGGCCATCGCGCGGGGGGAGCATCCCCGACTGCGGGAGCGGACGTCCTACGTGTACCGACGGACCGGCGAGCCCTGCCGGGTCTGCGGGGCGCGGGTGCGCACCCAGGTGGTGGCCGGGCGCAACCTCTACTGGTGCGGCCGCTGCCAGCGCCGCCGCTGACCCCGCTGCTGACCCGGCCACTGACCCGGCCACTGACCCGGCCACTGACCCCGCCGCTGACCCCGCGAGACCGCGCGAGACGCCCCCCGGCTACCGCGCGGTAGGTGTCACTTCCAGGGCCCCCCCGCCCCCGGAACCGACAGTCAGCCGCCTTGGAGGGTGGCGAGGTCGAGACAGCCGACGCCGAACGCTGGACGGGGCCCACCGAGCCGGCCGACGAGCCTGTGGAGAACGCGCAGGCCCAGGTGGGCGATCGAGGCAGGCTGGCGAGGTGTCGATCGACTGGGGACGGCTGCGGCGGCGAGCGGACGAGCAGGCCGACCTGCTCACTCGGGCTCAGTGCCTGACGGCGGGGATGACTCCGGACGCCCTGCGACACCGCGTGGACTCCCAGCGGTGGCGGCGGCTGCACGAGGGCGTCTTCCTCACCGCACCGGGCCGGGGCGACTGGGCGGTCGCAGCCACCGCCGCCTTCCTCCTCGCCCAGACCGCGGACCCGGTGGCGGACGCGGCGTGGCGCGGACGGACCGCCGGGTTCCTGTGGGGCCCGGAGACCACCCCGCCGCGCCTCGTCCAGCTCGCCGTGCCCCAGTCCCGACGGGTGGTCGTCCCCCACGGCGTCGACCTCCGCCGGGTGTCACGGTGGGACGAGCTCGTGCACGAGACCGCCTACCCGTGGCGGACCCGGCTCGAGCCCACGGTGCTCGACATCGCCGCGGACGGGGACGCCGACGCGGCCGTGGCCATCGTCGCCCGGGCGGTGTCCGGGCAGCTCACCGTGGCCGCCGGCCTGCGCACCGAGCTGGGACGACGGGCCCGCCACCCGCACCGCGCGCTGCTGGTCGAGGTCCTCGCCGACGTCGACGAGGGTGCGCAGAGCCCCGCGGAGGTGCGCTTCGTGCGCGACGTCGAGCGCGCGCACGGGCTGCCGGTGGCCGAGCGGCAGGTCCGGACCGAGCGTGGGCGGGCCCGTTTCCACGACAACGGGTATGCCGCGTACCGCCTGCTCGTCGAGGTGGACGGCCGCGTGGGCCACGAGTCGTGGGGTGACCGGATGCGCGACGGGCGGCGGGACCGTGCCGTGGCCGGGGACGGGTGGCTCACCGTGCGGGTCTTCTGGCCGGACGTCGCCGTGCAGCCCTGCCGGACGGCCCTCGAGCTGGGCGCGCTGCTCCGGACCCGGGGCTGGGACGGGTGGCCCGGCGCCTGCCGCCGGCGCGGGTGCCCGGTGCGGACTACCCCGCGCCCCGAGCCGTGACCCGCTGGATGTCGGATCCGGGGGCCCCTGGACCCCTGGATCCGACATTCACCCGCCGGTATGCCGGTGCCCCGGCTGTGGGGTCGGGCGCCGGCATACGGGTGCGCTCAGAGCGAACAGGCCGGCATACCCGGCGGGGGTGGAACACCGCGTGACCGGCACGGCGTTGGGCAGATAAGTCCCGTGTCGGGGGCGCCGCGTCGAGACGAAACGGCCCCGTAACCCGCGCACGGCTAGCATCGAGGTGACTCGAGAAGTCAGGAGTTCCCCCATGTTCGAACGGTTCACCGACCGGGCCCGTCGAGTGGTCGTGCTCGCGCAGGAAGAAGCGCGCATGCTCAACCACAACTACATCGGGACCGAGCACATCCTGCTCGGCCTCATCCACGAGGGTGAGGGCGTGGCCAGCAAGGCCCTCGAAAGCCTCGGGATCTCCCTGGAGTCCGTGCGCGAGCAGGTGCAGGAGATCATCGGCCAGGGCCAGCAGGCCCCGACCGGGCACATCCCCTTCACCCCCCGGGCCAAGAAGGTCCTCGAGCTGAGCCTGCGCGAGGCGCTGCAGCTCGGCCACAACTACATCGGCACCGAGCACATCCTCCTCGGGCTGATCCGGGAGGGTGAGGGCGTCGCCGCCCAGGTGCTGGTCAAGCTCGGCGCCGACCTCTCGCGGGTGCGCCAGCAGGTCATCCAGCTCATCTCCGGCTACCAGGGTGGCAAGGAGGGCGCCCCGGCGGGCGCCGGCCCGAGCGGGGCGGCGGAGGGCACCCCGGCGGGGTCGCTCGTCCTGGACCAGTTCGGCCGCAACCTCACCACGGCGGCCCGGGAGGGCAAGCTCGACCCGGTCATCGGGCGCGAGAAGGAGATCGAGCGGGTCATGCAGGTGCTCTCCCGCCGCACCAAGAACAACCCGGTCCTCATCGGCGAGCCCGGCGTCGGCAAGACCGCCGTCGTCGAGGGCCTCGCGCAGGACATCGTGCGCGGTGAGGTGCCCGAGACCCTGAAGGACAAGCAACTCTACACCCTCGACCTCGGCGCCCTGGTCGCCGGCAGCCGCTACCGCGGTGACTTCGAGGAGCGGCTGAAGAAGGTCCTCAAGGAGATCCGCACCCGCGGCGACATCGTGCTCTTCATCGACGAGATCCACACCCTCGTCGGGGCGGGTGCGGCCGAGGGCGCCATCGACGCGGCCAGCATCCTCAAGCCGATGCTGGCCCGCGGCGAGCTGCAGGTCATCGGCGCGACGACGCTGGACGAGTACCGCAAGTACATCGAGAAGGACGCCGCGCTCGAGCGCCGCTTCCAGCCGATCCAGGTCGCCGAGCCGACGCTCGCGCACGCCATCGAGATCCTCAAGGGGCTGCGCGACCGCTACGAGGCCCACCACCGGGTCTCGATCACCGACGGCGCGCTCGTGGCGGCCGCCAACATGGCCGACCGCTACGTCAACGACCGCTTCCTCCCCGACAAGGCGATCGACCTCATCGACGAGGCCGGCGCCCGGCTGCGGATCCGCCGGATGACCGCGCCGCCGGACCTGCGCGACTTCGACGACCGGATCGCCACGGTGGTCCGGGAGAAGGAGTCGGCGATCGACGGGCAGGACTTCGAGAAGGCCGCGCGGCTGCGCGACGACGAGAAGAACCTGCGCGCCGACAAGGCCAAGCGCGAGGCCGAGTGGAAGTCCGGTGACCTCGACGTGGTCGCCGAGGTGGATGAGGAGCTCATCGCCGAGGTGCTCGCCGCCTCGACCGGCATCCCGGTGTTCAAGCTCACCGAGGAGGAGTCCAGCCGGCTGCTGCACATGGAGGACGAGCTGCACAAGCGGGTCGTCGGCATGGACGAGGCGATCCGGTCGCTCTCCCAGGCGATCCGGCGCACCCGCGCCGGCCTGAAGGACCCGCGCCGCCCCGGTGGCTCGTTCATCTTCGCCGGCCCGACCGGCGTCGGAAAGACCGAGCTCGCCAAGACGCTCGCGGAGTTCCTCTTCGGCGACCAGGACAGCCTGATCCAGCTCGACATGTCCGAGTACTCCGAGAAGCACACGGTCAGCCGGCTCTTCGGCTCGCCGCCCGGCTATGTCGGCTACGAGGAGGGCGGCCAGCTCACCGAGAAGGTGCGGCGCAAGCCGTTCTCCGTGGTGCTCTTCGACGAGGTCGAGAAGGCCCACCCGGAGATCTTCAACTCCCTGCTGCAGGTGCTCGAGGACGGCCGCCTCACCGACTCCCAGGGTCGGATGATCGACTTCAAGAACACGGTCATCATCATGACGACCAACCTCGGCACCCGGGACATCTCCAAGGGCACGCTCGGCTTCTCGGCCGGCCTGGACGGCCGCAGCGACTACGAGCGGATGAAGAACAAGGTCCAGGACGAGCTCAAGCAGCACTTCCGGCCCGAGTTCCTCAACCGCGTGGACGACACCATCGTCTTCCCGCAGCTGACCCCGGCCGAGATCGTGCAGATCGTCGACCTGGAGATCGCCAAGCTGGACAAGCGGCTCAAGGACAAGGACATGGGCATCGAGCTCACCTCCGACGCCAAGCAGCTGCTGGCGAAGAAGGGCTACGACCCGGTCCTCGGCGCCCGGCCGCTGCGCCGGACGATCCAGCGCGAGATCGAGGACATGCTCTCCGAGAAGATCCTCTTCGGCGAGCTGAAGTCCGGCGAGATCGTGGCGGTCGGCACGACGGGCGAGGGCAAGGAGCAGTCCTTCACCTTCGTCGGGACCCCGCACACCGCCGCGATCGAGGTCCCCGTGGTCGCCGCCGGCGACTGACGCCCGACCCCGAGGGGGTCACCGCACGTGGAGGGGCGGTATGCCGCAGGGGCGACTCTGCGGCATACCGCCCCTTCGCGGTGGGGCATGGATACCGGCACCCGGAGCGAGCCGGGGCCAGCCGCCCCGCAGCCGGGCCGCACCGCAGCGGCCGCCCGTACGCTGGGCCGGTGAGCGTGACCCGGCTGCGCACCCCGACGACGGTGCGGATCCGCGACGCCCGCACGCCGGACGTGCGCGCCATCCGGGCGCTGGTCGCGCCGCTGGCCGACCGTCGGGTCCTGCTCGACAAGGCCGCGGTCACCTACTACGAGTCGGTGACCGACTTCGTGATCGCCGAGGACGGCGACCGGGTCGTCGGCTGCGGGGCGCTGCACGTCCTGTGGGAGGACCTCGCCGAGGTGCGCACCCTCGCCGTCGCGCCCGACCTGCACGGCGGCGGCATCGGGTCGGCCCTGCTCGCCCGGCTGGTCGAGCGGGCCCGGCACCTGGGGGTCCAGCGGTTGTTCTGCCTGACCTTCGAGGCGGAGTTCTTCACGCGCCACGGGTTCGAGGTCATCGACGGGCAGGCCGTGGAGCCCGAGGTCTACACCGAGCTGCTGCGGTCCTACGACGAGGGCATCGCGGAGTTCCTCGACCTCGAGCGGGTCAAGCCGAACACCTTGGGCAACATCCGGATGCTGCGGGTTCTCTGAGCTTGCGATTAAACCTCGGCCTTGGTTTTGGCCTCTTGCAGGCTGAGCTCGGTGGCCTTGGCTGCCACCTCGCGCATCGCGGTGATCAGGGAGCGTAGCTGGCGGTCGTTGGCGATCCACTCTGCGTAGAGATCGGCCTC
>DASQFD010000137.1:0-46023 GCA_035633255.1 Dermatophilaceae bacterium
ATGCGGGGCAGGGCGTGCAGCCGCTCCCCGAGGGAGGGGCCACCGGCTCGCGTGGCGAGGCGCACGGCGTTGGCGAAGCTCTTCACGGTGGCGAGGCGCGGGGGGGCGGGCATGCGGGAGTCCTTCTACGAGACGGGCGACGGGCCGCCGGTCGCACCCGTCGCGGCATCCAACGAACCGGCCACTGCGAAGGATTCCCCGCCGGGCGGTCCGACCCGGTGCTCGGCCTGCGGGAACTCCTGCCGCGCGTTGCCGGCGATCCGGGTCAGCAGCCAGGTGTCCAGAGTCCCTCCGATGACGCCGCCGGCGAGCGGCAGCGCCCGGCCGAGTCTGGTGAACGACTGCCGCCCCACGGTGGAGAGGAGCCGGAAGGCGACCGCCTTGTTCAGCACCATGAGCGCCGGACCGGGCAGCCGCTCCGCCGCCAGCCCGGTGAGGCCACCGGTGGCGCTCACCATGCCGGCCTTGCGGAGCAGCTCGTCGGCGTCGGCACCGACGAGGGTGAGCAGCACGGCGGAGCGGATCCGCTCGTCCCGCACGTCGTAGCCCCGCACGGCGGCCACCGACGCCACCATCCGGGTCGCGATGACGTAGAAGCCGAAGACGTTGGCCGGCAGCCCCACGGGGAGGGTGATGAACCCGCCCAGGCTGGTGACGAAGCCGCTCGCACCGGCGAGGCGGAGGTGCTTGTTGACGATGAGGTCGACCGCCTTCTCGGGCGTGCCGGTCTGCCGCAGCGCCGCCTCGGCGACCTGCTCCGCGGACTTCACCGGGCCGCGCCCGTCGATGCCGATCTCGAGCAGGCCCTGGAGCAGCCGCGTGCTGGGCCCGCCCAGGAGACCCTGCTCGTGCTCACCCGCAGCGGCACGCTCGATCGCGGTCGTGGGCGCCTCCTGCTCGGGAGCCTTCCGCCCGAAGCCGAACGGTGCCACGCGTGCCTCCTTCGCGGCCGGGGGTCCCCGGCGTCCGCCTCATCCTGCCACGGCGCCGGGCCGGACCGGCCCGTGTCCGCCCCGCCGCCTACGGTGTCCGGTATGCCGTCCCGGCCCGTCGCGTTCGTCACCGCACCGACCCGGGCGGCGGTCCTCGGTGCGGGCGTGCGGCTGGTCGGCCCGCTGGAGGCGGTGCTGCGGGCGGTCCTCGACCTCGAGGCGCGGGAGCACCCGCGCTGGGTGTGCTGGTCCGCCGCCCGTGACCTCGCGCCGGTCGCGGCCACGGGAGCCGTGCTGGCCCGCGCCTGGGACCTCGCCGAGGCCCACCGCCTCCTCCACGGCGGCTGGGATGCCGGCCCGGGCGCGTGCTGGGCGGGGGCACACGGCATACCCGTCGTCGACGTGCCGCCACCGCCCTCCGGCGACCTGTTCGACGCGGCGGCCGGCAGCGAGGCGGACGGTGACGACGGGCTGGTGCGCCCGGACGGGCACCTTCGGCCGGACGCCGGGGGACCGGAGCGGCTCGCCGGTGACGCGGCCCTGCTGGCCTGGGCCGGCGCGGCGCTCGAGACGGGCGAGCTGCAGGCGGCGCAGGCGGCCGCGGCCGGAGCGCGCGTGGTCGCGACGGTGCACGCGGAGTCGGCCGCGGCCCTGCTGTGCCTGGAGCTCGAGCGCGACGGGTTGCCGGTCGACCGCCCGACGCTGGAGCGGCTCGTCACCGAGGCGGCCGGGCCGCGCCCGCGCGGCGACGCCGAGGCGCTCGAGGCGAGGCGGTCCCGCGACGCCACCGTGCTGCGGCACGTCCCGGGCCGGGAGTCCACCGACCTGCGCAACCCGGCCGACGTGCGCGCGATGCTGGCGGCCGTCGGCGTCGACGTCCCGAGCACCCGCAAGCACGTGCTGGAGCGCTACCGCGGCGTGCACCCCGTCGTCGAGGCCCTGCTGGCCTGGCGGCGGGCCGAGCGGGTGGCGACCACCTACGGGCACCGGTGGCTCGACACCTCGGTCGGCCCGGACGACCGGCTGCGCGGACGGTGGACCGCCTGCGACGGGGCCGGCGGGCGGATGACCGCCGACTCCGGACTGCACAACCTCCCCGCGGCGCTGCGGCCCGGGATCGCGGCGGCGCCCGGCCACGTCCTCGTCCGGGCCGACCTCGGGCAGGTCGAGCCACGCGTCCTGGCCGTCGTGTCCGGCGACCCCGCCCTGGCGGGCGCCTCCGCGCAGGCCGACCTCTACGCCCCGGTGGCCGCGCGCCTCGGGGTGGAGCGCGCGGTGGCGAAGGTCGCGGTGCTGGCGGCCATGTACGGCCAGCGCAGCGGGGCGGCCGGGGAGGCGCTGCGCGGGCTCGAGCACGCCTACCCGGTCGCGATGGCCTACCTGGACGATGCGTATGCCGCGGGCGTGCGCGGCGAGCCGGTGCGCACCTTCGGCGGGCGCGTCGTGCTGACCGGGCGCGTGCTGGGCGGGCACCCACCGGGGCTGGACCCGGCGCTCGACGCGGCGCGGGGGCGCTTCGCGCGCAACGCCGTGGTGCAGGGCGCGGCCGCCGAGCTGTTCAAGGCGTGGGCCGCAACGGTGCGGGCGACGACCCGTCCGGTCGGCGCCGAGGTCGTGCTGTGCCTTCACGACGAGCTGCTCGTCCACACCCCGCAGGAGCGCGCCGAGGAGGTGTCGGTGCTGGTCGACCGGGCGCTGGGCGACGCGGCACGGCGGTGGTCCGGTGGGGGCCCGGTGCGCTTCGTGGCCGACACCTCGGTGGTGCACCGCTGGTCCGACGCCAAGGCGTGAGACGCCCCCGGCGCAGTTCGGAGGCGGGGGCGAGCCCGCCCGGGCCGACGGCATGCCGCCGCCGGCTCGGCGGCGGAGCGAGGTCAGTCCTCGTCGGAGACGTTGCGCAGGAACTGCTCGAACTCGGCACCGAGCTCGTCGGCCGAGGGGATCTGCGCCGACTCGGTCGCGAGCAGGCCCGGTCGCTGCTGGCCGGCGAGGAAGGAGTCGTACTGCTGCTCGAGCGCGGAGACCACCGCGGTGGCCTCGGCGTTCTCCGACAGCTCGCGGGCGATCTCCCGCCGGCCGGCGCCGGCCCGCGCGACGAGCTCGTCGTTGGGCAGGTTCAGGCCGGTGCCGTCGACCACCGCGTTCAGCGCGGTCAACGCGCCCTCGGCCCACTCGGACTGCGCGAGGTAGTGCGGCACGTGGACGGCGAAGCCCAGCGCGTCACGCCCCGACTCACCGAGCCGCAGCTCGAGCAGCGCGGCGACGCTGGCCGGCACCTGGACCCTCCCGAACGGTGAGGGCGGCGCCCCGGCGACCAGCCGCCGGTCGGTGGCGTGGGCGGTCACGCCGACCGGGCGGGTGTGCGGCACCGCCATCGGGATGCCGTGCGTGGAGACGGTCAGGGTGACGCCGAAGCGGTCGACGAGCTCGCGGACCGCCTCGACGACGCGCTCCCACTGGTAGTCCGGCTCCGGCCCGACCAGCAGGTAGTAGGTCTGGCCGTCCCGGTCGGCGAGCCGGTAGAGGATCATCGACGGGTCCTCGTAGCTGACCCACCGGTTCTGGTCGAAGACCATCGCCGGGCGGCGGCCGCGGTAGTCCAGCAACTGGTCGACGTCGAAGGAGGCGACGGCCTCGGCCGCTCCGCTCTCCAGCAGGTGGGCGCCGAGGATCCGCTGGAGGTGACCGGCGTCGATGAGCCCGCCGAGCAGCACCAGCAGCACGCCCGGCCGGGGGCCGAGGTCGGCGGCGTCGGCCTCGAAGCGGTACAGCGAGGAGGGGTTCTGCACGGGGGTGGCCTTTCCGGATGGCCCGCGCTGGGGCCGGCTGCTCGTGGTGGTCTCGTGCGGTCGAACGCTCCGGGCGGCACGGCGATTCCCGGGGACACCCCCGGCCGGCCCGGTGCCCCCACCCGCTCCCGAGCCGGCTCGGTCGGTCAGGAGGCCGGCGCGGCGGCCACCGCCGCGATCGCGCGCCGGACCCGCTTCTCCGAGACCGGGTATGCCGTGCCGAGCCCCTGCGCGAACAGGCTGACCCGCAGCTCCTCCACCATCCAGGCCAGGTCGCGGACGTCGCGGGCACCGCGGCGCACCTCGGGCAGGGACTCCAGCAGGTCGGCATACGCGCTCTCCACCGCGTCCACAGTCGACTGGAGGGCGGGCTCGCGTGCGTTGCCGGGCGCCTTGTCCAGGCGCACGAGCATGGCGGCGAGGTAGCGGCGGAGGTCGGCGAGCCGCCCGGCGCCGGCGGCGGCGACGAAGCCCGGCCGGACCAGGCCGTCGAGCTGGGCCCGCACGTCCGCCGTGGTGGCCGCCAGGGTGGAGGCGCCTGCGCCGGAGGCGAGCGCGTCCAGCAGCGACCGCACCTCGGCGGCGGCGAGCAGGACCGGCTCGACCTCCTCGACCACGCGCAGCACCCGCGCGGGCCCATGGGTGCGGACGGCGGAGCGCGCCGCGTCGAAGTCCGCGCGGGTGCGCACCTCCCCCGGCGCGTGCTCCGCGACGACGGCGTCGACGGCGGCGGCGAGGCAGTCCTCTTGCAGGGCCGGGACCGAGCCGTGCGGGTTGGTGGCCAGGGCCAGCTTCTGCGCGGTGGAGAGCCGTGCCAGCACCCGCTTCCACGGCGCGGTGGTGACCAGGAGGAGCAGCCGGCGCACCCCGGCGCGGTGGGCGTCGCGCGCCGCCGCCTCGTCGTCGAGGACCCGCAGCGCCACCGACGTCCCCTCGTCGACCAGCGCCGGGAAGCCGAGCAGGGCGTGCTCGCCGGCGCGGCCCTCGAACGTCTCGGGGACCTCCTCGAGGTCCCACCCGGTCAGGCCGGTGCGCTCGAGCGAGGCCGCCGCCCGGGCCATCCGGGTGCGCACGACCGGGCGGGACCGCGCCCGCAGCGCCCCGAGGTCCTTGCCGGTGGCGACCAGGGCACCACCGGGCCCCTCGACGCGGAAGGTGACGCGCAGGTGGGACGGCACCGCCGAGACGTCGAACTCCTCGACCGGGATGCGCACGCCGGTCACCTCGGCCACGGCCGTGGCCAGGGCCCGGGGGAACGGCTCGGCCGAGGCGCCGCGGCTGGGCTCGGCAGCGGCGCGCAGCGCCGCCAGCGCCGACGCGGCGGTGTCCGGCACGGGGACGAGCTGCCGGCGGGTCGGCTTCGGCAGCGACCGGAGCAGCGCCACGGCCAGCTCGTCCCGAAGCCCGGGCACCTGCCAGTCGAAGCCCTGCGGGTCCACCCGGCCCAGCAGGTCGACCGGCAGGTGCACGGTCACGCCGTCCTCGGCCGTGCCGGGCGCGAACGTGTAGGTCACGTCGAGCTCGAGGTCGCCCTGCCGCCAGACCCGTGGGTAGTCCGACCCGGTCACGCGGTCGGCACCCTCGCCGGTGAGGAGGTCCTCGGGGAGGGTCAGCAGGTCGGGGCGGAGGCGCCGCTCCCGCTTCCACCAGGTGTCGAAGTGCCGGCTCGACACGACGTCGGGCGGGACCCGGGCGTCGTAGAAGGAGTGGAGCACCTCGTCGTCGGCCACGAGGTCGCGGCGCCGGGCCCGGTCCTCGAGCTCGGCGACACGCGCCAGCAGGGCGGTGTTGGCCTGCCAGAACTCGTGGCGGGTCTCCCAGTCGCCCTCCACGAGGGCGTGCCGGATGAACAGCTCGCGGGAGGTGGCGGGGTCGATCCGGCCGAACTGGACGGTGCGGTCGGCGACGAGGGGGACGCCGTAGAGGGTGACCCGCTCGGTGGCGACCGCGGCGCCCTGCCGGCGCGACCAGCGCGGCTCGCTGTAAGAGCGCCTGACCACGTGCTCGCCGAGCTCCTCGGCCCACCGCGCGTCGATCCTGGCGACCGTCCGCGCCCAAAGCCGGCTGGTCTCGACGAGCTCGGCCGCCATGACGACGTCGGGCTGCCGCCGGAACAGCGCCGAGCCGGGCGCCACCGAGAAGTGCGCGCCTCGGGCCCCGAGGTAGTCCCGCCGCACCTCGTCCCGGACGCCGACGTGGGAGAGGAGGCCGGCGAGCAGGGCCTGGTGCACCCGGTCCCAGTCCGGCTCGGCGTCCCCGGTGGCCGGGGCCAGGTCGGGGTCGATGCGGGCGGCGCGGCAGGCCGCCCGCAGCTGCGCGTGCAGGTCCTGCCACTCCCGGACCCGCAGGTAGTGGAGGAACTCCTCCCGGCACATCCGCCGGAAGGCGCTGCCGGACAGCTCGCGCTGGCGACCCTTCAGGTGGCGCCACAGCCGGTGGAGGGTGGCGAAGTCCGAGTGCTCGTGGCGGAAGCGCGCGTGGGCCTGGTCCGCCTGCGCCTGCTTCTCGGCGGGCCGCTCGCGGGGGTCCTGGATGGACAGCGCGGCCACGATGACCAGCACCTCGCGCGTGCATCCCAGCCGCCCGGCCTCGATGAGCATCCGTCCCAGCCGCGGGTCCAGCGGGAGACGGGCCAACGTGCGTCCGTATGCCGTCAGCCGCGCCCCTGCGCGCCCCTGCGCTTTGCGCCCCTGCGCCGGCCGCCCCTGCGCCGGCCGCCCCTCCGCCGGCCGCCCCTCCGCCTGCCGCCCCTCCGCCGGCCGATCCTGCACCGGGCGCAAGGCGTTCAGCTCCTGCAGGAGCCGCATCCCGTCCGCGACCTGGCGGGAGTCGGGAGCGTCGAGGAAGGGGAACCGGGCCACGTCACCGAGCCCGAGGCTGGTCATCGCCAGGATGACCGAGGCGAGCGAGGTCCGCTGCACCTCCGGCTCGGTGAAGGCCGGGCGCGCGTCGTGGTCCTGCTCGGAGTAGAGCCGGATGCAGGTGCCGGGAGCCAGCCGGCCGCACCGACCGGCGCGCTGGGCGGCGGACGCCCGCGAGACCGGCTCGATGGGCAGCCGCTGCACCTTGGTGCGCTGGCTGTAGCGCGAGATCCGGGCGGTCCCGGTGTCGATGACGTAGCCGACGCCCGGGACGGTCAGGGAGGTCTCCGCCACGTTGGTCGCCAGGATGACCCGCCGCCCGGCCGCGCGGCGGAAGACCCGGTGCTGCTCGGCCGCGGAGAGCCGGGCGAAGAGCGGCAGCACCTGCGTGCCGGGCAGGTCCATCGCCGCGACGGCGTCGGCCGCGTCGCGGATCTCCCGCTCCCCGGAGAGGAAGACGAGGATGTCGGGGGCCGGGTGGCCGGCCGGGGTCTCGGTCCACAGCTCCTCGACCGCCTCGCAGATCCCGCCGACCTGGTCCCGGTCGGCGACGAGGCGACCCTGGTCGTCGGTCTCGGTGAGCGGGCGGTAGCGGACCTCGACCGGGTAGGTGCGGCCCGAGACCTCCAGCACGGGCACCTCGCGCACCACCCGGCCGGAGGCGTCGGTGGCGAAGTGCTCGGCGAACCGGCCGGGGTCGATGGTCGCCGAGGTCACGACCACCCGCAGGTCGGGGCGGCGCGGCAGGAGCTGCTTGAGGTAGCCGAGCAGGAAGTCGACGTTGAGGCTGCGCTCGTGCGCCTCGTCGAGGACGATCGTGTCGTAGCGGCGCAGCTCGCGGTCCCGCTGCAGCTCGGCGAGCAGGATGCCGTCGGTCATGACCTTCAGGCGGGTCCGGTCGCTGCTGTGGTCGGTGAAGCGGACCTGGTAGCCGACGAGGTCGCCGAGCTCGACCGACATCTCCTCGGCGATCCGCTCCGCGACGGAGCGGGCGGCGATCCGCCGCGGCTGGGTGTGGCCGACCTGCCGGCCACCGGACCCCAGCCCGAGCTCGAGGCACATCTTGGGGATCTGCGTGGTCTTGCCCGACCCGGTCTCGCCCGCGATGACGACCACCTGGGAGGCCCGCAGGGCCGCGAGGACGTCCTCGCGCCGCTCGACCACGGGCAGCTGCTGCGGGTAGTGCAGCCGCTCCACCGGCACCGGCTCGGGCCCGAGCAGGCCGGGCGGCAGCGGCCGCGAGCCGGCCGCTCCGCCAGGGCGCCTGGGCCCGCGCGCGCGCCGCGCGGCTCCCCGGGACGGGCGCTGCCCTACCGGCCGCTCCCCGGCGGGGCTCCCGCCGGCGGCTCGGCGGGGCTCGGCGGGCATGCGCCCAAGGATAGGTCGGGCTCGCCCGCCGGCTCGGGCGCGAGCCGCTCGGCCGCCTGGCCGACCACCTTCGTGGTCGCGGTGAGGCTGGCCCCGCCGACGTACATCTCCCGCGCTCCGGCGCCACCGGCGCTCGCGAGCCGCCAGTCGTCCAGGACCGCCCGGTCGAGCTTCGCGCGCGCCGCCTGCCTCGCCCGGTCGGGGGCCGCCGCGACGACGGCCCTGAGCCGGGAGGCCGCCGAGCCACCCGCCGCCGTACGGGCCCCGGCCGCGGCCCCCGCTCCCGCCGCGCCGCCCACGGCACCCGGACCCATCCGGCCGGCCGACCCCAGACCCGCCCGCCCCGCCGAGCCGAGGGCGGCCAGCCGGGCCGCCTCCTCGTCCAGCCCGGGGGTGGGCCGCAGCGGCTCGAGAAGCTTCTCCCGCCTGCCGTCCAGGAACGCCCGGCCACCGGCGCGGAGCCGCTCCTGCTGGGTCATGGCGGTGCCGACGGCGCGGTCCCCCTGCACGCTCGCGCCCGCCACGGCGCCGCCCCTGGCCACGGCACCCATGGCGCCCACGGCGGCGAGGGCGGCGCCGGTCGCCACGGCGCCCCAGTCCCCGTCGCCCCACCCGAGCAGGATCGTCGCCTGTGCCCCGGAGGCCACCACCCCGCCGACGAGGCCGACCGGCCGGAGCGGAGGGATGGCCACGCCCAGGGTGCCGACCTCGGCGGCGGCGGTCCCGGCGTCCTGGGCGGTGGCGAGCGCCCGGTAGAGGTGGGAGTCGACCAGCGAGTCCTCGGCCAGCGCCCGCAGCCGCGCCGCGCAGAGCCGGTCCGCCTCCCCGAAGCGCCCGAGCGCCGCGGCGTGCGCGAGGTCGGCGTCCCGCGAGCGGGCCATCTGCTCGGTCTGCAGCCGGCGCAGCGCGCTGACGTCCGCGTCGCCCTCCGCCGCGCCGGCCGCGATCCGGGCGTAGGCACGGTCCTCGAGGACGGCATACACCTGCTCGGCCTCGTCGCTCGTATGGACCGCCGCGGTGGTGACCCGCTGGACCTCGGCGAGCACGTCGGCGAGGGTGCGCAGAGCGGCGGCCGCACCGGCATACCGCTGGACGACCGCGTCCAGCACGGGCGGGAACCCGCCCACCCGCTCGCCGAAGGCGCGCCCGGCCTCGCCGTCCCACCGTGCGTCCGGCCCCGTGCCGGCCAGGACCGACCGGACGGCGTCGAGGCGCGCGGCCCCGGCCGCGAGGGCGTCGGCGACGGCGAGCACCCCCTCGGGGCTGCCGCCGACCGGCCGCAGCAGGCTCACCGCGTCGGTCCCCCGCCGGTGAACCGGCCCGCGACCGACGCCTCGGTGTCGACGTAGAGCCCGCCCGCGACCTTGGCCCGCTCGCCGAGGTCGCGCAGGCAGCGGGCGAGGAGCAGCCGCTGGTGGCGCCAGTTGCCCACGAGGTCGTCCAGGGCACTCCCGGTCTCCCCCGGACCCATCGCCCAGCGGTCGACGGAGGTGTCCGGCGTGGACTCCAGCGCGTCGGCGACCGCCCGCAGCGTCTCGCCGAGGCGCGCGACGGTGTCGGCGTCGACGTGGATCGTCGTCATGGCCGGAAGGGTGGGGCGGACGGCCGCGGCCCCCGTGGACTTCTCCACAGGGGCCGCGGCCGCCGGCCCGGGCCTCGCCGGCGTGGGGTCAGCCGACCGCCACCGGGTCCTCGGTGGCCGCGGCCGGGGCGTCCGCCGATGCGGCCGGGGCGTCCGCCGAGGCGGCCGGGGCGCCCGCGGTCAGGTCCTTCGTCGCCGCGAAGCCCCGCTCGAGGTCGGCGAGGATGTCCTCGATCGTCTCGATGCCGACCGCGAGCCGCACCAGCCCCGGGGTCACGCCCGCGATGAGCCGGTCGGCGTCCCCGCCCTGGCTATGCGTGGTCGTCGCGGGGTGGATGGCGAGGCTGCGCACGTCGCCGATGTTCGCCACGTGGCTGTGCAGCTCGAGGGACTCCACGAACCGCTGCCCCGCCGCCCTGCCGCCGGCGATCTCGAAGGCGAGCACCGCGCCGGCGCCCTTGGGCGCGTACTTCTGGGCCGCCTCGAAGCTCGGGTCGCCCGGCAGCGACGCCCAGCGCACCCACTCCACCTGCTCGTGCCCGGCGAGGAACTCCGCCACCCGGCGGGTGTTCTCCAGGTGCCGGTCCAGCCGCAGGCTGAGGGTCTCCACGCCCTGCGCGATGAGGAATGCGTTGAAGGGGCTGACCGCCGGGCCGAGGTCGCGCAGCAGCTGCACCCGCGCCTTGAGGATGAAGGAGAGGTTCGCCCCGAGCGGGCTGCCGACGCCGAGGTCGCGGGCGAAGACCAGCCCGTGGTAGCTCTCCTCGGGGGTGTTGAAGTTCGGGAACCGCTCCGGGTCGGCGCCGTAGTCGAAGGTGCCGCCGTCGACGATCACGCCGGCGATGGTCGTGCCGTGCCCGCCGAGGTACTTCGTCGCCGAGTGCACGACCACGTCCGCGCCCCACTCCAGCGGGCGGATGAGGTAGGGCGTGGCGATGGTGTTGTCGACGATGAGCGGCACACCGGCCTCGTGCGCGACGCGCGCCACGCCCTCGATGTCGAGCACGTCGGCCTTGGGGTTGGCGATCGTCTCGCCATAGAACGCCTTGGTGTTCGGCCGCACCGCCGCCCGCCACGACTCGGGGTCGTTCGAGTCCTCGACGAAGGAGACCGTGATCCCGAACTTCGGCAGCGTGTACCTGAACAGGTTGAAGGTCCCGCCGTAGAGCGCCGGGCTGGCCACGACGTGGTCGCCGGCCTCGGCGACGTTGAGGATCGCCAGCAGCTCGGCCGCCTGCCCGGAGGCGACGAGCAGGGCCCCGACGCCCCCCTCGAGCGCGGCGACCCGCTGCTCGACGGCGTCCTGCGTCGGGTTCATGATCCGGGTGTAGATGTTGCCGAACTCCTTGAGCGCGAACAGGTTCGCCGCGTGCTCGGTGTTCTGGAAGACGTAGGACGTGGTCTGGTAGATCGGCAGGGCCCGGGCCCCGGTGGTCGGGTCCGGCACCTGGCCGGCGTGGACCTGCTTGGTCTCGAAGCCCCACTGCGAAGGGTCGCTCATCAGATGTCTCCTGCTCGGGTCGGGGGTGGCGAGCGGAGGCCCGGCACCCGGCATACACGGGTCTGCGGGACGTCCACCGGAGGGGAGCCTTCCCGCGCTTGCGGGCGGCGCGCCGCCCACCTGGTCCTCACCCGGGGCACCCCACCGCGAGTGGAGGGTTGCCGGCCAGCGAGCCGGGGCTTGGCGCTGGCGCTCATGACCTCCGGGAAGGATAACCCGAGGTGATGGACACCGAAAGCAGGTTCACGATGCGGGCACCATGGCCGTCTGCCGGTCTGCCCGGTCTCGTTCGGGCCCGTCGCCGGGCAGTGCGCAACGAGGCGTACACCCGTGTCACCTCGGAGTTGTACAGTGCGGGTCATGGAGGTGGCGGTGAGTGCCCTGCGGGCGGACCTCGCGCACTGGCTCGAGCGGGTTCGGTCCGGCGAGGAGGTGGTGGTCACGGATCGGGGCACCCCGGTGGCCCGCCTGACGGCTGTCGACACCGCGCCTCTCCTCGAGGAGCTGACCGGCCGCGGCGTGCTGGGCCGGCCGGTGCGACCGGTACGACCGAGCGCCCGCGGGCAGGCACGCGTCCGCGCGCGCAGACCGGTGTCGGAGCTGGTCGACGAGCAGCGGCGCTGAGGCGTGGCCATCGTCTACTTCGACAGCAGCGCCTTCGTGAAGCTGCTCGTCGAGGAGGACGGCAGCGACCTCGCTGCGGCGGTATGGGACGGCTGTGACGCCGCGGTGTCCAGTCGGCTGGCCTACCCCGAGGTGCGTGCCGCGCTGGGCGCCGCGGGGCGTGACCGCCGCCTGGCCACACGAGCCCGGCGAGCCGCGGAGGCGGCCTGGGAGGGGTACTGGGCCGCGACCCGACCGGTCGAGCTCACCGCGACCGTCTCGGCGCACGCCGGCCAACTGGCGGCGGCGCATGCGTTGCGCGGCGCCGACGCCGTCCATCTGGCGAGCGCGTTGGCGGTCGGCGTCCCCCACACGGTGATGGCCGCATGGGACGAGCGCCTGCGTGGTGGAGCCGGGGCGGTCGGCCTTGCCCTCGCTCCGGCGGTCGGCGACCCCGGGCCGGGACCCGGTCGGCCGGCTCAGCGGTAGGCGGGCGGCTCGACCTCCGGGTCGGTCGCCACGACGTCGAGGCGGGGGTCGGCCACCAGCCGGGCCACGAGCGCCGCGGCGGCGCCGAACCCCTCCCACACGCAGAACCAGCAGTCCTCGGGCGTCGCCGTCGCCCCGGCGAGCGGCTCCCACAGCACGGGCACCTGTGCGGACCGCCAGTCCTCGGCCTCGGCGTCGTTCTCGCTCTGCCCCGGCCGCGTGGGGTCGGGCAGCAGCCGAAGCCGGCCGTAGGCCCCGAAGCCGGCCGGACCGAGCGTGACCAGCCGCCACCACGGCAGGTCGCTCCGGGCGATCCAGTCGGCGGCGGCGAGGTCGCGCTCCCAGGTCAGCGTCACCGTCCCGTTCTACCCGCTGCCGACGCGGCGCGCCCGCCGGCGGCAGAACACCCGCCGGCGGGTGGACGGCATACCGGCGCCGCACCGGGGCAGGATGGCGACGTGACCTACCGAGAGCTGGACCACCTCGCCGCCCCCGACCGGTACGACGCCGGCATGGAGTACCGCCGGTGCGGCCGCTCGGGGCTCGACCTGCCCGCCGTCTCGCTGGGCCTGTGGCACAACTTCGGCGACGACGTGCCGCTCGAGCGCCAGCAGGCGGTCCTGCGCCGGGCCTTCGACCTCGGCGTCACCCACTTCGACCTCGCCAACAACTACGGCCCGCCGTACGGCGCCGCCGAGCGCAACTTCGGCACCCTCTTCGCCCGCGACCTCCGCCCCTACCGCGACGAGATCATCCTCAGCAGCAAGGCCGGCTACGACATGTGGCCCGGGCCCTACGGCCAGGGCGGCGGCTCGCGGAAGTACCTGCTCGCCTCGTGCGAGCAGTCGCTGCGCCGGATGGGGGTGGACTACGTCGACATCTTCTACAGCCACCGCTTCGACGAGACGACCCCGCTGGAGGAGACGATGGGGGCGCTGGACTCCCTCGTCCGCTCCGGCAAGGCGCTCTACGTCGGCATCTCCTCCTACTCCGGCCCGCGCACGCGGGAGGCGGTGGAGATCCTGCGCGACATGGGCACCCGGCTGCTCATCTCCCAGCCGTCCTACTCGATGCTCAACCGCTGGGTCGAGGGGGACCCCGGCTCTGCCGGGGCGGGCCTGCTCGACACCCTCGAGGACACCGGCGTCGGCTGCATCGCCTTCTCCCCGCTCGCCCAGGGCATGCTGACCAACAAGTACCTCGGCGGCATCCCCGAGGGGTCGCGGGCGGCGCAGGGCAAGTCGCTGGACCCCGAGCTGCTCACCGAGGCCTCGCTGACGCACGTCCGGGCGCTGAACGCGATGGCGCAGGAGCGCGGCCAGACCCTCGCGCAGATGGCGATCGCCTGGGTGCTGCGCGACGAGCGGGTCACCTCCGCGCTGGTCGGCGCCTCGAGCGTGGAGCAGCTCGAGGACAGCCTGGGGGCGCTGCGGCAGCTCGACTTCACCGTCGAGGAGCTGCGGCGGATCGACGAGCACGCCGTCGAGGCCGGCATCAACCTCTGGTCGACGAGCTCGCAGCAGTGAGCCTGCGAGACTGACCAGCACCAGCACCAGCACCAGCACCAGCACCAGCACCCTCACCCGCAGCAGCACCAGCACCAGCACCAGCATCCTGACCACCGAACCGACGAAGGGGACCCGATGACCGACGCGACGGCGGAGCCCGACTACGACCCGAGCCCCACCGGCTGGGTGCGCGAGCAGGTCGACGCCATCGAGGCGGCCGGTGACACCCGGGCGGTCTCGGTGATGGACCGTCCGGTCGTGCTGCTCACCATGCGCGGCGCGAAGAGCGGGCGCACCAAGAAGGTGCCCCTCATGCGGGTCGAGCACGCCGGCGTGTATGCCGCGGTGGCCAGCAAGGGCGGTGCCCCGGAGCACCCGCAGTGGTTCCACAACCTCCTCTCCCACCCCGACATCACCCTGCAGGACGGCACCCGCTCCTGGCCGGCCCGGGCGCGGGTGCTCGAGGAGGAGGAGCGGGCGCGGTGGTGGCCGCGGTGCGTCGCGGCGTACCCGCCCTACGCGGAGTACCAGGAGCGGGCGGAGCGGCAGATCCCGGTCTTCGTCCTCGAGCCGCTCGCCAACCCGCCTCAGGCCTGAGCGGCCGCGCCGTCGGCCGTGCCGCCGGGGGTCCCGTCCGGGGTCTCGTCGGGGGTCACGCCGGCCGCGGCCTCGTCCCGGAGCCGGACGGTCCGCAGCCACCAGAGGCCGAGCACCGGCAGCACCAGCGGCACGTAGCCGTATCCCTGCCCGAAGTGCGACCACACCGTCTTGTCGGGGAACGCGCTCGGCACGAGGTAGGACGCCAGCCCCACCGTCAGCACCCCGACCAGCTCGACGGTGATGGCCACGGTGGCCACCCGCGTCGACGTCCGGTCCCCCCGCGCCAGGGCGACGGTGGCGATGACGTAGACCACCGCCGCCACCGCCGAGAGCACGTAGGCGAGCGGCGAGCGCTCGAAGTAGAGCGCGATCTGGAGCACCGACCGGCCGGTCGCCGCCAGCGCCAGCACGCCGTAGACCGCGACGAGGATCCGGCCCGGCCCGCTGCCGGCCCGGCGCCGGCCCGAGCCACCCGCCACCGTGGCGCTCCCCTCCCGCTCAGGCATACCCGTCCCAGATCTGCTGCAGCCGCAGCGTCATCACGGCCACCGCGAACGCCCCCACGGCCACCGCACCCATGGCCCAGCGGGACTTCTCCTTGATGGCGAGGAAGGCGGTGCCGGGCGGCACGAAGGGCAGCGTGACCAGGTAGGCCGCGAACGTCGCCCGCTCGTCGCCGTCGCCGATGTCGCCGAGCCCGGCCAGCCCGCGGACCAGCTGGACCAGCAGCCCGAGCTCGACCAGGGCGGCCACCACGAGCATCCGGTCGTCGAGGAGCCGCTCGCGCCACGCATACCACGCGGCCATGGCGAGCAGCAGCAGCGACAGCCCCGTCACGGCATACGTGAGGGCGGTGAGCACGGCGAGAAGCCTACGTCGGGCCCCGGAGGGCCCGCTGGGGCGGCTGGTTGACTGAGGGTATGCCGGAGGCGGACGTGAACGGGGTGACCCTCGCCTACGAGGTCGACGGGCCGGCGGACGGCGAGCCGATGCTGCTCGTGACGGGCCTCGGGGGCCAGCTCACCGAGTGGCCGCCCGAGATGGTGGGGATGCTGACCGACGCGGGCTTCCGGGTGATCCGGCCGGACAACCGGGACATGGGGCTGTCGAGCCGCGTCGACGCCCCGCCGCCGCGCCCGGCGGACGTCGTCAAGGCCCTCGCGCACCGGCGGCTGGCCCGCTCGGACTACCTGCTCTCGGACATGGCCGAGGACCTGGCCGCCCTGCTCGACCGTGTCGGCGTGGGCGCCGCGCACGTGGTCGGCGTGTCGATGGGCGGGATGATCGCCCAGCAGCTGACGATCGACCACCCCGACCGGGTGCTCAGCCTGGCCTCGATCATGTCGACGACCGGGGACCGGCGGGTGGGGCGGATCTCCGCGCGGCTGGTGACGGTCTTCTCCGCCTCGCTGCGCCAGCCGCCGCCGGCGGACCGGGAGGCGGCGGTGCGGGCCGGCGTCGAGGGGTGGCGGGCGATCTCCGGCGTGCACTTCGACGAGGCCGAGATGCGGGCCGTCGTCGAGGCGGCGCTCGACCGGGGGCGCGACGCCACCGGACGGGTCCGACAGCTGATGGCCATCCAGGCCAGCCCGGACCGGACCCGGGCGCTGCGCTCGGTGCGGGTGCCGACCCTGGTCATCCACGGGCTGATGGACCCGCTGGTCCTGCCGAGCGGCGGCATCGCGACCGCCCGGGCGGTGCCGGGGTCACGGCTGCTGATGTTCCCCGACATGGGCCACGACCTGCCGCGGCCACGCCGCCGGGAGATCACCGACGCCCTCGTCACCAACGCCGCCCGCGCCCACGCCTGCCAGTGACCCCACTGACCCCACTGACCCCACTGACCCCACTGACCCAACCCTTATCGGGTGACGTGGGTCGTCCGTCCTTCCCGCGTTGCCTTCCGGGGTGAGGACGGGTCTTCCGCGGTGAGGTGGTCGCCGAGGCGCTCGGCCGCCCCCCGGGTCAGCGCGGGTCAGCCCCGGACGACCTCGGCGAGGGTGTCGACGAGCAGGTCGACCTCGTCGCGCGTGACCACCAGCGGCGGCGCCAGACGGATCGTCATGCCGTGGGTGTCCTTGGCGAGGATGCCGCGGGTCATGAGCCGCTCGCACAGCTCGCGGCCCGTCGGCCCGCCGGGCTCGACGTCCACGCCGGCCCAGAGCCCTCGCACCCGCACGGCCCGCAGACCGGAGCCCACCAGTTCCTCGAGCCGCTCGGCGAGGTGGGCGCCGAGCGTCGACGCACGCTCCTGGAACTCGCCCATCGCGAGCATGGCGCACACCTCGTGCCCGATCGCGGCCGCGAGCGGGTTCCCCCCGAACGTCGAGCCGTGCGAGCCGGGGGTGATGACCGAGAGCACGTCCCGGTCGGCGGCGATCGCGGAGACGGGGTAGAGCCCGCCGCCGAGCGCCTTGCCCATCACGTAGACGTCCGGCACGACGTCCTCGTGGTCGCAGGCGAAGGTCCGGCCGGTGCGCGCGAGGCCCGACTGGATCTCGTCGGCCACCATGAGCACGTCCTCCTCCAGGCAGAGCTGGCGGACCGCGCGCAGGAAGCCCTCGGGCGGGATCACCACGCCACCCTCCCCCTGGACCGGCTCGAGCAGCACGGCGACCGTCGTGTCGTCGATGGCCGCCCGCAGCGCGTCGATGTCGCCGTAGCGGACGGTGCGGAAGCCGGGGGTGTAGGGCCCGTAGTTGTCGTGGGCGACCTTGTCGTCGGAGAAGCTGACGATGGTCGTGGTGCGGCCGTGGAAGTTGCCCTCCATGACCACGATCGACGCCTGGTCCTCGGGGACGCCCTTGACCTCGTACCCCCACTTCCGGCTCACCTTCAGCGCGGTCTCGACGGCCTCCGCGCCGGTGTTCATCGGCAGGACCATCTCCTTGCCGGTGAGGCCGGCGAGGGCCTCGGCGAAGGGCCCGAGCTGGTCGTTGAAGAAGGCCCGGCTGGTCAGGGTGAGCCGGCCCAGCTGCTCGGCCGCACGCGCCACCAGCCGCGGGTGGGAGTGCCCGAAGTTCAGCGCGGAGTAGCCCGCCAGGCAGTCCAGGAACCGCCGCCCGTCCACGTCGGTCACCCAGGCGCCCTCCCCGCTGGCGAGGACCACCTCCAGCGGGGAGTAGTTGTGCGCGGCGAAGCGCTCGGTGACGTCGATGTGGTATGCCGTCGCCTCGGCTCCCTGCAGCCCTGCCGTCATGTGGGTGTTCCCTTTCTCACTAGCGGCCCCCAGCGTAATGCCGGGAAGGGGGCCCGGAGACCGCCTCGCGAGGGTGTCCGGCCGCCCGACGGCAGGATGACCGTCGGCAGCGGGACCGGGTGCTCAGTCGCGCTGGAGGCGGAAGGCGCGACCGCTCAGGTGGGTCATCTCGATGGCGACCACGCGCCGCTTCTCGGTGGGCACCCAGGGGTGCAGCGTGGCCGTGGCCTCGGCGACCTCGCTCTCGTCCTCGAGCAGGTGGGCGCGACCGCGGGCGATGACGCTGCGGGCGGTGTCCTGGCCGACCTCGTCGAGCTCGAAGCCGACGTGCTCGTTGGCCGAGAGCGCGTAGAACTTCGAGTCGTCGGCGGTGCGGAAGACCAGCCGGTCCCCGGAGACCGCGTAGTTGATCGGGACGATGCGGACCTCACCGCGCAGGACGTAGCCGATGCGCGCGAAGGAGTGAGCCCGCAGCATGTCCCAGCAGGCCTCGCGGTCGAGCGGGGTCACGGGCAGGGCATCCTCGGTCATTGTCGCCTCCGGGTCGTGGGGTCACCGCCCACGGTAGTGCGCACTCGCCACCCCCGCGCCGACGCCCGCGCCGAGGTGACCGACGAGACGTCCCGCGACGGTGGCCCGGTGCCGCTGGTCGGAGCACGATGGGAGGTGCACCTGGAGGAGCGATGGGGCACGAGTCAACGGGTGGTTGGCCACCTCGAGGACCGGGTCGCGGACCGGGTCACGGTCGGGCCTCACGCGGGTCCGCGGTGGGGGCACTGGTCACCAGTTGCGCTCTCGGGCTGGCTGCCGGCTGCGGATCCGCCGAGTCCCCGTCGGCCGCCTCCCCGCCGGCCCCGTCCCCCACGGTCGGCGTCTCCACGCAGGCACCGGGGAGTGGTGGCAGCGGCGGTGCCCCCACGAGCCCCACGACCCGCCCCCCCGCCTCGACGCCTGGCCGCCCGACGAGCCGTCCCACCACGAGCCGCCCTCCCACCTCGACCCCTCGGCCGACGACCAGCCGACCGACCACGGGCACCACGCGTCCCCCGACGACCGGGGGGTGCGGCATACCCTCCTCGCTGCGCGGGAAGGACGTCGAAGCGCTCCCGACCTCCCGCCGGGTCGTGGCACTGACCTTCGACGCGGGGTCCGGCACCCAGGGCGTCTCCTCGATCCTGGAGACGTTGCGCCGCGCGGACGTCCCGGCGACGTTCTTCCTCACCGGCTCCTTCGCCCGCGCCCACCCCTCCACGGCGCGGACCATCGCCGCGGCACACCCGGTCGGCAACCACACCGAGCACCACCGCGACCTGACCACGCTGAGCCGTGGTGGCGCCGTCGACGAGGTGCGCAGCGGTCGGCGCAGCATCGCGAACGCGACCGGCGAGGAGACCCGGCCACTGTTCCGCTTCCCCTTCGGAGCACGCGACGAGCGGACGATCGGCCTGGTCAACGACGAGTGCTACGTGGCCTACCGCTGGACCGTCGACACCCTCGGCTGGAAGGGCACCTCCGGCGGCATCTCCGCCTCGACGGTCCACGACCGGGTGCTGCGCGGGCCTGCGTCCCGGGGAGATCGTCCTCATGCACGTGGGGGCCAACCCCGACGACGGCACGACGCTCGACGCCGCCGCGCTGCCCAGGGTCATCGCGTCGATCCGCGCCCAGGGCTACGGGTTCACCACCCTGCCGCGCTGAGCCACCGGAGGCTACGTCGCGCTCCGTCCAGGGCCGCGCGGGGGCCGGCGCTCGGCCTCACGAGGCGGCCACCAGCCAGTCCGGGAACGGGCGGACCGCCTCCGGTGTCGCGAGGTAGGCACCGAGGAGCCGTATGCCGTGCTCGCGGCTGGCCTCCAGGAGCGCCTGGTGCCAGCCCCGGTCCAGGTCGGTGAACCGCACGCCCCCCGGGCGACCGCGAGCCACGACGAACGCCGGCGCGAGGTGGGCCATCGCGGCGGCGAGCGACCCCAGGGGACCGGCGAGCTCGTCGCCGGAGAGGGCGAGGGGCACGTCGTCGATGACGATCGGCCCGGAGAGCGGGACGCCGTCCTCCCCGCAGAGGAGGACGGTCAGGCAGCCGGCCTCGCGGCTGCCCCTGTCGGTGACGAGGTCGACGACGTCGGCCGCCGCGACCGGGTCGGTGAGCGGTGCGTCGAACGGGTCGTCCTGGTGCGAGAAGCTCATGGCGACACCGTGCCCGAAATCGGGGAACGCGCCGTGGAGTTGTCCCCAGGCCGCGACGCGGCGGGAGCGCACCGGGCCGGCACCTGCCCGTCGGCGGCGATTCGCCGCCCCGGGCTCGCCGTGCGGGGCGGCCGGCTCAGCCGGTCCAGAGGCGCCGGACGCGGTCGGCCGCACGGCGGCCCTGGGCCCTCCCGGCCTCGAGCGCCGCCGCACTGCGCCGGCGGTCGAGCGGGTTCGTCCCCAGGGCCCGCACCGCTGGGGCGTCCGGGAGGAGCAGCAGGGCCCGGGTGCCACGGCGGCGCAGCCGGCGCACCTGTGGTCCGGGCCGGTCGAGGCCCCGGAAGGCGAGCGGGATCGGCGCCAGGACGAGCACGCGGTCGTGCCCCTCGGCCAGGTCGGCATTGGCGACGCTCCGCACGCCACCGTCGACGTAGCGACGGCCCGCGATCGTCACCGGTGGGAACACCCCCGGCACGGCGCAGCTCGCCGCGACGGCGCGGTCGATCGGCACGCCGCTCTCCCGGCGCAGGACCACCGCGGTCCCGGTCTCGGCGTCGACGGCGGTGATCCACAGTGGCTCCTCCGGCCACTCGTGGCCGACGAGGTTGCCCGCCACCACCACGATCCAGTCCTCCTCCGCCGCCGTCCGGGCGCGCAGCGCCCCACGCCCGACCACGGCCCGCCCGGCCGCCCGGTCGGCGGCGAGGGCCGACCGCAGGAAGCGTGTTGCGTCCCCGGGCCCCAGCCTCCCCAGGTCGGTCAGCGGGCTCGCGTCCGCGATGCGGGTGAAGGCCTCCTCGTCGAGCGTCCCCGACCGCAGGTAGGCCGCGACCACCGACCCCGCGGACGTGCCGATCATCGTGTCCACGTCCGTCACGTCCACACCTGCCTCCCGCAGGCCGTCCACGACGCCGGCTTCCCAGGCGATGCCCGTCGCCCCGCCACCGGCGAGGACCAGGGCCCGGCTCGGGGAGCGCTCCGGCACCGGAGGCGTCCACGGCTGCCAGCCCGGCTCCGCCGGACCCACGGGACGCACCGCGCCTGCCTCCACCACCGGCCACCTCCGTCTCCGAGACCGCTCGACCGCGGTCATTCTTCCCGGGCCGGTTCCGACGCCGTCGTGCCGGGTCCACCCGGCATACAGTCGGATGGACCGCGACCGGGGGCGGAGGCGCGCAGCGCGCCGTCTGGCGCGACAGGTTCGATCCGGCGACACGCCCAGGAGGCACGGTGGCCACCTCTTCACTCAGCGCCGGCCGGCGCTCGGCCCCGGCCGAGCTCGTCCTCGTCCGCCACGGAGAGAGCGTCGGCAACCTCGCCGACGCCCAGGCACGCAGCCACGGCCTCGGGCGCCTCCAGGTCGACACGCGCGACGCGGACACCCCGCTCTCGGAGAACGGCGTCAGGCAGGCGCAGGCGCTGGGCCGCCACCTGGCCGGACTGCCGAGGTCCGAGCGCCCCGAGGTGGTCCTCGGCTCGCCCTACGTCCGGGCCGCCTCGACCGCCGAGCACGTGCTCGATGCGCTCGGCGACTCGCACCGGCTGGTGCGGGACGAGCGGCTGCGGGAGCGCGACCTGGGCGCCTTCGACGGGATGACCGGGCACGGCATCCGTGAGGCGTTCCCGGAGGAGGCCGACCGGCGCACGACGATGGGCAAGTTCTACTACCGACCGCCGGGCGGGGAGAGCTGGACCGACGTCGCGCTGCGGGTGCGCAGCGCCCTCGCCGACATCCGGGCCGAGCACGGCGGGCAGCGGGTCTGGGTGTTCAGCCACCAGGCGGTGATCATGAGCTTCCGCTACCTGATCGAGGGCCTCGACGAGCAGGAGCTCCTGCGCATCGACGGGGAGTCACCCATGGGCAACTGCGCGATCACCCGCTACCGCCGCGGCGAGGAGGGCGCCCTGGAGCTGGTCGGCTACGGCGACGTCGCGCACCTGGAGCGCAGCGACAAGGCGGAGACCACCCACGCGGAACCGGCCCACGCTGCCGACACGGCCGACACGGCCGACACGGCCGACACGGCCGACGCGGCGGACCCGGTGGCCCCGGTGGCGCCGACCGGGGGCCACCGTGGCTGAGGCCGACCGCCCCCGCGACGACACGGGCACGGTCATCACGCCGCCCCTGCTGCGCCGGTGACCCTCCCGGACCCCGGCGGCAACAAGAACGCCAAGGGGCGCATCCTCGTCGTCGGCGGCGGCGCCCAGACACCCGGCGCGGTGCTGCTGGCCGCCGAGGCGGCCGTGCGCGTGGGCGCGGGCAAGCTGCAGGTGGCGACGGAGCGGACGACGGCGCCCCTGATCTCGACGGCGGTGCTGGAAGGCGTCGTGCCGGGCCTGCCCGAGCGATGGCCGAGGTCGAGGTCGGAACCGCCCGGTCACGAGGCCGGGCACGCCGGGAGTATGCCGGAGCGCCACCGATACCGTTGGGGGACGTGGGGGGCGCGGCGCCCCACCGGACATCGGGAGGCGCCATGCTGGTCGGAGTCGTCGGCACGGGGTTCGTCGGGGCCGCCTCGGCCTACGCCATGGCGATCCGCGGCTCGGTGACCGAGCTGGTCCTCGTCGACGCCAACGAGGCCAAGGCCCAGGCGGAGGCGAGCGACATCGCGGACGCCACGCCGTTCACGCACCCCGTCCGGGTCCGCGCCGGGTCGTACGCCGACCTCGCCGGAGCCCGCGTGGTCGTCATGTCGGCCGGGGTCAACCAGAAGCCCGGGGAGACCCGCCTGCAGCTGCTCGAGCGGAACGCGGCGATCTTCCGCACCGTCATCCCGCAGATCGTCCACCACGCCCGCGACGCGGTCATCGTGGTCAGCGCCAACCCGGTCGACATCATGACCGAGCTCACCGAGCGCCTCGCCTACGCGGCGGGGGCTCCCGCCGCGACGGTCCTCGGCACCGGCACCGTCCTGGACACCGCGCGGTTCCGCCAGCTCGTCGGCGCCCACGTCCAGGTCGACGCGCGGCACGTGCACGGCTACGTCTTCGGTGAGCACGGTGACTCCGAGGTGCTGGGGTGGTCCTCGCTCGACATCGCGGGCCTGCCGGTGGAGCAGTACGCCGAGACGGCCGGCATCGCCTGGGGGGCCGGGACGAAGGCCTCGATCACCAACGCGACCGTGCGGGCGGCCGACGCGATCATCTCCGGCAAGGGCGCCACCTACTTCGGCATCGGCGCGTGCACCGCCCGGCTGGTCGAGTCGATCGTGCGGGACCAGCGCTCCATCTACACCGTGACCGCCAGCGTGCCAGAGTACGGCTGCTCGATCGCCGTGCCGCGGCTGGTCAGCGGGCGCGGCGTCGGCGAGGTCCTCTCCCCCGGCCTGGGCGATGACGAGGCGCACGCCCTCCAGCGCAGCGCCGAGGTGCTGCGCAGCTACGCCGCCCGGCTCCCCACCGACTGACCCCCACACCCCGTGGCGCCACGCGTCCCTCGGCATGACGCCGCGCCATCGCGCCCTCCCGCGATTGCACCACCGCGCTGCCGCGCCGAGGACGGACCTGCTCGGGCGGCGCAGCTCGCCGAGCCGACCCGGGAAGCCGGTGCGCGGGGAGGGGAGTGACCGGTCAGCCCTGCTGCCCCGCGAGGAGTGCGGTTCTGCGGGCTCACCCGGTGGGACGCATGTCGCAGGCCTCGGGACCGAGCGAGGAGACGGCGTCCACCGTGCGGCCGCGCGAGTCGGCATACCTGGTCGTCGTCGCCGGGGTGACCACCCGACCGGGCCGCACGACCAGGGTGGGTGTGTACGTCGCCGAGGTCACGCGGAACCGGCCGTCGGCCCCCTCGGCCAGGGTGAAGCGGGTGATCACGCCGTCCTGGGTGCCGGCCGGGAAGCGGGCGCCGACGACGGGCGACTGGTTGGAGAGGAAGTTGCCCATGCCGTAGACGACGTAGCGGCCGTCGACCTTCTCGCACGGCTGGACGACGTGGGCGTGGTGGCCGAGGACGAGGTCGACGGCCCCGGAGCTCAGCACCTGCCGAGCGACGCGTCGCTGGTCGGACGTCGGCGGGCGCTGGTACTCCTGACCCCAGTGCACGCTCATCACCACGACCTCGGCGCCGCGGGCCCGCAGCGCCTTGGCGGCCCGCTCCATCCCGTCCGCACCCACCGCCGGCCAGAGCATCTGCCTCAGCCACGGCATCCCGTCCGGCACCCACGTGGTGGGGCTGCCGTCGTTGGCGATCGTGTAGGTGTAGGCGAGGTGGCCGACCTTGACGCCGGCCACGTCGTAGATCGGCGGCCGGGCCATCTCGGCGGCGGTGCGGGCCGCCCCGGCGTGCCGCACCCCCGCCGCGTCGAGCACGTCCAGGGTCTCCTCGACGCCGCGCCGCCCCTGGTCCCACGTGTGGTTGGACGCGAAGGAGCACGCGTCGAACCCGGCGCGCCGCACCGCCGTCGCCATCTCCCGGGGGGTGTTGAACACCGCGACCCCGCCGGACGTCAGCCCGGTGTTGGTGGCCGAGAGCGGGGTCTCCATGTTGCAGATCGCCAGGTCCGCCTCGCTGATCGCCTGCCGGACGGGGGCGAACATCGGGTCGTAGTCGTAGCCCGCTCCCCCGGCCGTGCGGCGCGCGACGTCGTTGACCGCCTTGTGCGCGAGGACGTCGCCCACCCCCACGACGGTGACGCTACGGCCGCTGCCGGACGCCGGCGTGGTGGCCTTCGTGGGGGTCGGGGACGGCGTGCCGGCGGGGGGGCCCGACGACCTCGAGGTGCCCGACGTGGGCGACGCATCCAGGGAGGGCCCGGTCGGCGGGGTCGGCGGTGCGGAGGTGCCGGCGGACACCGGGGCGCCGGAGGAGGGTGCCGCTCCGGTCCCCTGGCCGGGGCCCGCGCACGCAGCGGCGGCCAGGACCGCCGTGGTCGCCAGCGCGAGCACTCCGGTATGCCGTGCCCGCACCGCACCACCCCCGCGTTTCGGCGGTCCGTCCCCGATGACCGGACCAGTCCTGATCATGCTAGGCGCACGGGCCGACATCGGTGGCGACCGCCGCCCCCCCGGCCCGTCGCGACCCGGACCCCGGGCAGTCAGGCCCCTCCCACCCGGTCCGACGCGACCCGGACCCCGGGCAGTCAGGCCCCTCCCACCCGGTCCGACGGGGCGTGGTCCAGCACCGCGCGCAGCCGCTCGGCGCCGGCCTCCATCTCGCCGTCGCCGTAGCGGTGCCGCGGCCAGAAGAAGCCGCGCAGCCCGTCGCCCTTCGTGCGCGGCACGACGTGCACGTGCAGGTGCGGCACCGACTGGCTGACCCGGTTGTTCATCGCCACGAAGGTGCCCTGCGCCCCGAACGCCACCGGCACCGCCGCCGACAGCCGCTGCACCTGGCCCATGAGCGCGGCCAGGAGCCCGCCCGCCACGTCGGGCAGCGTCTCGACGTGCTCACGCGGCACGACCAGCACGTGCCCGGGGAAGAGCGGCCGCCGGTCGAGGAACGCCACCACCTCCGGGGTCTCCAGCACCACTGCCGCCTCGGCCTCCCCGCGCACGATCGCGCAGAACGCGCACCCGCCCGTCGCCGCCATGTGGCGGACGCTACCCGCCGCGCCGGGCGGGAGGCGGGCCCGACGTGGGAGGGTCGGGGGGACGCCGGCATACCCCGTCGGCGCCCAGGTGACCCCGAGAGGACCGGCCGATGGACCAGCGAGCCCGCGAGGTGCACACGTCGCTGTGGTGGGGGCGGCGCGGCCGGCCCGCCGAGCCGTGGGAGGCACCCGACCGGGGCCCGCTGCCGTCGACCGGCGAGGTGCACGACGTCGTCGTTGTCGGTGCCGGGCTGACCGGGCTCACCACCGCCGTCCTCCTCGCGCGTGGAGGGGTCCGGCCACTGGTGCTGGAGGGCCGGTACGCCGGCTCGGGCACCACCGGGCACTCGACCGCCAAGCTGAGCGTGCTGCAGGGCTCGATCTACTCGGGCATCCGCTCGCACTTCGGCGACGACGCGGTCCGCGCCTACGGCCAGGCCCAGCGCGCCGGACAGGGCTGGCTGCTGGCCTTCTGCGCGACCGCCGGGGTGCCCGTCCAGCACCGGGACGCATGGACGTATGCCGTGACCGGCAAGGGGGCGAAGAAGGTCGCCGCCGAGCGGCGGGCCTGTGCCGCGGCCGGGCTGGCCGTCGAGGAGACGTCGGCGACCGAGCTGCCGTTCGACGTGCGCAGCGCGATCCGGATGCCGGAGCAGGCGCAGTTCGACCCGGTGGAGGTGGTGGCGGCGCTGCGGGCGGAGCTGGAGTCGCTCGGCGGGACGGTGCTCGAGGGCGTGCAGGTGACCGGTGTGTCGATCGGCTCCGGCGACGGGGACGCGAGGGAGCCGGCGACCCTGCGCACCCGGCGCGGCGACGTCCTGGGCCGGCGGGTCGTGCTGGCCACGGGCATGCCGGTGCTGGACCGGGGGCTGTACTTCGCCAAGCTGAAGCCGGAGCGTTCCTACGCCCTGGCGTACCGGGTGCCGGAGGGGGACGGCCCGCTGCCGCAGGGCATGTACCTGTCCGTGGACTCGCCCTCGCGGTCGCTGCGGACGGCGCCGGGTGGCGCGGGGGGCGGCGCAGGCGCGGGTGGCGCGGGCGCCGACGGTGAGGAGCTGCTCGTGGTCGGCGGCAACGGCCACGTCGTCGGGCGCCGGGGCTCCCCGCGCGAGGCGGTGGCGGACCTGGACGCCTGGACGCGGGCCAGCTTCCCCGGCTCGGAGCTGGTGTTCTCGTGGGCGGCGCAGGACTACGAGACGGCGAACCAGGTGCCCTTCGTCGGGGTGATGCCGCGCTCGAACGGACAGCTGTTCCTCGCCACCGGCTTCCACAAGTGGGGCATGACCAACGCCGCCGCGGCGGGGCTGATGCTCTCGGCCGACCTGCTCGGCGAGGGCGCCGCGCAGGACATCGGGTGGGCGCGGCCGCTGCGGCACCGGATGACCAGCCCCCGCGACCTGGCCAACGGGATCGAGTTCAACGGCACGGTCGGCCTGCGGATGGCCCGGGACTGGGCCGCGCGGGCGATCCCCTTCGGTCGGCGGGACACCCCCGCGGAGGGCGAGGGCTTCGTGGAGCGGGGGTCGATGCCGCCCACCGGCGTCTGCACCGTGGCAGGGGTGACCCACCGGGTGGACGCCGTCTGCCCGCACCTCGCCGGCATCCTCTCCTGGAACGACAGCGACCTGAGCTGGGACTGCCCGCTGCACGGCTCACGCTTCACCGCGGACGGCCACCGCATCGAGGGCCCAGCGCTGCGCAACCTCGACCAGCGCTGACTGTCAGTTCCGAGGGGTCCTGGGCCCCCGGAAGTGACACCGTGCCGGCCCGCGAGCCCTCACCGTTGCGTCACCCGCCGCGGCGGTCCGGCGTGGTCCTGCGTGGGTCTGACCCGCCCCGGCGGTCCTAGGCGGCGTGGGCGGGCAGGCGCAGGGCGGACCGGCCCGCCTGCCAGGCGCCGAGGAGCTCCTCCTCCACCAGGCCGTCGACGAGGATGGCGGCCCGCACGCCGAAGAGGAGGTCGGCGGACAGTGACGGGTCCTGGGCGACCAGCCCGCCGCAGAGGTCCCGGGCCGCGATCTGCTCGTGCACCGCGTCGGCCTCGACGTGCTCGTCGAAGTAGAGCAGCGCCGCCTCGGGGGCCCCCAGCCGGCGCAGGCCCTGTCCGTAGAGCCGGTTCGGGCGGGTCGACGTCATCTCGAACAGCGTCAGGTTGCCGACGCTCGCCGCCCGCAGCCGGCGCTGGAGCCCGAACATCGACATCAGGTTGACGACGGCGAGGCTGGTGGCCGGCACCGCGTCGACGTAGTGCCCGTAGGAGTCGTCCAGCCCCAGCGCCCGCATGCTCTGGGCGTAGAGCGTGGAGTGGACCCACTCCGGCCGCCCGCCGCCGTACTCGTCGGCCTGGATCTCCACCAGGGCCGCCTTCGGTATGCCGTGCAGCCGCGGGATCGCGAGGGTGTGCGGGTCGCCCTCCTTGAGGTGGTAGACCGACCGGCGGACCAGCAGCTCCCGGAAGTGCTCCAGCTCGCCGTGCCTGGCCAGCCACGCGGACAGGCCAGGCCTGGGCGACGGCTCGGTGAGCTCGTCCAGCATGTCCACGAGCTCCGAGGCCGTCCGCGGGAGGGTCGGACGGCGCGTCGGAAGGCACGGCGGCGCGCAGCTGCCGCTCCCAGGTCCGTTCCAGCCGGCCGCGCAGGCCGAGAAGCTCCCCGTCCCACTCCCAGGCGTCGTCCACTCCGACCAGGCCCCGGTAGTGCAGCTCGTAGAGGACGAAGAGCGCCAGCTGGGCGTCGTCGTCCCGGGTCAGGTCGTCGACGAGCGCCCCGTCACCGAGCGGGCCGGCGGCGAGCGCCCCGCCGGCCAGCGCCCCGTCGCCGAGCGCCCGGTCGGCGACACGGGGGTCCGCGGACAGCGGCGGGCGGGCCGACGGCATACCGGCGGGGTCCTCCGGCGCGCCGGAGGTGAGGCGGTCGAGGACCGCGGCGCTGAGCGGGCCGCGCGGGACCGGCACGGGCAGGCGTGCGGCGTCAGGGCCTTCGCGTCCCACGTGGAGCCTCCTGGGCGGGGTCGGCAGGGGTGCCGTCGGCACCGCTCTCGCGGGAGACGTACCCGGCCGTGAGCCCCCCATGCCTGTGAGCCGGGCTGACAGGTACGCGTGAGGAGGGATAGGAGGGGGTATGCCGGAGCCGTGCCTCGCAACGTCTCCGTCACCCCGGGACCCGACGGCATCGTCGAGGTGTGCCCCGGCGGGCCGCTGCTGGTGCGCGGCTCGGCGTCCATCGTCGATGCCGACGGCAACGAGGTGCCGCGCCGGCGGGGCACCGTTGGCCGTGTGCCGGTGCGGCGGCAGCAGCATCGCCCCGTGGTGCGACGGCACGCACCGGCTGCTCAACCGCGCTCGCCGCGCGAGCGCCGCCACGACCGAGAGCTAGCCGCGAGACCGCCCAATCCTCGGACGTGACGGGCAGCCGGCCGCTCGTGCGACCATGGCCGGCATGACCGCCACTCCGTCGCCAGCGCCCGACCTCGCCGACCACCTCGGCTCGGTGTCCTACCTCGCCGTCGAGCTGCCGGCGGACGGCCGGAGCGGCGAGGGCTTCGAGCACCTGCTCGCCCTCGTGGACGCCGGCCGGATCGTCGTGCTGGACCTGGAGTTCGTGCGCCGGGCTCCCGGCGGCTCGCTGACAACCGTCGACGCCGCGGCGTTGGACGTGCCCGGTCTGGACGTGTCCGCCTTCTCCGGTGCGGACTCGCACCTGCTCGACCGGGACGACCTCGAGCTGGTCGGCGCCGAGCTCGCAGAGGGGAAGGTGCTCGCCGTGCTCATCTATGAGCACCTCTCCATGGAGCCGGTGCTGGCGGCGTGGGGTGCCGCCGGGGCCCGCCTGCTGGCGGAGGGCCCGGTCGAGGCCGACGACGTCGAGGCCGCCCTCGACAGCACCACTGAGCGGACCACCTGACCTCACCACCTGACCGCACCGACCCTGCGGCGTCCGACCCTCAGGACGACCGCACCCCCCGACCCCTTCACGAGGAGTGAGCATGGGCCTGTTGAAGACCGCCGGCAAGGTCGCGGTGGCCAGCCACGTGCACGGCAGGGTGCAGCGCCGCCAGCAGCAACGGTGGGCCGCCGAGGACGCCGCAGCGGCCCCGCGAACCGCGCCCGCACCGCTCGCGGCGCCCCCGCAGGCAGCCCCGGCCGCCCCGGCGGTCGACGGGATGCTCGCCCAGCTCACCAAGCTCGGCGACCTGCAGGCCGCGGGTGTGCTCACCCCCGCCGAGTTCGAGACGCAGAAGGCACGCATCCTCGCGGCTGGCTGACCCCGGCGCCGGTGGCCCGGCGCCGGGGTCAGTGGACCGGCGCCGGTGGCCCGGCGCCGGGTGACCGCTACGCCTTCTTCAGCGCCGCGAGGCGGGCCTCGACCTCCGCGTCCCCGGAGGACTGCTCGAGCTCGGCGAACTGGTCCTCCAGCGTGGTGGCCCGCGCCTCCTCGCGCCCCTGGACCACCGCCTCCTGCTTGCGGATCCGGTCCTCGAAGCGCGCCAGGTCGCTGGTGGGGTCGAGCACGTCGATCGAGCTCATGGACTGCTGCACCTGCGCCTGCGCCTCGCTCGCCCGGGCCCGCGCGACCAGCTGCGAGCGCCGCGACTTCAGCTCCTCGAGCTTGGTCTTCATCGAGGTCAGGCCGCCCTTGAGCTGCTCGACCGTGGCGTTCTGCTGCGCGATCCGCGGCTCGGCGTCCGTGGCCTCCTTCTCGAAGCCGATCTGGCGGGAGAGCGCCACCCGGGCCAGCTCGTCGAACCGGTCCGCGCCCGCCGTGTCACCCGACGTCCGCAGCGAGTCCGCCTTGCCCGAGGCCGCGGCCGCCTTCCGGCCCCACTCCTGCGCGGCCTCCCGGTCGATCCGCATGTCCTCCTCGGCCATCCGGGTGTTGGCGATGGTCTGCGCCACCGCCTCCTCCGCCTCCGCGATCGAGTTGGTGTAGTCCGTCACGAGCTGGTTGAGCATCTTCTCCGGGTCCTCGGCCCGGTCCAGCATCGCGTTGATGTTGGCTCGCCCCAGCTGGCTGATGCGGCCCAGGATCGTCTGCTTCTGCGTCATGGTCTCTCTCCTCCCGGCGCGGGCGCCGATGGTGCGTGGACTGCGGGTATGCCGTGCTGCTCGCTACTCGTTCGTGCTGCGGTGCGTGCGTGTGCTCCTCAGAAGCGACCACCCCCGCCGAAGCCCCCTCCGCCGAAGCCGCCGCCCCCGCCGAAGCCGCCGCCCCCGCCGAAGCCACCACCGGAGCCGCCCCAGCCGCCGCCGCGGCCCCCGCCGCCGCCCATCCCGCCGAGGATGCCGCCCAGGACGAGGGAGCCGATGTCGATCCCACCGCGGCCACCACGACCGTACCCACCGGCATGGCCGGCGCCCCCGGGTCCGCCCCAGTTGTTCATGTCGTCCTGGGCGAGCTGCAGCGCCAGCTCGCCCAGGTCCTCCGCGCGGTCCAGCAGCGGACCGGCCGAAGCGGGGTCGGTCTCCGCGACCTGCCTCGCCTCGTTGTAGAGGCGGATGGCCTCGGCGATGTGGGTGCGCGCGTCGGTGCCGATCGCCCCGCGCCGGCTGGTGATCGTCGCGTCGATGCTCTCCAGCCGGGTGCGGAGGCGCTCCATCCGCTGGACGAGGATCTGGCGGCCGCGGGTGGCCTGCTGCTCGCGCTCGCGGTAGCGGGCCAGGGCGTTGTCGAGGTCGTGCTCGGCGCGGCTGAGGGCGCGCAGCGCGGCGAGCGGGTCGCCGCCGTCCTTGGCCGCCGACCCGGTGCCGATCGCTTCCCGCGCCGCGCCCAGCGCGGTCACGGTGAGCTGGTCGTTCGCGCCGAGCCGCTCGGCGTCAGCGATGTCGGAGGAGATCGAGGCCAGCGCCGTGTCCAGGCGTGTCCCGGCCTCGGCGAGCTCCGCCCGGGCGTTGGTCACCGAGGTGAGGAGGGTGTCCGCCTGCCCGACGGCCTCCTCGGCCGCGCGCGCCGCCGCGACCGCGGCCGGTCGGTCGTCACCGTCGCGCAGGTGCTCCTCCCCCGTCGCGAGGAACCCCTCGGCGGAGGTCAGGAGCCCGCGAGCCTGCTCGACGTTGCCCGAGACGGTCTGCAACGCGGCGGGCGAGTGCTGCACGGCGAGCCCGGCGAGCTCCTGCTCGGCCGTGGGCAGGCGGCGCCGGACCTCCTCGAGCCGGCCCCGGAGCTCGCCGAGGAACGTGGGCACGGTGGCCTGCAGGTCGCGCATCCGGACGAACTCCGCCTCCTGCGCGTCCAGGCTGGCGTCGGCCTCGGTGGCGAGGGTGAGGATCTCGCCGAGGCGGGCCCGCCGGGTGGCGTCGTCGACCGGCCCCGTCGCCTCGGCGTCCTGGAGCTCCTTCTGCAGCTGGAAGGCACGGGCCGCCTTGCCCCGCGCGTCCTCCAGGGCCGAGCGGAAGCGCTGCGTCGCCTGCACGCCGAACTGCGCCTCGGCGAAGGTCAGCTCCTCCGCCGAGGAGCGGACCGCGTCGTCGAGGTCGACCAGCGCGCCGGCGGCGCGCCGGGAGAGCTCCTCGGTGGGCACCCACGGCTCGCCGGACGGCATACCGGGGCCTTGGCCGGCCGACGCCGCGCGCTTGGAGCGGCGGCGGACCACGAGGAACGCTACGAGGCCACCGATGGCGAGGAGGGGCACGAGGAGGAGCCCCAACGGGAAGCCGCTGCCCGCGCCCGTACCGGCGGAGCCGCTCGACGAGCCGCCGAGGTCACCGGCGGCCGCGAGGCCGTAGCCCTCGACCGCGCCGCGGACCGCACCCGCCCAGTCGTCGTCGGCGAGCCGGGGCTCGATGAACCCGGTGCGGACCGCAGCGTCCTGCTCGGGGGTGAGGCCGGAGCCGCTGGTGGTGTAGGTGGCGTAGCGCCGGTCCTGGACGGCGACCGCCATGAGCACGTCGTTGCCGCCCATGCCGGAGGCCGCGAACGTCTGCCGGGCCCACTCGTCGTTGTTCACGCCGTCGAAGCTGTCGACGTAGACGACGAAGAGCTGCAGGTCGTGCTGCTCGCGCAGCGTCTCGATGTCGCGCTCGAGGGCGGGGACGTCACCGCCCAGCACGCCGGCGTTGTCGGTGATGGGCCCGGTGGCGTTGAGCGGAGGGTCCTGCGGAAGGGCCGGTATGCCGGCCGGCGCCGCCAGGGTGCGCACCGCGCCGGACCTGCCGGCCCCGGCCCTGGGGGCGAAGCCACCCGTCGGCGCGACCGTCGGCGCGACCGCCGATGCCACCGTCGGCGCGACGGTCGATGCCACCGTCGGTGCCGCCGCCGGTGCCGTGGGGGCGGCCGGGGCGGCCGCGGCGAGGCCGGGCGCCCCCACCGCCAGCGTCAGGCCGACGACGGCGACGGCGGACGCACGCAGGGCGTGCGGCCGTCGGCTCGGCTGCGGCATAAGGGCTCCAAGGGCGAGTGCGAGGGCGAGGGCGGGGCCGGGGGTGTCCGGTCCCGTCCCGAGCGACGCTACCCGCCCGCCCCCCGCCGCACACCTACGCGCTCGAGCACATCCGGGGCCGCGGCAGCACCGGCCCGCGCTGCGAGTGGTACTCCGAGTGGTAGCGTCCACCCATGCGGAGCACCATCGACGGCGGGGGGCGCGTGGTCATCCCCAAGGCCATTCGAGAGGCGATGGGTCTGGCGCCGGGCCAGGCGGTCGAGGTGGTCTACACCGACGGCCGCCTGGAGATCGACGTGGCCCCGCTGGACGTCGTCGTCGACGGCGGCGACGGGCTGCCGCTGGTGCGTCCTCGGTCTCGTCCTCCGGCGCTCGACGAGGAGCTGGTGCGCGACACCATCGAAGCCACCCGCCGGTGACGGCGGCGAACCCCGTCGCGACCTGCGACACCAGCCTGCTCATCGCCGCGCTGCTCCAGTGGCACCCTCGCCACCAGGTCGCCCGAGCGGCCCTTCGCACGCGGGTGCAGGCGCTGCCGGCTCACGTGGTCGTGGAGTGCTTCAGCGTCCTCACCCGTCTCCCGGCGCCGCACCGGCTTTCGGCGGCGGACTCGGGAGCGGCCCTTGCGGGTCTGCGGCTGCCGCTTCTGACGCTGCCCGCGGACGGGCACCTTCGGCTGGTCCAGGACCTGGCCCGGGCGGGGATCCGCGGCGGCGCGACGTACGACGGCCTCGTCGCGGCGACTGCCCGGCACCACGACGCAACCCTGCTGACGGCCGACCGACGCGCACGGGCCACCTACGAGGCCGTGGGTGCCCGCGTCGGCATGCTCTGAGGGCCGCCCGGGATGGACAGCCGGGATGGACAGCAGGGTCCTCGGGCCGTCGCCGACCGCGACGTACTCCATGCCGTTCGCGGACCGCCCGGTCCTCGTCGGCGGACCGCCGCCCGGCGACGGCCGACCGCGTTCAGGCGGGCCGCGACTTGGGCGCGTTCGCGGCGGTGAGGCCGGGGTCCCGCTCCACGACGTCGCCGAGGGCCTCGTCGATCCGCTTCATCAGCTCCGGCTCGAGGGTGACCCCGGCGGCCCGAACGTTCTCCGCGACCTGCTCGGGGCGCGAGGCGCCGATGATCGCCGCGGCGACGTTGTCGTTCTGGAGCACCCAGGCGACCGCGAGCTGCGCGAGCGACAGCCCGGCCTCGTCGGCGACCGGCTTCAGCGCCTGCACCCGGGTGAGGACGTCGTCGTTGAGGAACCGGGCGATGAAGTCCGCGCCGCCCTTCTCGTCGGTGGCGCGCGACCCGGCCGGCGGCGCTGCGCCCGGCAGGTACTTGCCGGTCAGCACGCCCTGCGCGATGGGGCTCCACACGATCTGGCTCACGCCGAGCTCGGCGCACGTCGGCACGACCTGGTCCTCGATGACCCGCCACAGCATGGAGTACTGCGGCTGGCTCGAGACCAGCGAGATGCCGAGGTCCTGCGCGAGCGCGTGGCCGGCGCGGATCTGGTCGGCGGTCCACTCGCTGACGCCGATGTAGTGCGCCTTGCCCTGCCGCACGACGTCGGCGAAGGCCTGCATCGTCTCCTCGAGCGGGGTCTCGGTGTCGTAGCGGTGCGCCTGGTAGAGGTCGACGTAGTCGGTCTGCAGGCGGGCGAGGGAGGCGTCGATCGACTCGAGGATGTGCTTGCGGGACAGGCCGGTGTCGTTCTTGCCGGCCGGGCCGGTCGGCCAGTAGACCTTGGTGAAGATCTCCAGGCTCTCGCGCCGCTCCCCCTTCAGCGCCTCGCCGAGCACCGTCTCGGCGGCCCCGTTGGCGTAGGCGTCCGCGGTGTCGAAGCTGCTGATGCCCGCGCCGAGCGCGGCGCGCACGCACGCGGTGGCCGCGTCGTTCTCCACCTGCGAGCCGTGGGTGATCCAGTTGCCGTAGGTGATCTCCGAGATCTTGAGTCCGCTGTTGCCGAGATGACGAAAGTCCATGCCAGCACCGTATGCCGCGCAGAGCCGGTCGCGGCCGAGACCACCGACCCGGTTGGTCACCGCCCGTCCAGCACCCGACGCGCGTTCTGCTCGGCGTGGTACGCGGCGACGGCACCGGCAATAGCGTCCGGGTCGTCCAGGTCGAAGCCCTGCTCCACCATGCGCGCCATCAGCTCGGCCGCCGGCCCTCGGTTGCCGGGGGCACGCGCCTCGTCGTAGTCGCTCCGCAGCGCGTCCACGGCGGCGACCACCGGCGCGATGTGCTCCTCGGCGAGGCCCTGCCGGCGGAGCGCGAAGGCGACCCAGACGCGCAGGACGTCCGGCACCGCCGTTGCCGCCTCGTCGTCCAGCAGCACCTTGCGGGTCACCCAGTGCAGGAGGAACCGCTCCACCTCGCCGGGGCTCCACGCGAGCACCCCGCCCACCAGGTAGCCCTCCCCGAAGTCGACGAAGGTGTCGCTCGCGACCTCGACGATGCCGGGATCGAGCCCGAGTTCCGGGCCGTGCGCGGCGGCGAAGTCGTCGAGCAGGGCCCGCCGCTCGGTGTCCGGCAGCGGCTCCCGGTCGCGCTCGGTGCGACGGCCGGAGGCCCGCCAGTGCACCAGCGAGCGGGCCAGCACGTACTCGACGTCGTCCTGCGGCGGCCACACCAAGTCGGTGTGCCACATCGCGTCGGCGACCGCGGCGAGCGCCTCCGCCGGGTCCACCTCGCCGCGCAGGGTCTGCTCGCCGACGGACCCCTCCGGCGGCCAGCCGTCGCGGTGCCCGACCACGAGCGTCTGCACGTAGGTGCCGCCCACGGTCGAGATGGGCACGAGGAGCTGGTGCGGCTCCGGCTCCTCGTAGTCGAGCAGGTAGGTGAGCTCCGAGCCCCACGGGTCGGACCAGAGCCGGGCCCGGGTCGGCAGCTCGGGCGTGGCCGCTCGCGGGTCGGTCGCCCAGGCCGGCACCGGCGCCGCCTCGGGCGCGCGCTCCAGCGCGTCGGCCACCTCCTCGCGCCAGTCGCCCGGGATGGTGGCCAGGGCATGCAGGGCCAGGTATGCCGTAGGCCTGCGGGTGCGGCGCGCGACACCCACCAGCGCGGTGACCAGTGCGGCCTCGGCGCCGCGGTGGCCCGGGCTGCGCTTCGACCACGCCTCCCCCAGCCAGGCGCTGGCGACGGCCTGCGCCGCCAGCCGGGACTCCGTGGCGAGCCCGCCTGCGTCACGCAGGACGTCCTGCACGGGGTCGGCGGGGCGGGGGGTGCGATTGGGTCGGGCGGGTGACCGGCCCCGGCCCTTGGGACGGCCACGGCTCTTCGGGCTCACGAGTCCAGTCGACCACAGCAGCGCGCCAGCGCCGGGATCGCCGCACGGGCCGGCATACCGGCGGTTGGCCACGGGGTCACCCGCGCGCGGACAGCGCGAGAACGGGCGCGGCAGCGCTATCGGTCGCCGCGGAGGATGGGCGGGGACAGGGTCGCGCGGGGGTCGCCGCGGTAGACCCGCGCGGGCCGCCCCCGGCCGCCCTCCCGCAGCTCCCCGGTCGGGGTGAGGAAGCCCTCGACGCCGGTGACCTTGCGGTGGAAGTTGGCGCGGTCGAGCGCCACGCCCCAGACCGCCTCGTACACCGCGTGCAGGTCGGCGACGGTGAAGGTCACGCCGCACAGGGCCGCGGCGCACCCGGTGTCCTCCAGGGTGGCGCGGGCCCGCTCCACCCCGTCGGCGAGGATCCGCGCGTGGTCGAAGGCGAGCCCGGCCCGCGACCCGAGCGCCTCCACGACCGGCACCCACCGGGCCTGTCGGGCGTCCGGCGCAGCGGCCGGTCCAGCGGCCGGCGCTGGGGTGGGCACGGGGGTCGGCGCGGGGGTGGGCGCGGGGATGGACGCTGTGGTGGGCGCTGCGGTCGGCTCGGGCAGGTCGGCACCGAGGGCGAGCCAGGCCACGCTCACCACGCGGAAGCGGGGGTCGCGGTCGGGCGCGCCGTAGGCCGCCAGCTGCTCGAGGATGACGTCGCTCCGCCGCACCTCCGCCTGCTCGGCGAGCGCCCGGTATGCCGTGTCCGTCAGGTCCTCGTCCGCCTGGACGACGCCGCCCGGGAGAGCCAGCCGGCCGGCATACGGCTCCTCGCGGCGCCGCACGAGCAGGGCGTTGAGCGTCCCGGCGCGCACGGCGAGGAGGACGAGGTCGCAGGTGACATGGAGGGGTGCGCGCTGGCTGCTGTCCGGTCCCGTCACGCGGTCATCTTAGGGTCACGGTGACAATTACCGATGGTATGTTTGTGGCAAGGACTCGACCGCCGCGCCGGAGATCACGCCGTCACGACACCCACCATCTTCGAAGGGATCGCGACATGGCCCTCATCTCGTGCCTCAGCTGCCTGTCCGACAACGACATCCACCTCGAGGGCAGGGCGCCCGACGGCTCGAGGGTGCTGCGCTGCGGTGAGTGCGGTCACACCTGGACCCCGCAGACGCCGAGCACGGCGCCGGCGTTCACCCGTTCCCCGTTCGAGATGGCGAGGGGGCGGTTCGCGACGGCGGCGATGGTCGACCCCGCCCGGACGGCTCGGATCGGATCGCTGAAGGCGCAGTTCCTCACGACCAACCCCGAGCCGGCACCCGAGGTGGTCGCGCACTGGGCCCGCTACCGGCAGGTCTTCTCGGCCGAGGGTCTCCGGGCGTGCACCCCGGCGGACCTCAAGGAGTTCGCCACCAACCCCACCGGCGCGCACCCGGGCAACATGTCGGTGTTCAACCGGGCCTGGAAGCGGCTCGGCGAGGACGACGCCGCCGCACGCACCCGCGGGTCCGTCGAGTACCTGCTGCGCGGCCCGGCCACGACCCCGGTCGAGGACCGCCTCACCGCGCTGATCGAGGACCCCGACGGGACCGGCATGCCGGGGTTCAAGGAGTCACTGCTCACCAAGGTGCTCTGCATCATGGAGCCCGACCGGTTCCTGCCGATCCTCACCTACGGCGGCGAGGGCACCGGCAAGCGCGACGTCACCGAGGCGGTCTACGGCCTGCACCTGCCCAAGGTCGACCAGACCGCCATGCAGATCGGCCGGCTCGCGACGTGGTCCAACGACCTGCTGCTCGAGCTGGTCGGCGAGGGCTTCGCGGGCACCCAGCATGCTGCGTCGTTCCTGTGGTGGGCCAAGGACAGCGTCGACGAGACCGCGCTCGTCTCCGCCCGATAGGTCTCCCCCTTCCCGCGCCCCGCCCCCGCCCCCGCCCCCGACGATGGGTGACCCGTCCCCGTGTCGGCGGGGTGCTGAGCCCGTCGGTGTCCCGGGTCGGCCTTGGGATGGGCGTCGAGGCGGTGCGCCTCACCGGCGAGGGTTGGTGCGGCTCCAGCCGCGCTCGCCGCTCGGCGGGCTTGGCAGGCTCGGCGGCCCGCCAACACGAGGTACCCGACCGCGTGCTCCGAGGGGGTCACGCCGGAGAGAGCCCGAGCCGCTTGGCGACCTCAGGGCCGCCCACCTCGCGGATCACGGCTGCCGGCCCGACGACGACGAGCTTGTCCGTCGCGCGGGACAGCCCGACGTAGAGGCGCTCGCGGGCACGGGGCCGCGGCCGGTCCTCGTTGACGCACAGCACCACCACCTTGCGCTCCAGACCCTTGCACCCGAGGACGTGCCCGTAGAAGACGCAGTCCCTGTCCCAGAAGGTCCGCCAGTAGCCCTTCTGGCCCTCGGACTCCTGCAGGGCCACCTGCTCGGGGTGACGGGCGCCCGTGGTGAGCAGCGCGACGTCCTCTGGGCGCCAGCCCTCCTCGATCAGCGGGTCGACCTGGTCGTCGGCGACCTCGATCGCCTCCTCCGTGGACGCCTCGACGAACCTGACCTCCGGCCCCTCCCCTCCGCGCGCGTACATGCGCATGGGCGCCAGCGGGACGAACGTCTCGGCGATCTGGCGCGTGTTGCGCAGGTTGTGGTCGAGCACGAGCGGCACCAGCGGCACCGGCGGGCGGCCGAACCGCTCGAAGACCCGCTGGTTCTCGTCGGCGTAGACGTAGAGGCCGCCGTGCTCCTCGTCGCGCAGGCACCGCATGATCGGCGTCCACCAGTTGTCGGCGAAGTCCTGCGCCTCGTCGACGACGACCGCGTCGAACTTTCTGCCGTCGGGGAGGGACTGCGACAGCTCGGTCATCTGCGCCGGGAGGCGGTTCTCCCAGAAGTCGGAGTCGTCGCGCGAGCCGAAGTCGGTCACCCCCAGGTAGCTGGCCAGCTTCTCGAACGGCCCCACGAAGTCGGGTCGGTGCCGCCGGTCAACCCCTGCCATGTAGCGCTGGAACCAGCTGGCCAGCCCCATGGAGTAGCACAGCAGCGCCACCCGGCCACCCGGCATACCGGAGCGGCCGCGGTGCAGGTCCTTGGCCTGCGTCAGCGCGAGCACGGTCTTGCCGCTCCCCGCCCCACCACGCACCTCGATGCGGTGGATGAGCCGGGTCGCGCCGAGGATGGTCGCCTGCTCGACCGTCAACCGGTCGGCACGGCCCTCCCGCTCGTCGGCCTCGGCGAGGAGCGTGCGTTGGGGCAGGTAGCGCCCCTGCAGGATGTCGAGGACGAGCGCGCAGTCGTCGGCGCTGGGCGCTCGATGCCCGGACTCCTGCTGTCTCGCGATGTCCCCGAGCCGACCGGCCAGGTCCGCCTGGTCGCCGCGCCCGTGGATCATCCACCGCGGACAGTCGGGGGTCGCGAAGTCGTCGTGCAGGTCGGTGTAGGGCGTGACCACCGCGTGGCCGAAGCGGACGCGCGTGCGACTGGAGTCGCGCCAGCGAGGGTCCGACTCGACGTAGTCGCGCAGCGCGTACTTCGTGCGCCTAGCCTGGTCCACCGGGTGGATCTGCCGGGTGTGCTGGCCCGAGGTCGTCCACCAGCGGCCCTGGTCGTCGATGTGGACGCTCCCGCCCTTGACCTCCACGACGAGCACGCCGACGTCCGGCATCAGGACGATGAGGTCGGCCTCGTGGTCCTTGCCCTCGTCGCTGAGCCGGACGTTGGCCAGCACCGTCCAGTCCTCCGAGCCCTGGGTCAGCAGCCGCTCCCACACCTCACGCTCGGACTCCGTGGCGAACTGAGGAGAAGCCGGTATGCCGTGCGCCGTCACGCTCCAGTCATACTCCGGTCCTGGGACCGGGGCTTGTCGATGGGCGCAGCGCCTTCGTGCCGGATCTTCGTGTGGATGTCCATCACGTCTACCCTCACGATGTGGTGACCGGTGTTGACTGGAGCGACCGGGAGAACGATGTCGTCGTGCTGGCGTACTTCGACATGCTGCACCGTGAGCTCCGGCAGGAGCCGTACGTCAAAGCCAAGGTCAACGACGAAGTGCGTCGAGTCACGGGCAGGTCCAAGGGGTCGGTCGAGTTCAAGTTCGCCAACGTGTCCGCCGTCCTCAGGGAGATGCACCACCCGTTCATCCTTGGCTACCAACCTCGCTCCAAGTTCCAGGACTCTCTCAGGGATGCGGTGCTCAGGCACATCGGTGATCGGGCAGACCTCGAGGAGAGCGCCTTGGAAGCGGCGCTCCGGATCGCGCAGTCCCGCGTCGACGTCGACTTCGACCTCAAGGATCCGCCGCACGTGGAGCTCAGCGACGACTACCAACGTCATCGGCGCGCCGCCAAGCGTGACTACGTCCAGCTTGACGCCGCCAACCGGAGCCTCGGACATGCCGGCGAGGTGGCGATCGTCGACCTGGAGCGCAGGCGGCTCCGTGCTGCCGGGGCCACACGGCTCGCCGCGAAGGTCGAGCACGTCAGCGAGACGCAGGGCGACGGGTTGGGCTTCGACATCCTCTCCTTCTCTCCAGACGGCGACGAGAAGTGGATAGAGGTGAACACCACCCGCTTCGGCATCGCCTGGCCGATGCTCATCTCGCGCAACGAGGTCGCGACGAGCCAGGAGCAGCCGGAGCGGTTTCGTCTCTACCGGGTGTTCGACTTCGACGCCCCACGCCCGGGACTGTACGAGTTGCGAGGCCCAGTGACGTCGACATGCCAGCTGGTGCCCGAGACGTTTCACGCTGTGCCGGCCTGACACGAGAGCGTCTTGGCCAACGACGGTCTCGACCGGGCCTTCCCGTGCCTCGCCGGCGTCGGTATGCCGATTCCGGTCGCGCTGGACCGGCCCGCCGTGCCCCTGTCGAGTCGCGGTGTGATGGCGACGGGCCCCGACGGAGGGTGTGCTGGCCCGATCGGGCCAGGGTCCGAGCCGGGCGAGATGGCCGGTCCTGTCGATGTGGTGACGCCCGGGCCGAGCCGACGATGGACGCAGGACATCCGACCCTCGGTTGTCCACAAAGGGGAGGAAAGCCATGCCGCTCATCCAGGTGAAGGTCATCGAGAACGTGTTCACCCCGGAGCAGAAGCAGGAGGTCATCCGGCGGCTCACCGACGTGATGGTCGAGATCGAGGGCGAGAACCTGCGTCCGGTGACGTGGTGCGTCGTCGAGGAGGTGTGCAGTGGCGACTGGGGCATCGCCGGCAACCCGCTCACGACCGCCGACGTCAAGGCCCTCGCCGCTGGAGTCAGTGTCTGACCGGCGCCTGACCGGAGGGAACCTCGAACCCGCAGGGGACGGTCGTCCCTTGCGGGTTCGAGGTCGGACGGCGCAGGCTCGGGTCATGACGGGGGCGGGGGTCGACCTGGCGGAGGCGCAGGCGGCGCTGAGGTCGGGAGCGTTCCAGCGCGCGCTCGACGACTTCCAGGGGCACCTGGCTCGTCATCCGGACCCTGCGGCATACGAGGGTCTCGCCCAGGCCGCCTGGTGGCTGGACGACGGTGGGCCCTGCCTCGAGGCCCGGGAGAACGCGTATCGCGGGTACCGGTCAAGGGGTGAGGACCGGGCGGCGGCGGGCGCCGCCGTCGCGCTGGCGTACGACTCACTGCTCTTCGGCCGGGGCCTCTCGATAGCCCGCGGCTGGTGGGGACGGGCGCGGGACCTGCTCGCCGGGCTGGAGCCCGGCCCCGAGCACGGGTGGCTGGCGGTGCGGGAGGCCGAGCTGGCGATGGCGGCCGACCACGACGTCGAGACCGCCCGGTCGGCCGGCGAGCGGGCCAGCGCCCTGGGGAGGCGGCTCGGGCTCGCGGACCTGGAGTTCGCCGGGATGGCCCTCAGCGGGCTTGCCATGACGAGCGCGGGTGACGCTCGTGAGGGCATGTCGCGACTGGACACGGCCGCGGCCGCCGCAACCAGCGGTGACGTCGAGGACCTCATGTGGATGGGGAAGATCTGCTGCTGGCTCATCATCGCCTGTCAGGAGACCCACGACCTGGGCCGTGCCGACGAGTGGTGCCAGCGGGTGGAGGCCATCTGCGAGCGGCGGTCGCTCACCACCCTGCTGCACGTCTGCCGCATCCAGCACTCCTCGATCCTCGTGTCCCGGGGCGACTGGGTGGAGGCCGAGTCCACTCTCGTGTCCGTGCTGGACCGCTTCGCCGGCTCGACCCGGCAGCCGAGGGTCGAGGCAGTCGTCCAGCTCGGGGAGCTGCGGCGGCGGCAGGGGCGGCTGGCAGAGGCGGACGAGCTGCTGAGACAGGCGGAGTTCCACCCCACGGCCGTCGCCGGGCGGGCGCTGATCCGTCTGGCCCAGGGCGACCCCGCCGCGGCGTGGTCGGCGATTCGGGCCCTGCTCCGCAGCATCCCGGTGGCGAACCAGCTGGCCCGCGCTCGGATCCTGCTTCCCGCCGTGGTCACCGCCCACGCCGCGGGCGACGGGGCAGCCGCCGACGCGGCAGCCGCGGAGCTGCACCGGGTCGCCGCGCGTGTCGACACCGACCCCCTTTGGGGGCTCGCGACGGTCGCCGCCGCGACGCTCGCCGCCGCGAGCGTCTCCCGTCAGGACGAGGCCGCTGACCTGTGGCGGCAGGCGGTGCGACGGTTCCACGACTCCGGGCTGCGCCTCGACGAGGCGGAGAGCCGACTGCGGCTTGCCGCGTCCCTGCTGGCCTGCGGGGAGCGCGTGGCTGCTGCCGAGCAGGTGGCGACGGCGACGCCGGTGCTGGCGGAGAGCGGCGCCACGGCCCTCCTCGAGGAGGCGGCCGCCCTGGCCGGCGAGGCGGCGGCCCGCCCCCAGGCAGGTGCGGCCGGCCCCCACGCGGGCCCGGCCGGCCCGCTCACCCCCCGCGAGGCCGAGGTGCTCCGGCTCGTCGCCACCGGCCTGAGCAACTGCCAGATCGCCGCCACCCTGGTGCTCAGCGAGCACACCGTCCACCGCCACGTCGCCAACATCCTCACCAAGCTGGGCCAGCCGTCGAGAACCGGGGCGACGGCATACGCGATGACCAACGGCCTGCTCTGACCTGCCCTCGGTGCCCTGGACGCGCCCAAGGCCCCCGCCGGCAGGCAGCGGCCCACAGCGCCGACGCCGGCCGCGTCGGGCGCGCCCGTCACCTGACCGCGCCCGCCGGCCGTCACGGAGCGCCCGGGCCGGCCGCACCCAGGGGCAGCCGCCCGACCACCCGGCCCCCCGCTCGCGTGGGGCCCGCCTCCAGCGCGCCACCTAGCTCCTGCGCACGCTCCCGCATGCTCACCAGTCCCACCCCCGAGGGCCAGCGCTGGCCACCATCGCCGCCCGCGTCGACCACCTCGACGCAGAGGAACCTTGTGTCGACACCCAGCCGCACCGTGGCCCGGTCGCTGCCGCTGTGCCGCGCGGCGTTGGTCAGCGCCTCCACCACGATCCGGTACGCCGCCACCTCCACGGCCGCCGTGAGCACCGGCAGGTCGTCGGGCGCAGTGAGGTCCACCCGGAGCGGCGCTCCCTCGGAGGTCCGCAGTCCGAGCGCCTGCTGGCGGATGGCTCGGACCAGCCCCAGCTCGTCGAGCGCGGGCGGGCGCATCGCGTAGACGATCCCCCGCACCTCCTCGATGGCCCGTGTCGTCTCGGCGCGGATCCGGCCGAGGAGGTCCTCGGTGCCGGATGGGTCGGTGCGCACCGAGTTGCGGGCCGCGTCGGCGGTGAAGGCGATCCCGGACAGGCGAGGTCCCAGCCCGTCGTGCAGGTCGCGCCGCAGGCGGCGGCGCTCCTCCTCGATCGCGGTCACCGACTGCTCCCGGGCCTCCTGCAGGGCGGAGGCGAGGGCCGAGGACCGCGCGGTGAGCGCCACCAGGGACGCCACGAGCGCCAGCGCGTGCTCGTCGGCCCCGGAGAAGGCGGCGTCACCCGGGCGCAGGCCCACCTCCAGCTCCCCGGTGGAGCCCGCGCCGAGGGAGAGCGGCACCACCCGCGTGCTGGTGACGGACGTCCCGGAGGAGGCGACCGTCCGGCCGTCGACGCGCAGCACGGCATACGGCAGGGCCAGCGCCTCGCGCACCGCCCGCAGGGCCAGCACCGGCTCCCCGGCCGAGCGGCCCGCGACGTGGGTCGCCGCCTCGAGCGGATCGGAGCGCGCGCCGAAGAGCAGCTCGTCGACCACACCGTGAAGGACGGTCTGCAGCAGCGGCACGGCGAGCGCGCACACCGCGCCGGCCACGGCCAGCTCCGCCACCGTCGCGCGCCGACCGAGCAGGACCTGCAGCAGCGCGGCCAGCCCGGTGAAGAGCGCGACGTAGGCCAGGAGCACGGTCGCGATGACCACCAGCTGCACCACGACCACCCGGACGTCGACGACGTCGGGGCGCGCCGAGCCCACCAGCATCGCCGGGCCGACGAGGGCGAAGGCCAGCGCCGCGACGACCACCCCCAGCAAGGTCGGCGCCAGGAAGTCGATGAAGAGCCCCAGGAGCCCGGCCCCGGCCGTGACGGCCGCCAGCCAGGTGAGCGCCCGGCGGCTCGCGGCGTCGCCGCGCTCCAGCTTCCACCACGTGTGGGCGAGGAGCACGCAGCCGAGCACCACTCCCGTGGCGGTGATCACCTCCTCGCGGTGGGGCTGGGCCACCGCGAGGCCGCCGGCACCGACCACCGTCGTCAGGGCGACGAAGTCCACCGGGTGTCGCCACACCAGCCGTGGGTATGCCGTGACCGCCAGCGGGAGGGCCAGCGCCCACGCGAGCACGAGCAGGACCTCGGCGGTGTCCGCGTGTCCTGTCGCGTCGGCCAGGGTCGCCCCCACCGTCGCCGCGCCGGCGACCGTGAGGGCGACCGAGGGCACCGTCGCCCGCCCGGCCAGAGCCATCGCCACCGCGCTGGCGAGCCAGCTCAGGCCCATCACGGCGAGGGCGAGCAGGGCCGGCGTCGGCATCACCGCGGCTGCCCCAGGCCCTGCTCCCGCGCCCGGATCATCGCGGCGGCCCGGTCGGCGACCTCGAGCTTGGCGAAGATGCTCGTGAGGTGGTTGCTCACCGTCTTCGGGGAGAGGAACAGCGCCTCGCCGATCGCGGCGGTGCGCTTGCCCGACGCCAGCAGGTCGAGCACCTCGCGCTCGCGCGGGGTCAGCTGCGGGAACGGTGGCTCCCTCGGGGCGCCCTGCGGCGGGCCCACGGAGAAGTACGCCAGCACCCGGCTCGCGACCCCGGGTCCGAAGACGAGCTGCCCCGCCACCACCCCGTGCACCGCGCCGACGATCTCGTCCTGGCTGGCGCCCTTGAGCAGGTAGCCGCTGGCTCCGGCCTGCATCGCGGTGAACACCGTCGAGTCGTCGTCGTGCATCGTCAGCACGAGCACCTTCGCCTCGGGCACGTTAGCCCGGATCCGGCGGGTGGCCTCGATGCCGTCCCCGCCCGGCATACGCACGTCCATGAGGACGACGTCGGGGCGCAGCAGCTGCACCTCGCGGACCGCGGACTCACCGTCCTCGGTCTCCCCGACGACCTCGAGCCCCGCGAGCGTGTCGATGAGGGCACGCAGGCCGCCGCGCACCACCGGATGGTCGTCGACGACGACGATCCGCAGCCCGGTCACTCCCCCATGATGGGGGCACGTCGGTGGTCCACACCCGGGAACTCCTGCCCACCCGGCCGGGTGCCGGCAGGAACCGGTACGGGCAGTCGGTCCCTGTGCCCGCGGTGGACCGCGGTGGAGCGTTGCCCTCGTCAGCCCCACCACGAAGGGACCACCATGACCACCATGACGAGCACGTCGGCCACCCGCACGTCGCGCCGGCACCGCGTCGGACTCGTCCTCGCTGGCCTGATCAGCCTCAGCAGCGCCTTCAGCCTCCTGGGCCCCGGACCTCCCGAGGGGGGACCGGGCCCCCCCTTGGTCGTGCTCTGGGCCGACACCGTCCTGGGCGTCGTCGGGATCGTCGCCGTCGTCCTCGCATGGCGCTCGGGCAGCCGCACCGCGCTGCGCGTGGCCGCCGGCGCGCTGATCGTCGCGGCGCTGACCGCCGTGCCGGCCTTCTTCGTCGACGTGCCCGCTCCGCTGAAGATCGCTGTCGCCCTCTCGGTGCTGCTCACCCTGGCGGCCGTCGTGCTGATGTTCTCGCCGGTGCGCCGGCCCGCGTCGGTGACGGACTGAGGCGCCTCCGATGATCGCCATCGTCACCATCCTGCTGGCCCTTCCGCTCGGCTACCTCGTGCGCTCGCGACTGGCGGCGAACACGACGTATGCCGTGGCCTACCTGTGGGCGTTCGTCTACCAGACGCTCTACCTC
>DASQFD010000138.1:0-3903 GCA_035633255.1 Dermatophilaceae bacterium
CCCGCCCCACGCGCCGACGCGCCAGAGCCGTCAAGGTGGAGCGCCCCACCGGACGAACGACCTTGACGGCGACAAGCGCCGGCGCACACTCCAAAGAGCCGATCCCGGCCCCTTGACAACAGAAGGGAGCCGCAGTGACGCGGGTGCGTTGGCACGAGATCGCATGTCGGACTCGCGGCACGAGGGCGAGCGGCCGCACCGGCGCAGCCGCGTCGACGACGGGGCTCGACTCGGAGCGTCCCATCTCTTGATCCAGTCAAGAACTACCGCGATAATCGCAGCGTGCCGACGACACCGGAGTTGGAGGGAATGTTGCGCGGCGTGCCGCTCCGCGTCACCCGCCCGCGCCTGGCGGTGCTCGCCGCCGTGCACGCCCACCCGCACGCCGACACCGACTCGGTGCTGCGTGCCGTGCGCGGCGAGCTTCCCGCGGTCTCGCACCAGGCCGTCTACGACGTGCTCCGCGCCCTCACCGACACCGGCCTGGTGCGCCGCATCCAGCCCGCTGGCTCGACCGCCCGCTACGAGGCGCGGGTCGGCGACAACCACCACCACGTCGTGTGCCGGTCGTGCGGGGCGATCGCGGACGTCGACTGTGCGGTCCTGGACACCCCCTGCCTGACGGCGTCGGAGCACCACGGCTACGTCATCGACGAGGCCGAGGTCGTCTACTGGGGCGTCTGCCCACGGTGCGCCCGCCCGTCCGAACCCTGACCCACGGCATACCGAGGAAGCCAGCACCACCGACGAAGGAGGGACCGACGTGTCCGAGCACGGCAGCGAGAGCGAGAACCCGGTAATCCCGTCCCCGACCCCGGCCCCCAGCCGGCCCCGGACCAACAAGGACTGGTGGCCCAACCAGCCCGACCTCCAGGTCCTCGGGCAGCACTCCCCGAGGAACAGCCCGCTCGGCGCGGACTTCAGCTACGCCGAGGCCTTCCAGCGCCTCGACGTGGAGGCGCTCAAGGCGGACCTGCTCACCGTCATGACCGACTCTCAGGAGTGGTGGCCGGCCGACTACGGCCACTACGGCCCGCTCTTCATCAGGATGAGCTGGCACGCCGCCGGCACCTACCGGATCGCCGACGGCCGTGGCGGCGCCGGGGACGGCGCCCAGCGCTTCGCCCCGCTCAACAGCTGGCCGGACAACGCCAACCTCGACAAGGCGCGGCGGCTCCTCTGGCCGGTCAAGCAGAAGTACGGCCAGGCGGTCTCGTGGGCCGACCTGCTCGTCCTCGCCGGCAACGTCGCGCTGGAGTCCATGGGCTTCGAGACCTTCGGCTTCGGCTTCGGCCGCGAGGACGTCTGGGAGCCGGAGGAGATCTTCTGGGGGCCGGAGGACACCTGGCTCGGTGACGAGCGATACAGCGAGGAGCGGGAGCTGACCGGCCCGTTCGGCGCCGTCCAGATGGGCCTGATCTACGTCAACCCGGAGGGCCCCAACGGCAACCCGGACCCGCTGCAGTCGGCCCGGGACATCCGGGACACCTTCGGCCGGATGGCGATGAACGACGAGGAGACGGTGGCGCTCATCGCCGGCGGCCACACCTTCGGCAAGTGCCACGGCGCCGGCGACGCCACCCTGGTGGGCCCGGAGCCGGAGGGCTGCCCGGTCGAGCACCAGAGCCTGGGCTGGAAGTCCTCCTTCGGCAGCGGCAAGGGCAGGGACGCCATCACGGCCGGTCTCGAGGGTGCGTGGACGCCGACCCCGATCACCTGGGACGACTCCTACTTCGAGACGATGTTCCGCTACGACTGGGAGCTCACCGACAGCCCGGCCGGCGCCAAGCAGTGGAAGCCCGCGGGCGGTGCCGGGGCCGACACGGTGCCGGACGCGCAGGACCCGGACATCCGGCACGCGCCGATGATGACCACGGCCGACCTGGCGCTGCGCGTCGACCCGATCTACGAGCCGATCTCCCGGCGGTTCATGGCGAACCCCGACCAGCTCGCGGACGCCTTCGCCCGCGCCTGGTACAAGCTGCTGCACCGTGACATGGGTCCGGTGTCCCGCTACCTCGGCCCCTGGGTGCCGGAGCCGCAGCTCTGGCAGGACCCGGTGCCGCCCGCGGGCCACCCGCTGGTCGGGGAGGCGGACGTCGCCGCCCTCAAGGAGACGATCCTCGGCTCCGGCCTGACCGTGGCGCAGCTGGTCAACACCGCGTGGGCGGCCGCCGCGAGCTTCCGCGCCACGGACAAGCGCGGCGGGGCCAACGGCGCGCGGATCCGCCTGGAGCCGCAGCGCAGCTGGGAGTCCAACGACCCGGCCGACCTCGCGACCGTGCTCGCCACCCTGGAGCGGGTCCAGGCCGACTTCGACGCCTCCCGCCCCGACGGCGCGACGGTCTCGCTGGCCGACCTCGTCGTCCTCGGTGGGTGCGCGGCGGTGGAGAAGGCCGCCAGGGACGCCGGGTATGCCGTCACGGTGCCCTTCGCCCCCGGCCGCACCGACGCGTCGCAGGAGCTCACCGACGTCGAGTCCTTCTCGGTGCTCGAGCCCAAGGCCGACGGCTTCCGCAACTACCTGCAGGTGGGGGAGAAGCTGCCTCCCGAGACGCTGCTGCTCGACCGGGCGAACCTGCTCTCGCTGACGGCGCCGGAGATGACGGTGCTGGTCGGGGGGATGCGGGCGCTCGGTGCCAACCACGGCGGCTCGCGGCTCGGCATCCTCACCGAGCGGCCCGGCACGCTGACCAACGACTTCTTCGCCTCCCTGCTCGACATGGGCACGGAGTGGAAGCCGTCGGCGGCCACGGAGAACGTCTACGACGGGCGCGACCGGTCCACCGGCGAGGTGCGGTGGACCGCCACCGCGGTCGACCTCGTCTTCGGGTCCAACTCCCAGCTGCGGGCGCTCGCCGAGGTCTACGCCAGCCAGGACGCGGGCGAGCGCTTCGTTCGTGACTTCGTCGCCGCGTGGGACAAGGTCATGAACCTCGACCGGTTCGACCTGGCACGGCCCGACGCCTCGTGAGGTGACCACCGCCTGACGTGACCCGTCCTGACGTGACGTGACATGTCGTGACGGGGCCCGGCCGCCACCGGCGGCCGGGCCCCGCTGCCGGGGGCCCGGCATACCACCAGGTCTGGGGAACCTCGGAGCCGCCTCGGCCCTGCCGGACCGCCCGCCGGGGTGCGCGCGCGCGGGACGGACCCTAGAGTCGCGCTACCCGGCGGTGCACGGCCGGGTAGGGAGGCGAAGACGCCATGGGAGCGAGCCACCGTCCACGCCGCGAAGCGGTGTCCGTCCTGGGTGCGGCGATGGCAGCCGTGGCGGTCGCCGCCCTGGCTGCGCCGTCCGCCGCAGCGGCCGCCCCGGCATACGTCGCCCTCGGGGACAGCTACTCCTCCGGGACGGGGACCCGCAGCTACCTCGCGGACGGGACCTCCTGCCAGCGGTCCGTGTACGCCTACCCCTCGCTCATCGGCGCCGCGAAGGGCTATGCGCTGAACTTCCGGGCGTGCTCGGGGGCGACCGTCGCCGACGTCACGAGCCTCCAGCTGCCGGCCGTGGACGCGACGACGTCCTACGTGTCATTGACCGTCGGGGGCAACGACGCCGGGTTCGCGTCGGTCCTGACCGAGTGCGCCCTCCCGAGCTGGACCAGCAACTGCAACGCCGCCGTCGACCGCGCCCAGTCCGTCGTCAGCGGCACGCTCCCGGCGCGGCTCGCGACCCTCTACTCCGCGATCCGGACCAAGGCCCCGAACGCGCGCGTCACGGTGGCGGGCTACCCGCGCATCTTCAACGGTCGGGACTGCAGCCTCAGACCTCCGGAAGTAGTGCCGGGCTGACTGTTGAGATTTAGGCCGGTGTGACCTGGTAGGTGATGGTGCGGGGGTCGCCCGGGATGCGGGCCGGGGTGTGGTTCAGCTCCTCGGCGAGCAGCTGGAGGGCGCGGG
>DASQFD010000139.1:0-11078 GCA_035633255.1 Dermatophilaceae bacterium
AGGGTTGGCGCTGGACTGGCCGCACGGCACCCGGCCCGGGCATCGTCATACTGGAGGGCAATGCCCCAAGGGCAGCGCACGAATGTCGCCGACGAGAGAAGACCAGTGAGCATCCCGCCCACCCGCGCCAGCAGGAGCGCCAGCCGAAGCGCCAGCATGGCCAGAGCGAAGCGCAAGCAACCCCGCAGGGGCTGGCGCCGGTTCTTCTCCTGGAAGTGGATCCTGCTGGGGCTGCTCGGGTTCTTCCTGCTTGGTGTCGCGGCTTTTGCCGTTGCCTACGCCAAAACCGATGTCCCCCAGCCGAACCAGCTGGCCAACGCCCAAGCGTCGATCGTCTACTACTCCGACGGCAAGACAGAGATGGACCGGATCAGCGAGGTCAACCGCGAGTCGATACTGCTGACCAAGATCCCGCTGCACGTCCAGCGCGCGCTGCTGGCCGCTGAGGACCGCACGTTCTACCAGAACAACGGCGTCTCGCCCTCGGGCATCGCCCGGGCAGTTGTTGTCGCGATCCAGGGGGGGCCGACCCAAGGTGGGTCCACGATCACCCAGCAGTACGTCAAGAACTACTTCCTCACCCAGGACCAGACGATCTCCCGCAAGGCGCGCGAGGTCTTCATCGCCGTCAAGATCGACCAGCAGCAGAGCAAGGACCAGATCCTCGAGAACTACCTGAACACCATCTACTTCGGGCGCGGCGCCTACGGCATCCAGACGGCCTCACGGGCGTACTTCGGCAAGGACGTCTCCCGGCTCACCGTCCCGGAGGGGGCCCTGCTCGCCTCGGTGATCCGCGCGCCCTCCCTCTACGACCCCGGCCTGGGCACGGAGCAGCGGACCAACGCCGAGGCCCGGTGGAACTACGTGCTCGACGGCATGGTCAGCGAGGGGTGGCTCTCGGCTCAGGACCGCGCCGCCGCCACGTTCCCCGAGGTCAGGAAGTACACCCCGCGGCGCTCGGGCGGGACCACCGGCTACCTCACCGAGCTGGTCAAGACCGAGCTGCGCGACACCGTGGGCCTCAGCGACACCGACATCGACCGGGGCGGCCTGCGGATCGTCACGACCATCGACAGGAAGCGCCAGGCGGCCGCCGTCGAGGCCGTCAAGGACCGGATGCCGGAGGGCGAGAAGGACCTCAACGTCGGGCTGGCCTCCATCACGCCGGGCGACGGGGCCGTCGTCGCGCTCTACGGCGGCGCGGACTACGCCACGAACCAGTTCAACACCGCCACGGACGCCTCGATGCAGGCCGGCTCGACCTTCAAGGTGTTCAGCCTGATCGGCGCGCTGCAGAGCGGGGACCTCAGCATCCGCAACAATTTCTCCGGGCGCAGCCCGCAGTTCTTCGAGCAGTTCGCCGACTCGGGGGGCGCGAGCGCGGCCGAGCGGGCCGGCCGCGTGGAGAACTTCGGCAACTCCTCCTACGGCGTCCTGGACGTCCGCCGGGCCACCGCCAACTCGGTCAACACCATCTACGCGCGAATCAACATCGTGGGCACCCCGAAGCGGACGGTGGCCGCGGCCCAGGCCGCCGGTGTCACCACGAAGCTCACCGCCAACTACGCCAACGTCTTCGGCACCGACAACGTCAAGGTGCTGGACATGGCCAACGCCTACGCCACGCTCGCCGCCGGCGGCCGCAAGGCCAGGCCGTACTTCGTGCGGACCGTCACCAGCGCCGACGGCGCCTTCGACTACACCGTCGACAAGAAGGTCACCCGGGTCCTCGACGCCGACCTCGTGCGCGACGTCACCTACTGCCTGGAGGCGGTCGTCGAGCGCGGCAGCGGGTCGTATGCCGGCAACAACCTCGGGCGCCCGGCCGCCGGCAAGACCGGGACCACCTCGGACAACTACGCGGCGTGGTTCGACGGCTACGTCCCGCAGCTGGCCACCGCGGTCGGGATGTACAAGGGGGACGGCTCGCTCACCCCGGAGAACCGGATGGACGACGTGGGCGGCATCGAGGTCACCGGCGGCAGCTATCCGGTGCGGATCTGGACCGACTACATGGAGGTCGCGCTCGAGGGCGTCGACGAGCGGGACTTCCCGCAGCCGGCCTACGTCAACGCGGGGGCGCGGCCCCGCGGCACGGCGCCCGTCGCGCCGACCCGCCCGCAGACGAGCCGTCCGACCCCACGTCCTCCGACCTCCACGGAGCCGGCGCCCACCCCGACCGCGGAGCCGACGCCCACCGCCACCGCGCCCCCGACGCCGACCCGGACCCCGCCGGCGCCGAGCGGCCGGCCGCCCACCCCGCCGGGGCAGACGGCCACCCCGAACCGGGCCACCTCCTCCCCGAGTGGCTGACCAGCCCGGCGCCGGCCTCCCCGCGTCCGTGCTGCCGGTGCTCGGCGGGCCCCGCGGCCGCCGGGCCGTGCCGCCCCGCCCGGGCGCCGTGCTCGCGGTGCTCGCGCTGCTCGCGGCCGTGCCGGTCGGCTTCGCCGTCCTCCGCCAGCGCCACTGCCTGCAGGAGGGCTGGGGCGGCAGCGCCCCCCTCTGGCGGGCGTGCTACTCCGACCTGGTCACCTCGGTCCAGACGGCCGGGCTGGGACGCGGGCTGCCGGCATACCTCGCGGGGGAGGTGACCCTGGACCAACCGGTGCTGTCCGGGTCGGTCATGACGCTGGTCGCCGCGGTGGTCCCCGGCGGTGACCTGCTGGCGACCCAGCGGTGGTACCTCGTGGCGTGGGCGGTCCTGGCAGCCGCCGCGGTCGCCCTGACCGCGCTGCTCGTCGCCACCACGCGCGGCCACTCCCCCGACCCGCTGCAGGTCGTGCTGTCGCCGGTGGTCGCGCTCGGGGTGCTGCTCTCACCCGACGTGCTCGGCGTCGCCCTGGCGACCGGCGGGATCTGGGCGTGGTCGCGCCGCCGGCCGGCCCTCGCCGGCGCCCTGCTCGGGCTCGGCGTCATGACGCGCACCCATCCGCTGCTCGTCGTGGCCGTCCTGGCCCTGCACGCGGTGCGGGCGCGCCGTGAGCGGGACCTGGCCCCGCTGCTGCTGGGGGCGGTGCTCGCGGCGGCGGTGGTCGCGGCACCGTTCCTCGTGGCGGCGCCGGGCACGCTGACGCAGGCGTGGTCGACCTGGTGGGGCGGGGCGGCCGGGCTCGGGTCGCCCTGGTACCTCCCGACGCTGGCCGGGCACCCCCTCCCCGGTGCCGTGGTGACCGGCCTGGCCGTCGGCGGCTGGGCGCTCGCCCTGGGGCTGGCCGCGGTGCTCGCGCTCGGGGCGCCGCGGGTGCCGCCGGTCGGGCCGGTCGTGCTCGTGGCGCTGGCGGTGGTCCTGGTCACCGGGTCCTCGTTCCCCGTCCAGGCGTCCCTGTGGCTGGTGCCGCTGGTCGCGGTGAGCGGGCTGCGGTGGCGCGACCACCTGGGCTGGGCGGGCGCCGAGGCGGTGCACTTCGTGGCGGTCTGGCTCTACGTCGGCGGCCTGGGCGCCGCCGACCGGGCCCTGCCCCCCGGCTGGTATGCCGTCGCCCTCCTCGTCCGCCTGGCCGCGGTCGGGTGGCTGGCTCGGTGCGCGTGGCGGGCCGCCACGGCCGAGGACCGCTTCGCGGGCGAGGTGCCGGCGACGGGCCGGAGCCTGCCCCCTGTTCCCCACGCGTAGGCGGGCCACGGGCCCGGTGGGCCCGAGCCGTGCGTCGTCCGTCGCGATTGGGAGCGGAGGGCACCGGGCGGTAGCCTGTCGTGGTTGCCCCTGCCCTGTGGAGAACTCCGCGGGGTTGTCGGCACCGATGCATACCCTCCTGTCACGGAAGGACCGTGACCGCCACAGACCGAAGGAGGCGGGTTTACGCATGCGTCAGTACGAACTCATGGTCATCCTCGACCCGGAGCTCGACGACCGGACGGTCCAGCCGTCGCTGGAGCGGTTTCTCAAGGTCGTCACCAAGGACGGCGGGACCGTCGACAAGGTCGACCTCTGGGGTCGCCGTCGGCTGGCCTACGAGATCAAGAAGAAGGCCGAGGGCATCTACGCCGTCGTCAACTTCACCTCCGAGCCGGCCACCGCCAAGGAGCTCGACCGCCAGCTCGGCCTCAACGAGTCGGTCATGCGCACCAAGCTCCTGCGCCCCGGCGCCTGAGCCACCTCCGCACCACCTCTCCCACCTCCCGCTGCCGCACGACGTCGAAGGGACCTCCATGGCAGGCGACACCGTCCTCACCATCATCGGCAACCTGACCGGTGACCCGGAGCTGCGCTTCACGCCGTCCGGTGCCGCGGTCACGAACTTCACCGTGGCCTCGACCCCCCGCATGTTCGACCGCCAGTCGAACGAGTGGAAGGACGGCGAGACCCTGTTCATGCGCTGCGCCATCTGGCGCGACGCGGCGGAGAACGTCGCCGAGTCGCTCCAGCGCGGTGCCCGCGTCATCGTCACCGGCCGGCTGAAGAGCCGCTCGTACGAGACCAAGGAGGGCGAGAAGCGCACCGTCGTCGAGCTCGACGTCGACGAGGTGGGCCCCTCGCTCCGCTACGCCACCGCCAAGGTCAACAAGACCCAGCGCGGCGGCGGCTCGGGCGGCTTCGGCGGCTCGGGCGGCTCCGGTGGCTTCGGCGGCGGCCAGCAGGAGGACCCGTGGGCGACCGGCGGCAGTGCGCCGCAGGGCGGCTCGGGCGGCCAGCAGGGCGGCTCGGGCGGTCAGCAGGGCGGCTCGGGCGGTCAGCAGGGTGGTCAGCAGGGCGGCGGGGGCTACGGCTCGCCCGCCGGCGCCGGTCAGGGTGGCCAGGGTGGCCAGTCCGCACCGGGCGGTGGCCAGGGTGGCCAGGGTGGTCAAGCCGGTCAGGGGGGCTGGGGCAACGCCCCGGCCTACGACGAGCCGCCCTTCTGACCACAATCGCCGACGGCACCGCAGGGTGTCGACACCGACGCACGAAACGCACGACACGGCACGCGGGGAGGAGTCCCCACACCGCCCGGGTGACCGGGTCGCACGACACCATCCCTGGGAGACCAGGGCTCGTCCACAAAGGAGAGCACCACGATGGCCAAGCCCGCCATACGCAAGCCCAAGAAGAAGGCCAACCCGCTGAAGGCGGGGAAGGTCGACAACATCGACTACAAGGACACCGCGCTGCTGCGGAAGTTCATCTCCGACCGCGGCAAGATCCGCGCGCGGCGGGTGACCGGCGTCACGGTGCAGGAGCAGCGACTCATCGCCAACGCCGTCAAGAACGCGCGGGAGATGGCGCTGCTGCCCTACTCCAGCTCGTCCCGCTGAGACCGCGATCCCGCAGCGTAAGGAGCTGACATGAAGGTCATCCTCACCCACGAGGTCACCGGCCTCGGCGCCGCCGGAGACGTCGTCGACGTCAAGGACGGCTACGCCCGCAACTTCCTCTTCCGCCGCGGCCTCGCGACGGCGTGGACCAAGGGCGGGCAGAAGCAGGTCGACGCCATCGCCAAGGGCCGTGAGGTCCGCGCGGTGAAGTCGCTCGAGGAGGCGAAGTCGATCAAGGGCAACCTCGAGTCCAACCCGGTCGCGGTCACCGCGCACGCCGGCAAGGAGGGCCGCCTCTTCGGAGCGGTCTCCTCAGCGGACGTCGCCTCGGCCGTCTCGGCCGCCGGTGGCCCGAGCCTGGACAAGCGGACCATCGAGATCCCGACGCCGATCAAGACCGTCGGGTCGCACCGGGCGCTGGTCCGGCTGCACCCGGAGGTGCAGGCCACGATGACCCTCGAGGTCGTCGCCGGCTGACGCGCTCCGCGACCGTCGCCTCGGCGGCACGCGCTCCGCGACCCCCGCCTCGGCGGCACGCGCTCCGCGACCGCCGCCTCGGCGGCACGACGGCTGGACGAGGCGCCGCTCCCCACGCGGGGGGCGGCGCCCTTCGTCGTCGGTCGGCACGCCCCGTCGACGGGGGAGCGCGTCTATCGTGTCCTCTCATCACGCGAGGAGCCCCGATGACCACCCTGACCGGTCGCCCACACACCGCCCTGTTCGTCGTCGACGTCCAGAACGCCGTGGTCGCCGCCGCTCACGAACGCGACGCCGTGATCGCGAACATCGCCACGCTCGTGGACAGGGCGCGTGGCGAGGGGGTGGACGTCGTGTGGGTGGCGGATCACGGCGGTGACCACCCGCGGGGGAGCGAGGCGTGGCGCTACGTGCCCGAGCTCGTTCGGGAGGAGTCCGAGCCGCTGGTCGACAAGGAGTACGGCGACGCCTTCGAGGACACCGACCTCGAGTCGGTTCTCGCCGACCGCGCCGTGGGGCGGCTCGTCATCGCCGGGGCGCAGACCGACCAGTGCATCCGCTCGACCCTCCATGGAGCGGTCGTACGCGGCTATGACGCGACGCTGGTCAGCGACGCGCACACCACCGAGGACTCCACGGCGTTCGGCGCGCCGCCTCCAGAGCTCGTCATCGCCCACACCAACCTCTACTGGCACTACCACCAGGCCCCGGGCCGCACCGCGGGGACGGCCACCACGGCCGAGGTCGACCTCGGGGTGGGTCGCCGCGGCTCTGCCTCATGACCCGGCGGACCGAGCGCAGCGACCCGGGCCCGTGGCTCAGGCCGGGAGCAGCGCCCCGGTGACGGCCTCCAGCACGGTCGCCGCCTCCTGGACCCGCAGGTCGTCCGGCACCGGGCCGGCTCCGAGCACACCGGGTGGGACGACCGCGGCGGTGAAGCCGAGCCGGGAGACCTCGGCCAGCCGGCGGTGGGCCCCGGTCACGGGCCGCACCTCGCCGGCGAGACCGACCTCCCCGAAGGCGATGGTGCCCGGTCGCACCGGCCGGTCGGTGATCGCGCTCGCGAGCGCGAGCGCGATGCTGAGATCGGCCGCCGGCTCACCGAGCCGCACCCCGCCCACCGTCGACAGGTAGGCGTCCTTGCCGCCGACCGGCGCCCCGGCTCGCCGGTCCAGCACGGCCAGGATCATGGCGACCCGTGCGGCGTCCAGGCCGCTGGTCGCCCGGCGGGGGGACGGCAGGCTGGACGTCGCCACCAGGGCCTGCACCTCCGTGACGAGCGGCCGCCGGCCCTCGAGGGTCACGGTGACGCAGGTGCCCGGGACCGTCGCCGTCCGGTGCGAGAGGAAGAGCGCGCTCGGGTCGGAGAGGCCGACGATCCCCACGTCGGAGAGGTCGAAGCACCCGACCTCGTCGGTGGGGCCGTAGCGGTTCTTCACCGCCCGCACCAGCCGCAGCCGCGAGTGCCGGTCGCCCTCGAACTGCACGACCACGTCGACGAGGTGCTCCAGCACCCGGGGCCCGGCGATCGAGCCGTCCTTGGTGACGTGCCCGACCAGCAGCACGGCCATGCCGCGGGCCTTGGCCACGGCGATGAGCGACGCCGCGACCTCCCGGACCTGGGTGACGTTGCCGGCGGACCCCTCGACCTCCCCGCTCGAGAGCGTCTGCACCGAGTCGACGACGAGGAGCTCCGGGGAGAGCCGCTCGACCTGCCCCAGCACGGTGGACAGGTCGGTCTCCGCCGCGAGGTAGAGCGTGCGTGCCATGGCCTCGATGCGCTCCGCGCGGGACCGCACCTGCGCCGTGGACTCCTCGCCGGTGACGTAGAGCACCCGGCGCTCGGCCCCGCCCACCCCGGAGCGCGCGGCCCGGGCGGCCACGTCGAGGAGGAGCGTGGACTTGCCGATCCCCGGCTCGCCGGCCACCAGGACCACGCCGCCGGGCACGATGCCGCCCCCCAGCACCCGGTCGAACTCGGCGACCCCGGTGCTGCACGCCTCGGCCCGCCGGACGTCCACCTCACCGATCGGCACGGCCGGCCGCTCGACCACCCGGGCCGCCGAGGTCCGCGCCGACACGGCGCCGACCTCCGTGACGCTGCCCCAGGCCTGGCACTCCCCGCACCGGCCCACCCACTTCACCGCCGACCACCCGCACTCCGCGCACCGGAACCCCGCGGACCGGGTGGACACCCTCGTCGCCATGGCCGACACCCTAGGCGGGCCCACCCACAGCCCCGGCCCACCGGCATACCGGCATACCGGCATACCGGCACCGGCATACCGGCACCGGCCGGGCACCGCACCGGCCCGCGCGCCACGCAGCGATCGCACCGGCCTCGCCGGCGCCCCCCGGATAGACTCGGGCCGGCGCCGTCGGGCCCCGCCGTGGCCCCACGACGCTCGACGACGCCCGCCAGGACTCCGTCCGCCGACCAGGGAGAGGAGGTCCGGTGGCGCACCCCCTGCCGCAGGACGAGCTCCTGCGCGCCACCCTGGCCGCCGTGGCCCCCGGCACCGAGCTGCGCGACGGCCTGGAGCGGATCCTGCGCGGGCGCACCGGCGCCCTGATCGTCCTGGGCACCGACCGGATCGTCGACCAGCTCACCACGGGCGGCTTCCGGCTCGACGTGACGTTCTCGGCCACCCGGCTGCGCGAGCTGGCCAAGATGGACGGGGCCATCGTCACCGACCGGGAGGCCACCCGCATCCTGCGCGCCGCCGCGCAGCTCGTGCCCGACCCGTCGATCGAGACCAGCGAGTCCGGCACGCGGCACCGCACCGCCGAGCGCGTGGCCAAGCAGACCGGCCTGCCCGTGGTCTCGGTGAGCCAGTCGATGCGGATCGTCGCGCTGTACGTCGCCGGTCGTCGGGTCGTCCTGGAGGACTCCAGCGCGATCCTGTCCCGGGCCAACCAGGCGCTGCAGACCCTCGAGCGCTACAAGTCCCGCCTCGACGAGGTCACCGGCACCCTGTCCGCACTGGAGATCGAGGACCTGGTCACCGTCCGCGACGTCGCCAACGTCCTGCAGCGCCTGGAGATGGTGCGCCGCATCAAGGACGAGATCGAGGACTACGTCGTCCAGCTCGGCACCGACGGCCGGCTGCTCAGCCTCCAGCTCGAGGAGCTCACCGGGGGCCTGTCCGACGACCTCGGCCTGGTCGTCCGGGACTACCTCGGGGACGCTCGCGGCGATGTCGCCGTCGAGGACGCGATCGCCAACCTCACCGCCGTCGACTCCACCGAGCTGCTCGACCCCGGCGCCGGCGCCCACGCCCTCGGCTTCACCGTCGTCGGGGACGCGCTGGACAGCTCGGTCAGCCCGCTCGGCTACCGCCTGCTCAGCAAGGTCCCGCGCCTGCCGGTGGCCATCGTCGAGCGGCTCGTCGACCACTTCGGCAGCCTGCAGAAGCTCCTCGCCGCCAACCTCGACGACCTCATGGACGTCGAGGGGGTGGGCGAGAACCGGGCCCGCCTCGTGCGCGAGGGCCTGTCCCGGCTCGCCGAGAGCAGCATCCTCGAGCGCTACGTCTGAGCCCGTGACCGTCACCTCCGCGGGTGACCGCGCGGACGTCGCCGTCCTGCACCACCGGCTCCTGACCTGGTATGCCGGTGCCGCTCGCGACCTGCCCTGGCGCCACCCCGGGTGCTCACCGTGGGGGGTCCTGGTCTCCGAGGTCATGTCGCACCAGACGCCGGTCGCCCGGGTGGAGCCGGTCTGGCGGCAGTGGCTGCAGCGCTGGCCCGAACCCGCGGCGCTCGCCGCCGAGTCGCCCGGGGAGGTGGTGCGCGCCTGGGGCCGGCTCGGCTACCCCCGACGGGCCCTGCGGCTGCGGGAGGCCGCGGCGGCCATGGTGGACCGGCACGACGGCGAGGTGCCGGCGGACGAGGCGGCGCTGCGGGCGCTGCCGGGGATCGGCGCCTACACCGCGGCGGCCGTGGTCGCCTTCGCCTTCGGTGGCCGGTCGGTCGTGGTCGACACCAACGTCCGCCGGGTGCAGGCCCGGGCCGTCGCCGGCCGCGCGCACGCCGCGCCGGCGCTGACCCGGGCGGAGTCGGAGCGGGCGGCGGCCCTCCTGCCGGCGGACGAGGCGGAGGCGGCCACGTGGAACGTCGCCGTCATGGAGCTCGGAGCGCTGGTCTGCACGGCGCGCTCACCCCGGTGCCCGGTGTGCCCGCTGGTGGACACCTGCGCGTGGGTGCGCGCCGGGCGGCCGGAGCACGACGGCCCGCCACGCCGGGATCAGACCTGGCACGGCACCGACCGGCAGGTGCGGGGGCGGGTGCTGCAGGCGCTGCGCGAGGTGGCCGGCGACCTGCCGCGGTCGGCGTTCGAGCGCGCCGCCGCCGACCCCGTCCAGGTCGACCGCTGCCTCGACGGCCTGGTCGCCGACGGCCTGGTCGAGCCGCTCGCCCGTGGCCGCTTCCGCCTCCCGGCCTGACCGCTGGACGACGAGGCTGAGGTGCAGGACACAGACCAGGCCCGGTCACCGAGATCATCGTCTCCATGACCGACCAACGGCCACGTGGTGACCCTGTGGGAACTGCGCTCAGACGGAAGGTCCTTCCGCGACGTGCGGGACGGGGGCGACGGGGGAGAGGGCGAGCGCCCCCAGCGCCCGCTCGACGAGGTCCACGACGGTGCCCTCCACGGAGACCTCCACGCTTCCGGCCGCCAGCTCGTCGGGCTCCAGCGGCTCGAGCGTCGCGAACTGGCTCGGCAGCAGGGACGGCGGCATGTGGTGGCCGGTGCGCCCACGGAGCCGCCCGGTGATCAGGTCCGCGCTCCCGACGAGGTGGGCGAACCGGACCGACGGCCGGTCCCGGCGCAGCAGGTCGCGGTAGGTCCTGCGCAGCGCCGAGCACGTCACGACGCCCGAGTGCCCGCCGGCGACCTCCTGCGAGACCCAGCCGCCGATGGCCCGCAGCCAGGGCCAGCGGTCCGCGTCGGTCAGCGGGGTGCCCGCGCGCATCTTCTCGACGTTGGCCTGCGGGTGGAAGTCGTCGCCCTCGGCGTACGACCACCCCATCGCGGCCGCCACCGCCTTCGCGACGGTGGTCTTGCCGACCCCGGACACGCCCATGACCACCACGACGTCCGGCACCGGGGCGCCGTGCCCACGGTCCGCCGCCGGGCCCCTGCCCCCACTCTCCGGCATGCGGCCACCGTAGGACCGGGCACCGGCGGCCCTGGGGTTTGGGACTCCGCCTCTTTCCAGCCCGCTCTCAGCTTGCGATTAGACCTTGGCTATGCGGCTCTCTTGACTGCTGGGTGGCGGGTTCGGCGTCCGCGGCGGGTGCCGGTGGGGCGGCCTGGGCCGGCTCTGCTGGGTTTTGGTGGGTTGGCGGGGGTGCCCAGTGTTGGGGCA
>DASQFD010000140.1:0-17865 GCA_035633255.1 Dermatophilaceae bacterium
GCCGATGTAGGTCTCGTCGACCTCGACGGTCCCGGTCAGCCGGTCCCGGCCCGGGCGTACCAGGACGGCCCGCAGCCGGTGCAGCATCGCCCACGCGGTCACGTACGAGCCGATCTCCAACGTGCGCTGCAGGCTCAACGCCGAGATCCCGTCCTTGCCCGAGACAAACGCCCAACACACCTCGAACCACACCGTCAGCGGAGTGCGGCGCCGGTCGAACAACGTGCCCGCCGTCACCGACGTGCGCGCCCCGCACCCGGAGCACTTGTACCGACCGTCGGCGACCCACCAGCCACCGGCGTGGCCACACTCCGGGCAGACGAACCCGTCCGGCCAGCGCAGCCAGTCCAGATAGTCCAGACAGTCGGCGTCCGTGGGGAACCACGCCCTCAGCTCCGCATACGAACCCGGATAGTGCAGACCGCGCGACGGCACACGATGACTCTACGCGCAGGTGGCAGTGAAATGGATAACCCACTTGTCCTATCCCCCACCGGCCCAGCCTAGGCAGGGTGGGGCCGTACCCACCACGAAAGGGGAGCAGCCGTGGCCGTCGCCACCTTGAAGATGATCACCCTGGACAGCTCGGACGCCCGCCGGGACGCGGCCTTCTGGTCAGCGGTCCTCGGCTGGGCGGTCGCCCACGAGCAGGAGGAGTACGCCATGCTCACCGGCCCGGGCGGGGTCGCCCTCGGCCTGGGCACGATGCCGGACCACGAGCCGCCCGGCTGGCCGAACGCCCACGGGAGCAAGCAGTTCCACTTCGACCTGGCCGTCGACGACCTCGACGCGGCAGCCGCCGCGTGCGTCGAGCTGGGCGCGACGCTGCCGGACGACCAGCCCGGCGAGACGTGGCGGGTGCTCCTCGACCCGAGCGGGCACCCCTTCTGCCTCACCCGCGCGGCGGCCTGGGGCTGACCGGGCGAGGCGGCGGCGCACCGGGGGTGGGGTCGGCGCCGTTCCCCCGGCGGTTCCCCTGCCGGTCGGTGCCCGGGGGCCGGAACGCGACGGCGAGCTCGGCGAGCAGCCGCGCGCCGAAACCCGTCGGCCCCTTGGGGATCCACCGCGTCGTCGCCTCCACCTGGCCGGTGCCGGCGATGTCGACGTGCGCCCACGGCCGCCCGGCGACGAACTCCTCGAGGAACAGCGCGGCGGTGATCGAGCCGGCGTTGGGCCCGCCCATGTTCGTGAAGTCGGCGACGCCGGAGTCGAGCTGGCTGCGGTAGCGCCGGATGATCGGCAGCTGCCACACCGGCTCGTCGGCGAGCTCGCCCGCCCGTCGCACCTGGTCGATGACCCCGTCGTCGTTGCCCATGACGCCGGCGACCTCGGTGCCGAACGTCCGCAGGCACGCACCGGTGAGCGTCGCGAGGTCGACGATCGCGTCGGCGCCGTCCTCCACCGAGAGCACGAGCGCGTCGGCCATGACGAGGCGGCCCTCGGCGTCGGTGTTGAGGACCTCGACGGTCTTCCCGTTGCGCATCGTGAGGACGTCGCCGAGCTGCATCGCCGAGCCGGACGGCATGTTGTCGGTGCACATCAGGTATGCCGTGACCCGCGCCGAGCAGCCCAGCTCCTTCAGGACGCTCATCGTGCCGAGGATGGCGCCCGCGCCGGTCATGTCGTTCTTCATCTGCGAGTGCGAGACGTCGCTGGGCTTGAGGTTGATGCCCCCGGAGTCGTACATGATCCCCTTGCCCACGAGGGCGAGGTGGCCGCTCGCGTCCTCCGGGGTGTACCGGAGGCGGATCATCCGGGGCGGCTCGACGCTGCCCCTGTTGACCCCGAGCAGTCCACCGCACGACATCCGCACGAGGTCCTCCTTGTCGAAGACCTCGACCTCGAGACCGGCCTGCGACGCCACCGCGGCGGCGACGTCGGCCATGCGCGTCGCGGTCAGCATCCCTGCGGGGCAGGTCGCGAGGTCGCGGCTGAGTATGCCGGCGCGGGCCAGGGCGTGCCCACGCCGGGCGCCGGCGTCGACGGCGTCCTCGTGCCCCTCCGGCGCGACGAGGACGACGGACTCCACCGGCCCGACGTCGGCCGGGGTGCTGCGCAGGCTGAACCGGTAACGCGCGAGCAGGACGCCCTCGACGACGGCCGCGGCGGCCTCCGCCAGGTCGACCCCGGCGAGCTGGGGCACGTGCGCCGCCAGTCGGGTGTCACGGGGCACGGCGCACGCGAACGCGGCGGCGGCGTCGCGCACCGCGGCGACCGTGAGGTCGGCGAGCTCCCCCACGCCGACGGCGACCGGCACGGGTGCCTCCAGGCGCGGGAAGGCCAGTGCGGAGCCGACCTCGCCCGAGAACCCCGCGCGGCGCAGCGCCTCCCGGTCGACGCCGAGGACCTCCGGCACCTCACCCCCCGCGGTGACGGGGACGGCGACGGCGTCGACGTCCCCGAGTGCGGCGCCGGAGGCCACGACGCGCACCTCGGCCAGGGAGGTCAGGGACGGGGCGACGTCGGCGACGTCAGCGAGTGCGGGCACGGAGACCTCCTGGGGTGACGAACGGGACGGGGTCAGACGGGGTCAGATGTTGATGGGCGAGTCCGGGCCGAGGGGGATGCCGAGCCAGAACCACAGGACGAAGAGGACGATCCACGCGAGGAGGAGGGCGACCGTGTAGGGGATCATCAGCGCGATGATCGTCCCGATGCCGGCGTCCTTCTTGTAGCGCTGCGCGATGGTGACGATGAAGGGCAGGTAGACCATGAGCGGGGTCAGCACGTTCGTGGGCCCGTCACCGACCCGGTACGCCGCGAGCACGGTCTGCGGGGCGACGCCCAGCCGGGTGAAGATCGGGATGAACACCGGCGCGAAGATCGCCCACTTCGGCACGACGCCGGGGAGGATGATGTTGATGACGGCGAGCACGAGGATCATCGCGACGAGGAGCACGACGGCCGGGACGCTGGCCCGCTCGAGCGCCTGCGCGGCCTCCACCGCCGCGACCCGGGGCATGTTCGTGTAGTTGAAGAAGGCGATGAACTGGGCGATCATCAAGAACATCAGGAGCAGCCCGCCGAGCCCGGCATAGGTCTTCGAGATCGCCGCCACGACGTCGTCCGCGGTCGTCAGCGTCCGCGCCCCCCGGCCATAGCAGAAGCCGCAGACGAGGAACGCGAGCGCGATGATGAAGATCAGGCTGTCCATGAGCGGCGTCGTCCCGATCAGGGCGCCGGTCTCCGGCTCCCGCAGCGGCGCGCCGGGCGGGAGGCTGAGCGCACCGATGACGACCACCACGCCGAGCAGGCCGAAGCCGGCATAGCGCAGCCCACGCTTCTCCGAGTCCTGGTCGACCTCCTCGACCGTCCTGTCCTCGCCGGCCTGGGCCGGGTCGTAGGGGCCGAGGCGCGGCTCGATGATGCGGGCCGTCACGACCGCAGCGACCAGGGCCAGCACCACGGACGACGCCACCGAGAAGTAGTAGTTGGCCGTGATGGTCAGGGGTGCCCCGCCGCTCCCGATGGCCTCGTTCGTCAGCTCGTTGAGCATGCTGTCGATGGGGGTGATGAGGATGTTGACGGCGAAGATCGCGCTGACGCCGGCGAAGGCGGCGGCGATGCCGGCGAGCGGGTGCCGGCCGACCGAGAGGAACGCCGCCGCACCGAGCGGGATGAGGATGAGGTAGCCGGCGTCCGAGGCCACGCTCGAGAGCACGCCGACGAGGATGATCGCGAAGGCGACCAGGCCGGCGGGGGCGACCGCGACGAGCTTGCGGATCAGCGCCCCCATCATCCCGGCGCGCTCCGCGACGCCGACGCCGGCCATCGCGATGAGGGTGACCGCGACGACCCCGAAGCCGGCGAAGTTCGGCACGAAGCTCGAGAACATGAAGCGGATGCCCTCGACGGAGAGCAGGCTCTGAACGGCGAAGGTCTCCGTCGAGACCGTGTAGTCCGGGAGCTCCACCGGCTGCAGCGTCCGCACGTCGTAGGGCACGATCGAGCCGCCGAGGGCGTCGCGGAGGTACTCCAGCTGCTGCTTGGGCACGGGGGTGACCACCTCGTCGGTCACCTTGATGCCGAACGCGGCGAGGACGGCCGACAGCACGATGATGAAGAGGATGAGGTACAGGAACATGATCGCCGGGCTCGGCACCTTGTTCCCCACCCGCTCGATCCAGTCGAGGAAGCCCGACTTGCCCCCCTTCGTGGGGGCCGGGTCGTCGGTGGTGGCGCTGGTGGCGGACATCGAGGCCTTCCCGGCAGATGGTGGTAGGCCGCCGACGCTAGGGAGCCCGCTGCCCGCACTCCTCACCCTCCGCGGGTGAGAAGGGATGGCCGTGCCGGGAGCGGCTCGTCTACGGTGAGCGCAGCATGGTTCGCCGGCCGAGGGACGACATGGAGAGCACACCCGTCGACGCGTCGCTCGTGGCGCCGCCAGCGCCACGACCGCGCGGTGGCGCGGGTGGCGTGACTGCCCCGCGCGGCCCCCGCCCGCCACCGGCGGGAGCCCGGTGGCGGGCGGCCACCGCGTCGGAGCCGCACCTGGCGGTCCCGCCCCTACCGCCACGCCTGGTCAGCCGTCCGCGGCTGCTCTCGGTGCTCGACGCCGCCGTCCGGGAGGCCGCGCTGACGCTCGTCACCTCCGGGCCCGGCGGCGGCAAGTCGGTCCTCCTCGCGGAGTGGGCCAGGTCCCGCTCGGTCCCCACGCCGTGGTTGGCGCTGACCCCCGCGGACAACGACCCGCACCGCTTCTGGAGCCAGTTCCTTCGGGCGGTGCGCGTCGCCGGCACGGAGCCCCTGCCGGGCACCTGGACCGGCGAGGCGGTGCCGGGGCTGCTCGACCAGCTCTTCGCCGACGCGGCGCCGGCCGTGTCGCCCGCGGTCGTGGTCCTCGACGACGCCCACCTCGTGAACGACGAGCAGGTCCTCGCCGGGCTCGACCGCATCGTGCAGCGGTGGTCCTCCGAGGTGCGCCTCGTCCTCGCGGCGCGCAGCGTGCCGCTGCTGCCCCTGCACCGCTACCGGCTCGCCGACCGGCTCGCCGAGCTGCGCTCCTCGGACCTCGCGATGAGGCCGGGGGAGGCCTTCGCCCTGCTGCGTGCCCACGGCGTGACCCTCCCCGACGGCGACGTGGCCGAGCTGACCGGCCGCATGGAGGGATGGACCGGCGGACTCCGGCTGGCCGCCATGCGGATGCAGGACAGCCCACGGCCGGGTGAGGTCGCGCAGGAGCTCGCCCTCGACCGCGGCAGCATCGGCGAGTACCTGGTCGAGGAGGTCCTCGCCTCCCTCCCCCCGCGCACCCGCCACCTCCTGCTGACGACGAGCGTCCTCGACGAGGTGACCGTCGAGGCCGCGGTCGCCGTCAGCGGGGTCGCGGACGCCGCCGACGTCCTGGCCGGACTGGCGCGCACCAACGCCTTCGTCGTCCCCGTCGACCCGACGCTGACCGCCTTCCGCTACCACCACCTCTTCCGCGAGGTGCTCCGCCACCTCGGGACCCTGCGCAGCCCCGACGAGCGCACCGAGACCGACCGGCGGGTCAGCGCGTGGTTCTGCACGCAGCGGGACGTGGGCAACGCGCTTCGGTGGGCCGTGCGCACCGGAGACCTCGCCCTCGCCCGCGCGGTCCTCGTGCGCGGCGGGCTGGCCACGGCCTTCGTCACCTCCCAGCGGCTCGCTGACGTGCCGCTCGACGCACTGGAGCGGGCACCTGACGTCACCGGCGAGGAGGCGGCCGTGACCGCCCTCGCCCTGGCGTCCCTGCGGGCACAGCGGTCCTCCGGCCGAGGCGCGGTGCCCCGTCCCCCCCTGCCCGACGTGGAGCCCGGGGACCCCGAGCTGGCGGTCACCGCCGGGGTCGCCCGCGTGCTCGTCGCGCTGGCCTCCGGGGCCACCGCGGACCTCGCCCACCCCGTCGAGCGGCTGCTGGAGGAGGACCTGCGCCGCGCCGTCGCCGCGGTCCCCGGGCTGCGGGGCAAGCTGCTGCTCACCCTCGGGCGCGCACGCTTCTTCTCGGGCCGCCTGGCCGAGGTGGAGCCCCTCTTGGTCGAGGCGCTGGAGGCCGCGGCGCAAGACGGTGCGCCCGGTGTCGAGCTCGAGGTGCTCGGGGTAGCGGCCCTCGCCAGCGCCTCGGCGGGGCGACCCGCGCGGGTGAACGCGGCGCTCGAGCGGGCGTCGGACGTGCTGCGACGGCACCCGCGGCTCCGCCCACCCACGGCACTCGACGTGGCGCGGGCCCGGCAGGCCTACCTGCGGGGCGACCTGCCGACCATGGGGGCCGCCCTCGAGCGGGCGCTCGCCGCCGGGCCCATCTACGACGCCGTCGTGGGAGGCGCGTCCATCGCCTACCTGCAGGGGGCCTACCTCGCCACCACCGGGCGGCTCGAGCAGGCGCTGACCTGGCTCCACGCACCGGCCCTCACCGCCCCGGGGCTCGGCCTCCTCGGGCTCTACCGCGATGCCGAGATCGCCGCGGTCGAGGTGGCGCTCGGACGGCCGCATCGCGCGCTCGCGGTGCTGCGGCCCCACGAGAGGGGGCCCTTCGCCACCTCGGCCGCCGTGCCGATCGCCTTCACCCTTCTCGCCCTCGGCGAGGTCGACGCGGCCGAGCGCGCGGTGCGTCCGGTGCTCACGAGCCCGGGCCCGCAGCTCGACCGCTTCGCTGTCGTCAGCGCGATGGTGTGCGGGGCGCTCGTCGACCTGACCCGGGGGGACGACGCCGCCGCGCTCGCCGGTCTCGCCCGAGCCATGGACCTCGCGGGCGGCGACATCCTCGTGCCCCTGGTGCGCATGACGCCGGCGTTCGCCCCGCTCCTCGCCCGCCACCCCGAGATGGCGGCGCGCTGGCCGGCCGCGGTGCCGGCGGCACCCGATGGGCACGCGCCGGCACGCCACCCGGCATACGGCCTCGGCGAGCCGCTCACCGAGCGCGAGCTCGCCGTCCTGCGGCTCCTGCCGACCGACATGGCGAAGGCGGAGATCGCCGGCGCCCTCTTCGTCTCGGTCAATACGGTCAAGACCCACGTGTCGGGGGTCTACCGCAAGCTCGGCGTGGGGCGGCGTCGTGACGCCGTGACCCGCGCCCGCGAGCTCGAGCTGCTCTGAGCGCCGCTCGAGGACGGAGGCACGCCGATGGATGACCCGGCCGGCGGGAGCGGGACGGTGCGCTTCGTCTCCACCGGCTCCCTTCCCTCCTCGGCGCAGGCCCGGGCGCTGCTCTCCGAGGCCCGCGACCTCTTCGCCGCCGAGACGGGAGGCGCGGTCTCGACCGTCTACCCCGCCCTCGCCCTCGCCGACCCGGGCCGGTTCGGCCTCGCGGTCGTCGCGACCGAGGGGTGGAGCGCGGTCGCGGGGGACGCCCAGGAGCCCTTCGCGCTGATGAGCGTCGTCAAGCCCTTCACGTATGCCGTGCTCTGCGACGCCCTGGGCCCGGACGCGGCCCGGGCATGCGTCGGCGCCAACGCCACCGGTCGCGCCTTCAACTCGCTGGCAGCGGTCGAGGCGGCGCCCGGCGGGCGGACCAACCCCATGGTCAACGCCGGGGCCATCGCCACGGTGTCGCACCTGCCCGGAGCAGACCCGGGGGAGCGTGCCGGCCACGTCGTCGCGGCGCTGTCCCGCTACGCGGGCCACCCGCTCGCCGTCGACGAGCACCTGCTCGCGTCGGCGGCTGCGACGAACTTCCGCAACCGGGCGCTCGCGGATGCGTTGCGGGGCCTCGGGGCGCTCGGCAGCGACCCCGACGAGGCCGTGCAGCTCTACACGGTGCTGTGCTGCCTGACCGTCACCACCCGCGACCTCGCCGTCATGGGCGCGACGCTCGCCGACGCGGGGGTGAACCCGCTCACGGGCGAGCAGGTGACGACGCTCGAGACGTGCCGGGCCGTGCTCGCGGCGATGACGACGGCCGGGATGTACGAGACCTCCGGCGACTGGCTCCACGACGTCGGGCTGCCGGGGAAGAGCGGCATCGCGGGCGGGATCCTCACCGTCGCCCCCGGCAAGGGGGCGCTGGCGACGTGGTCCCCGCCGCTCGACGCGGCGGGGAACAGCGTGCGGGGGCAGCTCGCCGCGGCCTGGCTGTCGCGCACCCTCGGGCTGGACCTCTTCGCCTCGGCTCCCCCCGGCGACGTGCCGGGCGGCTCCGCCGCGGCTTCTTGAGGGGGGCGGCTCCGCTGCGGCTACTTGAGCGGGGCGGCTCCGCCGCGGCTACTTGAGGCCCAGGACGGACTTGACGGTGGCCACGGCGAGCGTCAACCCGAGGGCCACCGCTCCCAGCGCGAGCGCCTGTCGCACCGGCCGGCCCTCGACGCGGGACTCGAGGACGACGAGCGCCGCGACGAAGACCGACACCGCGACCCGCGCCCCGCGCAGCTCCCAGGCGGTGGGCGTGACGAGCACCGCCACCGAGGCGACCACGGCCAGGGCGACGCCCATGACCACCTGGCTCAGGAGCATCTCCCCAGGGGTGTGGTGCAGGGCGGGGTCGTGCACGATCTCCACGGACAGGCCGAGCGCGAACCAGTGCGCCAGGGCCAGGCCGACCGTGGTGCCCCAGATGATGAGGAGGAGCTCCGGCAGCGGCGGCGGGTCACCGTCCTGGGGGACGTTGAGGGCCACGAGCAGCGTCACCCCGAGGTAGAACGCCATCATGTCGGCCTCGCGCCGCAGCGACGGGTCCCCGCGCATCGCGTCCCAGCGGCCCAGCAGCGAGCGCGGCCCGCGCGGTGCTGTCGCCACCTGCCCACCTCCTCGTCGGGCGCCGCGGCCGGCCCGTCCCCAGCAGCGTCGCGCGCTCGTCCCCCCGGGGGCTCACCCCGCGCGGGTGAGGCCCCGGGCGCCGACGGCTGGCAGCGTGACCGGCCGGACCGGTGACCAGGCGACCTAGGGACGGGACGGTGTGAGCGCTGAGTACGAGATCCGCATCGCCGGCCCGGTGGGTGAGGACGGCAGGCGTGCGCTTCGCGACCTCGACATGCGCGTCGTCGACGAGAACGGCGGCGTCACGGTCGTCCACGGCCGGCTCGACCAGCCCGGGCTGCACGGGCTGCTCGACCGCCTGCGCGCCCTCGGCCTGCCGCTCGAGGAGGTTCGCCGCCTCCCACGCGGGTCCCGCCCCTCCTGAGATGCGGAGAGGCCAGAGCGACGAGGGGGTGGGCCGATGCCGGGACATGGCTACGAGGTCCGTGTTCGCGGTGCCCTCGGTCCGGCGGCCCGCGCCGCCTTCGCTCCGTTGCCGGTGACCACCGCCGGGGGTGCGACGGTGGTCGCGGTTGCCGACGACGGGGCGCTCCACCGCGTGCTCGACACGGTCCGCGACCTGGGGCTCGAGCTCCTGGGCATCCGGGCGCTGCCCGCGGCCCCGGCCCCGCGCACGTCGGGACAGCCCACCGGGTCGGGCGCTCCCGTCGAGGACTGACCGGCGAGCCGACGAAGGCAGGTCCCGCGATCATGGCCGAGTCCACCATCACGTTCCTCGTGCTCCTGGGGGCGGTGGTCCTCTTCGTTCTCAACCGGCTGCCGGTCGACGTCGTGGCCCTCCTCACCGCGCTGACGTTGTGGGCCACCGGTGTCCTCGACCTGCAGTCCTCGCTCGCGGGGTTCGGTGACCCCGCCGTCGTGTTCATCGCCGCCCTCTTCGTCGTCAGCGAGGCGCTGGACGCGACCGGGGTCACCGCATGGGCGGGCCAGCACCTCATCCGCGGCGCGAGAGGCAGCCCGCGCCGGCTCCTGGTCCTCGCGATGCTGCTCTGCTCCCTGCTCACCGCCGCGATCAGCGTCAACGGGGCCGTGGCCGCACTGCTCCCGGTCGTCGTCGTCGCCGCGGTCCGTCTCCGGATGCCCACCTCGCAGCTGCTCATCCCCCTCGCCTTCGCGGCGCACGCCGGCGCGCTGCTCGCCCTCACCGGCTCGCCCATCAACGTCATCGTCTCCGAGGTCGCGGAGGACGCCGGGGCGGGCGGGTTCGGGTTCTTCTCCTTCACGGTGGTGGGCGTCCCGCTCGTCGCCGGCGTCGTGGGCATCGCCCTGCTCGGCGGTCGGCGGCTGCTGCCCGCCCGCAACGGCGCCCGCATGCCCGCCGACCTCAGCGAGCACGCCCGGCTGCTCGCCCAGGAGTACCGCCTGGACCATCCGCCGCTCGACCGCGAGACGGGGGTCGCGGAGGTCGTGGTGCCGCCTCGGTCCTCGCTCGTCGGCGAGCATGCCTTCCCGGGGATGACGACGGACAGCGGCGACCTCACCGTGCTCGCCGTGCTCGGCAGGGACACGGAGCAGGACGGCGGCCGCACCCGCCTCGAGGTGGGTGACGTACTGCTGCTGCAGGGCACGTGGTCGGCCCTCGACCGCCACCTCGACGACCCCGACGTCCTCGCCGTGCACGCCCCTGAGCAGGTGCGCCGCCAGGCCGTCCCGCTCGGCCCCGGCGCGCGGCGGGCACTGTCTGTGCTGGCCGGCATGGTGGTCCTGCTGGCGACGGGCGTCGTGCCGCCGGCCGTCGCGGCGCTGGTCGCCGCCGTGGTGCTCGTGGTGACGCGCGTGCTGACGGTCGACGCGGCATACCGGGCCGTGTCCTGGACCACCGTGGTGCTCGTCGCCGCCATGCTCCCGCTGTCGACCGCGATGGAGCGCACGGGCGCGGCGGCGCGCCTCGCCGACGTCCTCGTCGCCGTGGTCGGCAGCACCGGCCCCTACCCCGCTCCTGGTCGGCCTGATGGTGCTGGCCGCGGTCCTCTCACAGCTCATCAGCAACACCGCGACCGTGCTCATCCTGGCGCCGGTCGCGCTCTCGGCGGCAGCGGACGCAGGCGCGTCGCCACGGCCGTTCCTCATGGGGCTGGCGGTGATGTGCGCAGCCGCCTTCCTCACCCCCGTGGCGACCGCGGCGAACACGATGGTGATGAGACCCGGCGGCTACCGCTTCGGTGACTACTGGCGGATCGGGCTACCCATGACGGCGTGGTTCCTCCTGGTCGCCGTGGGCCTCGTGCCGCTGGTCTGGCGCTTCTGAGGGCGGGTCACGCCGGGCCGGACGCCGCCGAAACGGGCCGTGCGAGGAGCCGACGCACGCCGGCTCGCGCGATCATGAGCACGACGATGAGCAGCGTGACCGAGACGAAACCACCGAGGCTCACCGCGTCGCCGAAGGCGAGGTCGACGAGCCACAGGACGACGAACTTGCTACCGGCCAGCACCACCCAGAGGGCGAGCCCCGCCCCGACCTTGACGGCGGGGGTGGTGGCCGCCTTGAACCGCGCCTTGATGCGGTCCTTCGCCATCACGACCACCTCGAGCACGGCCTTGAGCAGCAGCGCGGTGAGCAGGGACAGCGTGAAGGTCTCGGTGAGGACCTGAGGGGCGTACTCGACGAAGAGGTTGAGCACCACGACGTAGACGAGGACGTCGACGACGGCGGCCGCCGCCCTCGGGTCCACCGACCGCGGCGTCACGAGCTCGTCACCCGGCACACCGCGAGCATAGGGGCCCCAGACGGTGGTCGGCGTGCACCGCGACCGGCCCCCCGCACCACCGCCGGTGGGTCAGGGCCCAGGATGCGGTCGCGGGCCACCCGCTGGGCTGGGGGACAATTCCCGGGTGATCACCGTCGAGCTGGCCCGCGCCATCGCCACCGCCGGGGTGCTGTGGCAGCCTCAGGCGGGCGACCGCTTCGTCATCGACCGCGACGAGCTGCACGCCCAGGTGTTCTGGATCAGCGACCTCACCGTCGAGCTGCACCACTTCAACGACGAGTCCGTCCTGGGCTTCAACGGCACGACGGAGTGGGCCCTGGACTCGGTCAGCCTGGACCAGACCCTCTGGCTGCCGCGCGAGGACCAGCTGCGCTCGCTCCTCGGCGACCGGCTGGAGTCCGTCCGGCGCACCGAGGACGGCTGGCTGGTCACCTTCCGCGAGGACGGCGTGCGCCGCAAGGCCGGTGACGGCGACCTCGAGTGCGCCTACGCCCGGGCGCTGCTGGCGCTCTGACGCTGATCCGGGCCCGGGTCGAGCCGGGGTATCGGCAGGGCGTTCCGCGCCCGGGGCAATACAGTGGCGCGATGATCTTTGCGGCCGTGGGCGACACCCGCCCCTACCCCGATCACGGGTACTCGGCGCGCCAGTGGTCCGAGGTGCCGCCGCGGCTGGTGCGCCTCGACGACCTGGTGACGACCAAGCGCACCCTCGACCTGGGCATGCTGCTCGCCGACGACTCCACCTTCTACGGCGACCTCTTCGCCCACGTCGTGCAGTGGCAGGGCACGCTCTACCTCGAGGACGGCCTGCACCGCGCGCTGCGGGCGGCCATCCACCAGCGCCCCACGCTGCACGCCCGCGTGCTCGTGCTGAAGTGACCGGGCCCCGATGTCCGAGGAGTATGCCGTCGAGGCAGGTGCCTCCCGTGGGTCCCGGCGCAGGCGCGCCGCGGTGACCCTCCTCGTGGTGGCCCTCGCCCTCTTCCTCGCCTTCTGGTACGCCTTCTCCTACTACCGGGCCTCCAACGAGGAGCGGGCCGCCGAGGCGGCGCGGCCGACCTGCCTGCCCTACGACCCGAAGGCCCTGGTGCCAGCCAAGGTCACCGTCAACGTCTACAACAGCACCGACCGCACCGGTCTCGCCGCCTCCACCGCCAAGGCGCTCGAGCGCCAGGGGTTCGTCGTCGACGCCATCGCCAACGACCCGCTGGACCGCACCGTGACGGCCCCGGCGGAGGTGCGCCACGGCCCGCCGGGCGCCAAGCAGGCCGCGCTCGTCGCCCGCACCGTCGGAAAGGGTGTCACCGTGCGCCGGGACGGCCGCAAGGACGCCAGCGTCGACCTCGTCGTCGGCACCGCCTTCCGGGCCCTGGTCCCACTGCCGACCCCGGCCATGCCGACCTGCTCCCCGACCCCGACGGCCTCCTCGTGACCACCGTCGACCCGCACCGGGACCCCGTCCTCGCCGTCCGCAAGGCCGAGGCGGTCGTCCTCGCACCGGACGCCACCGGCTCCGAGGCGCTGCTCGCCGTGGCGCGGGAGTGCATCGCGCACTGGTCGGCCAACGTCGACGGGGTGGTCGACCTCCGGCAGCCCGAGTCGCTGCACCAGCTGCGGGTGGGGGTGCGGCGCTTCCGCTCCGCCGTCTCGCTGTTCCGACGGATGTTCGAGGACGACTCGCGGATCACCTGGCTCTCGAGCGAGATCCGCGACCTCGCCCTGCCGATGGGCCTGCCCCGCGACCTGGACGTCCTGCTCGCCGGCGACCACGTCGCCTCCCTGACCACCGACCAGCTGGCCGCCCTGCGCGCGGCGCGCGAGACGGCATACGACGTCGTCGAAGAGACGCTGGCCTCCAGCGGCTGGCGGGACGCGTGGCGGCACGTCGACCGGTTCCTCGCCAAGGCGCCCTGGGACCTGGCCCCCGACCCGCCCGCGCGCGAGGTGGCCGCGGACGCCCTGGAGCGCCGGTGGCGGCGGGTGGTCCAGCGCGGGGGGCGGACGGCCGGCCTCAGTGCCGCGGAGCAGCACCGGCTGAGGATCGAGGCGAAGAAGCTGCGCTACGGCTGCCAGTTCTTCGCCGACCTCTACCCCGCGGACTCACTGGCGCTCGCCCACGCCGTCTCGCGGCTGCAGGACGCCCTCGGGGAGGTCAACGACGCCGTCGTGGCCGGCAAGCGGCTGGCCGCCGTGGGGGCCGAGCCACCGCGGGTCGACGCGGCGGGGCTGCTCGCCGAGGCGGAGAAGGCGGTCGCCGGGGTCGCGGCGCTACCGCCGTTCTGGCGCTGACGCCCAGCCGGAGTGGGCCGGCCGGTCAGCCGGAGTGGGCCGGCCGGTCAGCGCACCCGGCCGAAGTGCACCCGGTTGGTCCAGATCTTCACCTTCGAGACCCGCTTGCCCGGACGGGGGGAGTGCCACATCTTGCCGCCGCCGGCGTAGATGCCGACGTGGTAGATCCGGCCGCCCCGGTAGAAGAAGACGAGGTCGCCGGGCCGGGCCGAGGCACGCCGGATCTTCTTCGACCTCGCGTACTGGGCCTTGGCGGTGCGGGGCAGCTTCTTGCCGGCCTTCCGGTAGGCGTAGCCGGTCAGGCCCGAGCAGTCGAAACCGGTGCGGGGGCTGGTGCCGCCGTAGCGGTAGCGGATGCCCTTCTGCTGGGCGGCGACGCCCAGCGCCTTGGCGCTGACGCCGGCCGGGACGGCCGCCTCGGCGCTCGGGCTGGCGGTGGGGTTCAGGAGCAGCGCGAGGGCGGCGGCGAGGGCCACCAGGACGGTGGCGATGCGGGAGCGCGGCGATGAGCGCAGGACGGTCTCGGGCACGGTGGTCTCTTCTCCGGCACGCCTGCGAACCGTGACCTGTCGGGTTCGGGCGCGAAGATCGCCCGGCCGCTGCGGTAGCGGCTTCACCCCGAGGCACCGACCGCCGGGGCGGAGGTGCCGTGCTGCCTTGGGTGGTCCGTCCTCGTCACTGCGTGGGATCGGTATGCCGTCCGGGCGGGTGACGAGGCTCGGCGTCCCCCCGGACCGCCCCGCCGGGAGGGCGGGGACTGTGGTGCTGCGCCCTGAAGTGTGCCGTCTTCACCGTTCCGTGACAATCCCGCCCGGCGTGTGAGGTTGTCCACGCCGTCGCCCGGCCGCGGACGACGCAGCCCCGGGCAGGTGCCCGATCATGGCAGTCTCCAGCGGGTCGAGGTTTCCCCGGACGGTCGCGTGAACGATCGTCGGGACGATGCGGAGGACTCGTGACCGAGCACGTCGCGCAGGCCCTTGACGGCCTTCCAGTCGATCGCCGGCGCGAGCGCCAGCACGTCGTCCGGGAGGTCCTTCGCGGCCTCCCCGATCACGAAGAGGTTCCGCTCGACGGCGGCGAACGCGGTCTCCACCACCTCGCGGTCGCCGGCCCGGTCGCCCTGCTGAAGGAGGGCGTCGGCGTTGCGGACCTTGCGGATGCAGTCGAGGATGTCGCGGAGCCGATCGGCGGAGTCGCGGCTCACAGCGGGACCGCTTGGGCTTGGGCCTCGACGCGGACGTCCTCGCGCAGCAGCGCCAGGGTCGCGACGTCGACGTCGCGATGGAGGAGGTCGCGGACCTCGGCGCGGAACCCGGCGAGCGGGACGAGGCCGTAGCGTTCAGCGTCGAAGTCGACGAGCAGGTCGACGTCGGAGTCCGGTCGGGCGTCGCCGCGGGCGGCCGACCCGAAGACGCGCACGTTGCGAATGCCATGCCCGGCGGCGGCCTTGCGAATGTCGGCCTGTCGAGCCCGGACCTCGGCGAGAACGGCGCCGCCGGCCGCGGGGGCTGTGTGCAGGACGGCGTCGAGGCTGAATCCAGCGGCGCGGACGATCTTGTCCAGGGTGCGCACGGAGGGGGACTTCGCGCCGGACTCATAGGCGGCCAGCGTCGGCTGGGACGTGCCGGCAGCGCGAGCGAGCGCGGCCTGGGTCATGCCGGCCCTGGCGCGCGAGTCCTTGATGATCGCCGCCGCGTCCATGACCGAACAATATCCGTACGGATATCCTCTGTCCAGCGCTTAGGTCCCCGACGCGTCGTGCAGGATCGGCTGGGCCACGCGAACCAGAACGACGTCCCCGCAAGTCTCTGAACTGCGGGGACGCGTTTCCCTCGGCGGTGGCGGTGGGATTCGAACCCACGGAGGGCGTGAACCCTCACACGCTTTCGAGGTCTGAACTTATGCGTTCAGGCCGGTACCAGAGCGGCGGTGCGTGCTTGGCTGCTGCCGCCAAGCGCACCTTCAGACGGTCTCGAACGACGGTGAATGAGACCAGAACTGAGACCATCGCCCGGCGAGAGCGTGGCCGGGGGTCCACGCGGCGCCTGCTTCATCGACACTGAGGCCCGAGCGGGAGCTTCAGCGACGGCCTTCCTGTCGCCGGCAGGCATGCCGATCCAGCGTCAGGCGGGCAAGGTGGAAATGGAGGTTGATGAGCATGTCGACGACAACGGCAAGGAGTCAGCGCTGCCCTTCAGGGGCCGGCCTCCCGGCGGAGTCGAACCCCCACAACCTACGGAGTCCTGCGACCTCGTGCTCCATGAGGTAGGACTTGGCCGCTGACTTGCGGTGATTGCTTGAACATGTGGTGGCTGGTCGTGCCCTTTCGGCGGGCCATGTGTGCCCGGATGTGTCCCCGGACCAACTTCATCGCAGCATGTACCGGCTCCAGGCGTTGAGCAATCAATGTGGGGTAGCCGTCAGCCCCGCTTTCGCGCCGGCTTCGACTCGTCAGCGACGAGCAGTTCGACCTCATCACCGGAGAGCAGCTCGATTAGACGTCACTACCTGCTTCTTCGACGTCGGTCGGATTGTGGCGACGCCACCGGATCTTCCGGTCAGGGGTCGTGAGCGCGTGCGTCACCTGGCCCCCTTCCGATCGCCGGTCAAGGACCTCGGGGGAGTCGAGAACGGCTTCGCAGTGACCGAGGTCGATCGACTGTCCGCCCACCTTGGCAGTCAGCGGCAGGAGGATGCGCGCCGGCTGGCTTTCGTCGAACGTGACCTCGCTGCCGAGGACCACCATGAGGGCGTGCCCCTCTGGGTACGTCCCCGTGATCTCCTCGCCGTCCAAGACCGCAGCGACGCGCTGCCATCCCGCCACTTCCTTGTGCGTCACCCCCTCAAGGTCGGGGGTCAGGATCGGCGTGCTCGTGTGCTCTTGAAATCGCGTCAGCGGCTCCAGCACCCGGAGGATGGCCTGCAGCCACTCGAAGATGTCGTGGTCCGGGTCAAAGACACGCCGTCCGAGTCGACCACCCCCCGTGCGGCCGGGGTGTGTCTGACGCTGACGCGGATCTTGTTGGGGCGGTGCAACAGGCTAAGAAAGTGCAGGGACGCGTAGACGGTCGTGACCGGCTTCCCGGTCCAGTCGCCGAGCCGCGTGGTCCGGTTGAGTCGACAATCCGGCAGGTTGACCCTGTCCTCGGTGGTGAATACGCCGTGAATCTCCTCGAGGACGACGCGGAGTCCACCGCGAAGACCCTCTGTGCGCTCGACCCTGCGGACGTCGACTTCAGCGAGCGACACTCCCGCGGGGTCGAGGACCTCGAGGTGGAGATCCGGGTTCTGGCCCAGGTCGTGGTCCGCGGTCGGGCCAACCCAAAGGGTGCCGCCCTCCAGCGGTCCACCGATCCCACCCGGCGCGTCTAGCTCCCCGGTGAACGCGCCCTCCGGGCACGTGAACGGTGCACCATAGGTGAACCACGCTTCCAGCTGTTCTGCGAACTCGCTGTCCGGCTCGGCCGTGAAGGCTCCCTTGACGCTGATGGGTCGCTCCTGGGCCGACGCAGCGCACCTAGCGATGATGTCGACGGTGCTCCAGCGGCCCGCGCCGGGCTCGACGAGCTGGGTGTGCATCACCAGCCCTGGGCGGTCTCCCTGCAGCGGGTACGGCGGCGGGGGGCCCTCTCCGAAGCGGTGTTCGTAGCGGTAGTGCGGGTCATGGTCCAACACCTGCAATGCGTCCTGCAGGCGGCGCTGGACGTCCTGGACCGCCAGGCCGTCAGGCATCTTCTCGGCTCCCACTAGAGACATGATCTGAGCGTGGGCGGTCTCGACGAGAGCGCGTCCGCCGTGGAGGTAGTAGTCGACGACGTTGTCGTACTTCGCTGCCTGCTGGTCGGCCCACGCCAGGCCGTGCCAGATCTTGCGGACATCGGGGTAGCCCAACCCCTGGAGCCAGTCCTCTGCTTCCGGTGAAGGGTCCCACGGGGTGACCAGCCGCCACTCGCGCACGGACAGACCCTTCCACCGGTCGTCGGACATCAGCCGGTCCAGCGAGTCCTTGATGTCCCCAGGGCCCCGGAAAGATCGGTCGGCAGGGTTGTGACCTGCAGGTTTGTCGTGGTGTGATCGGCGTGGCGTGTGTGACGGGTGTGGCCCAAGGGGCTGAGATGGGGTTCTTCAAGCCCGCCATCTCAGCAAGGACCACACC
>DASQFD010000141.1:0-3101 GCA_035633255.1 Dermatophilaceae bacterium
CCCGCCGGCATGCCGGCATGCCGGCGGGGGTGCTGGTCGAGCCGCTCCACCTTTAGCCCCGCAGATCGGGCAACGGGGGAGCGGCGCGGCCCAGGCGGTAACCGTCTGCGGCCACCACCACCGGCGGCCGCGTTCGTCGACCCCGTCGGCGGGACACATGCTCATCCGACGGGACCTGCCGTAGATGTGGGAGCGGCTCCGCCCCAGGTAGTCACCCACCTGCGGCGGGTACCACCGCGGCGGCAAGTCCAGCCCGGCCCGGGCGACCCGTACCTTCAGCTGAGCCGGCGGGTACCCGGTGGCGGCGGCGATCGCGGACCACGAGGCACCGGCACGCCACAGCGCGGCCACCCGTTGCCCGGTCGCGCCCGGCAAGGCCGTGTCCGGTGGATACCCGGCGCGCACCCGCGGCCAACTTCTTCCCTCACCCGACCGTGGGGGCGCTAGGGCGAGCCGGAGGCCGACGTCGCGCAGCCGAGTCCGCACCGTCTGCACGTGCACCCCGACCCGGCCGGCGATCGCCGACGCCGGGAACCCCGCCAACCGCAAGGCGAGCATCCGCAGGTCGATGTCCCGGACGCGGCTGCCGTCCAGCGCGGCGCGGTACCGCCGCTCCCACACGATCACCTCGACGGGAGACCACCGCGGCGGGTCCACCGCGGCAGGCGAAGGGAACGCCGGGGCCTCGACGACCACCTCCACCCACGCCGGGGCCACCGCCAACCGGTCGGCGATCTCACCGGTCGTCCACGCCGCAGCCTCGACGACACCCACACCCTCACGTCGGCGAACGTCACGACTGCGAGTCCACGCCCCTGGAGCGTTCACCCGGAGAGGACGGCGGCGAGGGCAGCACCGGCCGCGAGGAGGGCCGCCCCGAGGCGCAGGTGGTCGCAGACACGGAGACGGGCAACGAGCTCCCGGCTGGGGCCGTCGCGGCCGAGCCGGCCGTGGGTCGGAGCGGCCACCGACGCCGTCAGGAGCGCCACGACCGCCGAAGCCGTGACCGCACACATCGTCAGCGCCGTCCGTGGGCCGGCCGCGAGCACCCACAGACAGGCCGCGGCGAGGAGGAGGTAGACCGGCCCTACGACGTACGTGATGCGCCGCGAGTGGGCGGCGTGTACAGCCGCCCAGCGCTCCGTCGGCACCTCGAGGAGCGACGGGTAGACGACTGCGGTGACGACGGCTTGGAAGCCCAGGTGGAGGGCGGTCGCGGCCAGCAGGGCCTCGTCCGGGCTCACGGCCGGCGCTCCCGGCTTGCGTACGACGGGATGACGCCGAGGAGGCGGGACGGGTCGGCGGCCGGCGGTCTGGTCATCGGCGCCCAGCATCTCTCGCGTGCCATCGGGTCCGGGAGTGGGGTGCCTCGATCCGGACGCCGGACAGCCCGTTCGCGGGACGGCTCCGGTCACGATCCCTCTAGCACGATGGCCTTCCGCGCCGCTCCCGTGTGCGTGCATGGACATCCCGCATCGACCGGAGGCTCCGATGACCGAGAATCCGAACGCCGAGCAGGCGGCGGCCACCGAGGCGGCCCAGCACGTGGTCGACGAGGTCACGTCCTGGAACTACAGCTCCGAGCGCGACACCATCGAGTCCGAGCTCGACGAGGGCCTCGACGCGGCCGGCGTCGAGATGGGCACCGGCGAGAAGGAGCGGATCGTCGAGGAGATCGACGAGGAGATCGACGAGCTCAAGCAGGACGAGACCGCGGGCAAGCCGCAGGTGGAGTCCGCCGAGGCAGCCGAGGGCTGAGCGCCTCCCCCGGCCGCGCGACAGTCGGCCGTAGCAGGGCGGCGTGCCTGTCGGTGGCCGTGGTTGAGTAGCCGGGTCGGTCGGACCTGTAGGAGGACACCGTGGCGGAGACGGACCCGCTGACCCAGCTCGAGGCGGCAGCCGAGGTTGCCCAGCAAGCGATCGAGGGGGTGCCCGCCGCGCAGTGGTCCGCACCCTCGACGTGCGAGGGCTGGAGCGTCGAGGACGTGGTCCGCCATGTCGTCGAGGGCAACGAGCGGCTGGCGGCCGCACTGACGCAGGAGGGCGATGTCCACGGCGGCGCGGGCGGCGGTGGGACCTCTGCCCCCCACAGCGGCGACGGTATGCCGTGGGCCGAGCGGCACCGGGCCTCGGCCGGTGCGGTCGTGGCCGGCTTCCGGCGGCCCGGCGCCCTCGAGCGGCCGGTCACGGTTCCCGCCGGGACGATGCCCGGGCGCTTCGTGGTCAGCCTGCGCACCGTGGAGTCGCTCGTCCACGGCTGGGACGTCGCCACCTCGACCGGTCAGCGCCTCCGCCCGCCGGACGACCTCGTCGCCCACGCCGACCGCGAGACCCGGGCGCTGCTGGACCGCATCCCGCCCGACCGGCGTCCCTTCCACCCGCCCACATCACCACCGCCGGGCTCCACCCCGCTCGACCGGCTCGCCGCCCTGCTCGGCCGCCCGGTCGACTGACGACCGGTCAGCCGCGACCGGCGAGCAGCTCGGCGATCGCCCGCGCGGTCGGGACGCGGCCGCTGACCACGACCTCCTCGTCGACGACCAGTCCGGGCGTGCGCATCACCCCGTATGCCGCGATGTCGCCGTAGTCGGTGACCTTCTCCACCGTGGCCGCCAGCCCGAGGTCGGCGAGCGCCTGAGCCTGTTGCACGAACGTTGGGATCGCTGACGAGCCGGAGGAACCCTTCGCCCACGCGGTCGCCATCTACGACCTCCTCACCTGGTTGCAGGAGACCCTCGCGGGCGCGATGCGTCCGGTGCCGGGCGGCGGTCACGTCGCCCGCGGCCCCGGCTGACCCGGAACGGTCCAGGAGGCCCACCGGCCCCGACCATGTGATGCACGCTCAGAGGCTCAGGACCGGGCCGGATGTATCAGTCACTGGCGTGAGTGGTCCTTCTCGGCGTCGGGTTGCTCTCAGCGGCATGCGCTGGGTCGGGCTTGATGAGGTCCTGGCATGGGGTGGGCCACGGTGCACCTCGTCCTGAGACGTGGCTTCGGAACCCCAGGTGCTCAGACGGCTCGGACATCCGCACCGATGCGCTGTTAACTCGGGATAGCCGCACTACCCACCATTGAGGCAGTTGGAGAGTCGCACTATCCAA
>DASQFD010000142.1:0-21009 GCA_035633255.1 Dermatophilaceae bacterium
AGGGTCGGCTCCGGCATCCCGTCCAGCGTGGTCAGATCCATCCACACAGCATATCAGATCTTAACTGTTTTCCGATGACAATTCGCGAAGAGAAAGCCCTGATCACAGGGCTGGTCGGTCAGCTACTTCCGGAGGTCTGAGGCTGTGGCCGAGCACCACCAGCAGGAGGTCCGGGTGCTCGGACCGGGCGTGCGCGACGAGTGCCCCGATGTCGTCGACGACGGCCGCCCAGCCGCCGGGCCCGAAGGTGCCCCGCGACCCGGTGCGGGCGGCGGTCCGGCCGTGGCCCCGGTTGTCGTGGGCGTAGCCGACGTACCCAGCCCCGGTGAGCGCCGCACCCAGGCGGGCGTAGCGCCGGGCGTGCTCCGCCAGCCCGTGGATGACGACGACGACCGCCCGGGGCGCGCCCTCCGGGCTCCACCGGTATGCGGCCAGTTCGGTGCCGTCGGGCGCGACGTGGCTGAACTCGGTCGTCTCCATGGACGCCATGTCTACCGGGCCGCGACGATGCCCGCGCGGAGGCGCCATGGAGGACACGCCGCTGCGCGCGCCTGCTGCACCTCACCGTCACGTCGGTCCTGCGGCAGGTGGGCTCCCCGGGCTGCTGGACGTATGCCGGTTCGCCGGCTCGCATGGTCGACACACCCGTGGCCTGGCACGGTCGCGCCCGTCGCACCTGTCGCCCCCGCACTCGGTGAAGGGCTTCTCCTGTCGTGCTGAGGACCGCTAGGACTTCGGCAGCCGGAGGTGTCGCCGCCGGGCACCGGTGGTCAGGCGGGCGGGGACGTGCAGGAACCGGTACCGCAGCGCCTTCGGTTCGCGCCTTGAGGTGTTCGGGCAGGGCGAGCAGCCGCAGCCACGCGGTCAGGTCCGCGGCGATCGCGACGACCGCGAACCACGCGGTGTTGATGGCGTACTCGCGGGAGGGGACCGACCCAGGCCGGTGTCCTTGGCGACCCGGATCCGTTCCTCGACACGGGCGTGGGCGCGGTGCCGGGCCTCGAGGAAGGCGACCTGCCCAGCCGTGGTGTTGGTCGCGAACGCTTGGTACCGCCACCCGTGTTCGGCTTCGAACAGGGACAGCTGCGCCCCGGGGTGGGGTGTTCGCGGCGGGTGATGACCCGCATCTGCTCCGGCCACGCGTCGCGGATCGTGGCCGGGAGCAGGTCGGTGATCTCCACGACGTCGGCGTGCTCACGCACCTCGCCGTCGGCGTCCAGCGCGACCGACCACGCCGTCTTCGGCACCAGGGAGATCGCCTCGGGAACGGCTTCGGTGACGGCGAACCCGACGGAGTACTCCACGGTGCGGCCCCGCCGCCCGTGCTTGGGGGCGGTGTTCAGGTCGGTGAGCCAGCCCAGCAGCCCGTGGGAGGCGCCGGCGCCGTCCGCGCGCACCAGCAGGTTCCTGCGCTTGTCGGCGGGGACCTGCGCGATCGCCTCGGTCAGGACGGCGATGTGGTCGGCGGTGGTGTTGCTCCCGGCGCTGCCGGGGCGCAGGACCCCGGCCAGCAGCTCTTGGGTGTTCTCGCACCAGACCGCGAGCGGGTGGTACCCGAACGTCCCCTTGAACGTCGCCGCGGCGCCCTCCTTCTCGCTGTGGACGGGCACGATCGTGGCGTCCACGTCGAGCACCATCACGTCGGCGGGCAGCGCGGTCCCAGCCACCCTGGAGGCGGGGACCCCGCCGGGGATCAGGCCCCACACCCGGGCCCTCGTCTTCGCCCTCGCCTTGGCGATCCGCTTCAACGCCGCTGGGGTCAGCTCCTCCAACGCCCGCCACGCCGTCGGCGGCGACGCGACCGGGCCCAACACCTGCACCTGGTGGCGCAGCGTGTCGATGTCGGCGACGGCCTCCCCGCCGCCGGTGACCATCGTGGCCAGGTCGACCAGGACCCTGCCACGGTCATGACCTGGGGTGAAACCCCGCCTCGCCAGAGCCGGGGACAGGTGCCAGGTCAGGCCGACCCGATCGGCCAGCATCCGCACCGCCACGCTCCCCGCGTGAGCGACCACGCCGGTCCCGTCCCCGGACACGACCCACCCTGCAGACCACGCTGTACTCTCCACCTACCAGGTGCCTTCCCGCTCGAGATTCTCGGACCTTCGCAAGTCGATTATCTCGTTGCAGGACAGGCACTCTGGTGCATCCGGGGGCGTGTCAGGCCCTCACGGGTGGAGGGCCGAGGCGAGTGACGCCGGGGAACGAACGTCCGGAATGGCCGCTGTAGGCACATGGCGCCGAGCGGTATGCGCCGGCAGCCCGAGCGCCTGTCTCCAGGCGCGGATGCACGCACGGTCACCCGGCGATTCCGAGGAAGACGAGCAGTGCCCGTTCGACCTCGACCATCTCGGCGGAGGTCGCTCGGCCCACATGCTCGCCGAGGCTGCTACGGCGCACGGTGGTCACCTTGTCGACCATGGCGAAGCTGTCCTTCGCGACCCCGGTCGTGGCGGTCGCGTGGACGGGGACGCGTGCGAAGGGGGCGTCCACGTCGGTGGTCGTCATGGGGATGACGACCACTGAGCTGGTGGCCCCGAAATAGTCGTCCTGGATGATCAGGACCGGGCGTGGCTTGGACGCGTAGACCCCGCCAGCCGCGGTCCAGATCTGACCGCGTTTCACTCCTCGTCGTCCACGCCGACCGAGATGGCCTCCACGAAGTCCTGGTCGCCGTGGATGCGGTCCGCCTCGGCCAAGCGCACCGATTGACGGTGCGCCTCCCGAGCGAACTCTTCGCTGCGCACGTCCGGCACCCACACCTGGATGGGCCGGTATCCCCGGGCGCGCATCCGGCGCCGATGGTCGGCGACTCGCTGACTGACGGTCACACTGGCAGTGTTACCTGTAACGCTGCTGCCCGCAACAGCCGGGTGCTTCGCTGCCGTCGTCCGACTTTGCCGCACTGTGCGTTGTGTCAGGACGGCGAGCAAGGCAACTTGACGACGTGGATCCGGTCGTGCTGGCCAGCGCGCCCAAGCACGGCATCGACGATGAGGACATCCTGCATGCCTATGGTCAGCCCGCCGGGTCATCCACCTCGGTGACGTGGTGGCGCTGGTTGGTGGGGATCGCGCCGGTCGGCTCCTGGAGCCCGCCGTCACCCCAGCCGAGGGGATCGACTTCGTCGTCCACGCGGTGCGCGCCCGGCCAGGTTCCTCAGGTGATGCCCAGGCCCCGTCGCTTCAGCAGAGCCTCAACCACGCCGACGAGTTGGTCCGCGATTCGAGCAGTGCGAACCCCGGCCCGACGACGAAAAGCCGGTGGAGGAGTACCTGCTGCGCCGCGCTGCCGTGGCTCGCGCTCGCCAGAGCGTCAGATCGTCGATGCGATCTCCGCTGCCCGTGGCGCCGGCCTCTCCTGGAAGAAGATCGGTCACATCCTCGGTACGGCTGCGCAGGCGGCTCGACAGCGGAACGGCGAGGTCATCGGCGCATCTGACGTGTGACCGCACCCACGCGCGGTCGCCGCATAGCGGCCGATGCACGACATCCCAGGCGGGGTCAGCGCCAAGCAGTGCCCGCCGTGACGCCGCGCCTCGTGCTGGTCACACGTCAAGGATGTCGGGCGGCCGAGGGCGAGCCGTCCCGCTCCCGGGCACTCGCGGGCACATCCACCAGAATGGCCCCGATGTCCACCGCTCCACCCGAATGCCCCGGAGGAGGCCCCATGGACGACACGCCGCTGCCCGCGCCCGGCCCGCTCGACGTCACCTTCACGTCGGTCCTGCGCAAGGTCGACTCGCCCGGTGGTTGGACGTATGCCGTCTGGCCGGAGTCGGTGGCCCGGTTCGGCACCCGGGGGCTGGTCAAGGTGCGGGGCACCGTGGACGGCGAGCCGTTCGAGAGCTCGTTCATGGCGCTCGGCGACGGGACGCACATGCTCCCGGTCAAGGCCGCCCTTCGCCGGGCCATCGCCAAGGAGGCCGGCCAGGAGGTGACGGTCGTCCTCACCGAGCGCCTCCGCCGCCCCTGACCCCGGGTCAGGCGGGCGCGGTGCCCCGCACGGCCCAGGCCCGTGCCGACAGGTCGAACGGGCCCTCGAGGCCGCCCGTCACCAGGCGCCGCATGCCCACCCGCACCGCCGCCTGCTGGTCGGGGCGCAGCGTCGCCAGGAACGCCGGCGCCGGCCCTGCGCCTGCCCGGAACGGCGCCCACAGCTCCTCGAACCGCTCGAACCGCCGCCTCACCTCGAGTCCGGTGGTCGAGACGTCGGTCAGCCCCGCCGCCTCCCACGCCTCGGCGAGCGGCACCGGCTGGGCGAGGGGGAACCGCGCCCGCCCCTCGTCGAGCCCGGCGCCCGCAGGCTCGACCTCCACCGCCGCGTCCCAGAAGGTTCGCAACATCCGCATCCCCTCGGCGTAGTCCCACACGTAGGCCGCCACGACCCCGCCGGGCGCCGCCGCCGTCACCGCCCGCAGCGCCGCGGGAAGGTCGGGGATGAAGGTCAGCGCCAGCCCCGAGACCACGACATCGGCCGACACGGGGCGGAGGTCGAGCGCGTCGCCGACGGAGAAGCGCGCCCGGGCGTCGTCCTGCAGCGCCCGGGCCGTCTCGAGGAACCCGGCGGACGGGTCGACCCCGTGCACGCTCACCGGCGAGGCCCGCTCCAGGACGGCGCCGGTGAGCGCGCCGGTGCCGCAGCCGAGGTCCACCCACCGCAGCCCCGGCGGCTGGTCCAGCCAGTCGACGAACAGCGGGGCGACGAGCCGGCTCCACCGGCCCATGAACCTCTCGTACGCGTCGCCGCGCACCCAGGCGTCCGACATCGGCCAACCTCCTCCGCCCGACGGCCGTCGGCCGTCGCCCGTCAGGGCAGCCTCCCGCCATGGAGGTTGCGCACGCAACCGCCGGGCCGCCCCCGGAGCCGGGGGCCCGGCATACCCGCGTGTTCACCCGACCGCCTCCGGACGGCCGTCCCGGGCTGGGGCGGTGTTGGTCGACGGGTCCCTAGCGTCGGTCCGGGCACCGGAGGGGTGCCCCCGGGTTGTGACGAAGGGGACGACATGGGACGACGAAGGACCGCGGCCGCCGGGGCGCTGGCCGTGGCGACGGGGCTGGGCGTGGCAGGTGCCGCGGCAGGGCCCGCGACCGGCGCGGACAGCGGGAAGCGCGAGATCAGGAACGTCATCTATCTCCTCGGCGACGGCATGGGGCGCACCCACGTGACCGCCGCACGCGAGCGCTACGAGGGGGCCGACGGCCAGCTCGCCATGGAGCGGCTGCCGGTGGTCGGCCAGGTGTCCACGTACTCCGTGGAGCGGATGTCCGGCCAGCCGGGCAGCGCCGACTTCGCGCCGAACTACGTCACCGACTCGGCGTCGGCCGCGACCGCGTGGTCATCGGGGGTCAAGACGTACAACGCCGCGCTGGGTGTCGACCCCAAGGGCGCGGTCGTCCCGACCCTCATGGAGCTCGCCAAGGGCAAGGGCTACCGCACCGGCAACGTGTCCACCGCGGAGATCACCGACGCCACGCCGGCCGGCCAGATGAGCCACGTGCTCGCTCGCGGCTGCCAGGGTCCGGTCTACTCCGAGGCGAGCTGCCAGGACCTCGCCGTGACCGGGTCCGCCCTGCCCACCACCGACGTGCGCGTCACCCCGGTCGCCGACCAGATCGCGCGCAACGGCACCGCCGACGTCATCCTCGGCGGTGGCCTGTCGCGCTTCGACGCCGCCGACGAGGACGCGCTCCGCGCGCAGGGGTATGCCGTGCTGGGCTCGCCGGCAGCCCAGCGGGTGGCGACGCGCAGCGACCTCGCCACCGCCAAGGGGCGCAAGGTCTTCGGGTTGTTCAACCGCGGCAACCTCACGGTGGAGAAGTTCAAGCGGCAGGGCCCCGGGACGGTCCAGGCCCGCGAGCCGTCGCTGCCGGAGATGACCCGCAAGGCGATCTCCCTGCTCGACGCCCGCGGCGGCAAGGGCAACGGCTTCTACCTGCAGGTGGAGGGCGCCCTCATCGACAAGCGCTCGCACGCCAACGACGCCGCCCAGACGCTGGAGGAGACCAAGGCCTTCGACGACGCCGTCGCGGCGGCGGTCGCCTTCGCGCGGCGCGACCGGCACACCCTGGTCATCGTCACCGCCGACCACGAGTGCGCGGGGTTCAACATCATCGAGAAGGGGACCTTCACCAACGGTGAGGCCACCACCCCGCCGGGGAACGTCGACTCCGGGAACACCGCGAACAGCTCGGTGCCGTCCCGGCCGCGCGGCGGCAGCAAGGACCCGGCGCGCAGCAGCGGGATCGTCAACGGTGCCGGTGCCGCCGACCCGGCCAACTTCGGACCGGCGACCTTCCGCACCCCGGACGACCCCGCGGACGTGCCCGACGGGTCGTCCGAGGCGAGCCTGTGGCTGTCCTACCTCTCCGGCAATCACACCGGTGCGGACGTGCCGCTCTACGCGTACGGTCCCGGCTCCCGGGTGCTGGCGGACAGCCTGGACAACACCGACCTCTTCGACGTGGTCGGCGAGGGTCTGCGCGTCCTGCCGTGACCCGTGGCACGGGCGACGAGGTGACGCCGTCCCGGCGTCCCACCGTGCTCCTCGTCGTCGCCCTGGCGGTGGCCGCGCTCGTCGCGGCCACCGCCGCGGCGGCGTTGGCCACCGGCGGGTCCGGCTCCGTCGGCGGGCAGCCAGTCGGGGCGCCGGCGGCCGCCGGCCCGGGCGGTGCGCGGACCGCCCTTCCGGGGCTCGTCGCCGCCTCCGCAGATCCGATGTTGGCGGGGTTCGCGACGGCGAAGCCGGTCACCGGCGCCGTCGCGCGGGTAAACGGTCCCTTCGACGACCGGTTCGAGCTGAGCGGCGTGCGCTTCGACGGGCGAGCGGTGAGCGGGGCCCTGACGGTGACCAGCGACGTCAGCGCGCTCCTCGAGCTCGAGGTGCTGGCGGGCTTCTACGACCGGTCCGGGGGGCTGCTCGGCACGGCCCGGTGGACCCACGGCGCCGAGGACGGCGAAGGGCACGAGCACGCCGGGCCACCCGAGGAGCGCACGGAGTTCACGGTGACCGTGCCGCCGGGGCTCCGCGACAGGGCGGTGTCGGCTGCCGTCGGCGTCCCGGTGCTGGTCAACGAGTAGCGAACGGCCCCCGTCCACCCGGCCGCCGGGGTGGGCGGGGGGCCGCTCGGCGCGGCGCCGAGGTGGACGGGCCCTCGACTCTCCCAGAGACGCGACGTAGCGTGCACCAATGAGCGACACCCCCGCCACGAGCGCCACCCCGCCGGTCGACGCCACGCGGGTGGACGCCTTGCCGATCGACGTCTCGGCGTCGCCCGCACCCCGTACCGTCGGTGAGCTCCGGGCCTCGGGCCACCGCCAGCTGCACCTGCGCCAGGAGCTGCGCGCCAACCTCCTCGCCGCCCTCGCCGACGGGCGAGACCCGTGGCCGGGCATCCACGGCTTCGGGACCACCGTGATCCCGCAGCTCGAGCGGGCCCTGCTCGCCGGGCACGACGTCGTCCTGCTCGGCGAGCGCGGCCAGGGCAAGACCCGCCTGCTCCGCAGCCTGATCGGCCTGCTCGACGAGTGGACCCCGGTCATCGACGGCTCCGAGCTGGGCGAGCACCCCTACGAGCCGATCACCGCCACCTCCCGCCGCCGCGCCGCGGAGCTCGGCGACGACCTGCCGGTGGCCTGGCGGCACCGCAGCGAGCGCTACGCCGAGAAGCTCGCCACCCCGGACACCTCCGTCGCCGACCTCATCGGCGACGTGGACCCGATGAAGGTCGCCGAGGGCCGCAGCCTCGGCGACCCGGAGACGATCCACTTCGGGCTCATCCCCCGCAGCCACCGCGGCATCGTCGCGATCAACGAGCTCCCCGACCTCGCCGAGCGGATCCAGGTCGCGATGCTCAACGTCATGGAGGAGCGGGACATCCAGATCCGCGGCTACGTCGTGCGCCTGCCCCTGGACGTCCTCGTCGTCGCCAGCGCCAACCCGGAGGACTACACCAACCGCGGCCGGATCATCACCCCGCTCAAGGACCGCTTCGGCGCCGAGATCCGCACCCACTACCCCGTCGCGCTCGAGGACGAGGTCAAGGTCATCCGCCAGGAGTCCCACCTCGTCGCCGACGTGCCGGACCACCTGCTGGAGATCCTGGCCCGCTTCGCCCGCGCGCTGCGCGCCTCGAACAGCATCGACCAGCGCTCCGGGGTCTCCGCCCGCCTGTCCATCGCCGCCGCCGAGACCCTCGCCGCGGCGGCCCTGCACCGGGCCACCGCCCAGGACGAGGACGAGGCGGTGGCCCGGCCCGTCGACCTGGAGACCGTGGTCGACGTGCTCGGGGGCAAGGTCGAGTTCGAGACCGGCGAGGAGGGCCGGGAGCGGGACGTCCTGACCCACCTGCTCCGGTCGGCGACCGCCGAGACCGTGCGCGAGCGGCTGCGCGGCATCGACATGGCTCCGCTCGTGGCCGCCCTGGACGGCGGGTATGCCGTGACCACCGGCGAGCAGGTGACCGCGCGGGACGTCCTCACCGGGCTGCCCGTGCTCGGGGAGTCCGACCTCTACGACCAGGTCGTCGAGCGGCTCGACGCCGGGAACGACGGCGAGCGGGCCGGCGCCGTCGAGCTCGCCCTCGAGGGGCTCTACCTCGCCCGCAAGGTGGGCAAGGAGACCGTCGACGGCCAGACGGTCTACGGATGACCCGCTCCCGCTACGGCCGGTATGCCGGCGGCGACCCGCTCGCCCCGCCCGTCGACCTCGCCGAGGCACTCGACGCGATCGGCGAGGACGTCATGTCCGGGCAAAGCCCGGAGGGGGCGATGCGCGAGTTCCTGCGCCGCGGCGGGCAGTCGCAGCGGGGGCTGGACGACCTGCAGCGGCAGGTTCAGCAGCGGCGGCGGGACCTGCTCCAGCGGAACCGTCTGGACGGCACCCTCCAGGAGGTCAAGGAGCTGCTCGACAAGGCGGTCCTCGCCGAGCGCAAGCAGCTGGCCCGCGACCTGGACGACGACGCACGGTTCGGCGAGATGCGGCTCGAGGGGCTGCCGTCCTCCACCGCCGCCGCCGTGACGTCGCTGTCCGACTACACGTGGCGCAGCCCCACGGCCCGGCAGGCCTACGAGGAGATCAAGGACCTGCTCGGGCGCGAGATGCTCGACGCGCGCTTCGCGGGCATGAAGTCCGCCCTGGAGAACGCCACGGACGAGGACCGCCAGCGGGTCACCGACATGCTCGACGACCTGAACGACCTGCTGGACGCCCACGCCCGGGGCGAGGACACCGACGAGCGGTTCCGCGAGTTCATGGACGAGCACGGCGAGTTCTTCCCCGAGAACCCGAAGGACGTCGACGAGCTGCTCGACTCGCTCGCCTCGCGGGCCGCCGCCGCGCAGCGGATGCTCAACTCGATGAGCGCCGAGCAGCGCGCCGAGCTGATGTCGCTCTCGCAGTCGGCGTTCGGGTCGCCGGCGCTGCAGTCCGCGCTGTCCCGGCTCGACGCCCAGCTGCAGTCGATGCGGCCGGGCGAGGACTGGGGCGGCTCGGAGTCCTTCGGCGGCGAGCTGGGCCTCGGTCTCGGTGACGGCACCGGCGTCCTGCAGGACCTCGCCGAGCTCGACGACCTGGCCGAGCAGCTGTCCCAGCAGTACGCCGGTGCGCGGATGGACGACCTCGACCTCGACGCCCTGGCCCGCCAGCTCGGCGACGACGCGGCCGTCGACGCCCGCACCCTGCGCGAGCTCGAGCGCGCCCTGTCCGACTCCGGCTTCCTCCGCCGCACCTCCGACGGCTCGCTGCGCCTCTCCCCCAAGGCGATGCGCCAGCTCGGCAAGGCCCTGCTCCGCGACGTCGCGCAGCGCATCTCCGCCCGTCAGGGGCAGCGGGACGTCCGGCTCGCCGGCGCCGCCGGGGAGCGCAGCGGCGCCACCCGCGAGTGGGCCTTCGGCGACACCGAGCCGTGGGACGTCACCCGGACCCTCACCCGCTCCATCCAGCGGACCGCGAGCGAGGGCGGCGACCCGCGGCACGGCATACGCATCGGCATGGACGACATCGAGGTGACCGAGAGCGAGGCCCGCACGCGGGCCACCGTCGCGCTCCTGGTGGACACGTCCTTCTCGATGGCGATGGACGGGCGGTGGGTGCCGATGAAGCGCACCGCGCTCGCGCTGCACCACCTCGTCTCGACCCGCTTCCGCGGCGACCACCTGCAGGTCATCGGGTTCGGACGGCACGCACAGGTCATGGACATCGAGGAGCTGACCGCGCTGGACGCCCTGTGGGAGAAGGGGACGAACCTCCACCACGCGCTGCTGCTCGCGAACCGGCACTTCCGCAAGCACCCCGCCGAGCAGCCCGTGCTGCTGGTCGTCACCGACGGTGAGCCGACCGCGCACCTCGAGGCCGACGGGCGGGTGCTCTTCTCCTACCCGCCGCACCCGGTGACCGTGGCGCGCACCGTGCAGGAGCTCGAGGGGGCCGGCCGGCTCGGCGCGCAGGTGACCTTCTTCCGGCTCGGTGAGGACCCCGGGCTGGCGCGCTTCGTGGAGTCACTGGCCCGGCGGGTGGACGGCACGGTCGTGGCGCCGGAGCTCGACGACCTCGGTGCCGCGGTCGTCGGCTCCTACCTCGGGTCCCGGCGCGGTCGCTCCGGCGGCGGGCCGGCATACGGGTCCTACGGTGACTGGTTCGGCGGGCGCGGCTTCTGGGTGGGGGACTGAGCGCAGCCCCCACCGCGCAGTGGCTGCCGAGTGGGGCGGCCGCGAGCGCGGTGGGCGGCCCAGACGGTCAGTTCCGGGGGCCTCTGGCCCCCCGGATCCGACAGTCAGGCCGCGTGCCGCCGGCTCACTCCTGCTCACTCCCGGTCGGCCGGCACCGCCATCTCGCCCAGCTCCGACCAGTCCTCACCGGGCACGGGAACGTTGACGATGCGCGGCGTCGCGGACAGGTAGCGGGGCAGCTCCTGCGTCGCCGTGCGGAAGTGCTCGGACTGCACGTGCGCCGCGCCGGCCGCGTCGTCGCGGAACGCCTCGACGAGGACGTACTCGCTCGGGTCGTCGAGCGAGCGGGACCAGTCGAACCACAGGCACCCCGCCTCGGCCCGCGTCGCCTCGGTGAAGGCCCTGGAGATCTCGGGCCAGGCGTCGGCGTGCTCGGGCCGGACGGGGAATTTCGCGGTGATGAAGATCAACGGTCCTCCTGCGGGTGACCGCTCGGTGGTGCGGGCGCCGAACGGGTCAGGGGCGAACGCCGTAGGTCGCCAGCCAGTCCTGCACGACCCGGATGTCCATGCGCTGGTAGCCGCCGAGGTAGCGACAGTTGTCGGTGTAGCCGTAGCTGGTCACGCCGACGACCCGCCCACCGAGGAGGACCGGGCCACCGGAGTCGCCGAAGCACGTCCCCCCGCCACCGCGGATGTCGTTCGGGTTGCCGTTGAGCTGGAACACCTGCGGGGTGAGCTTCTGGCCAGGGCCGGTGGTGGTGCGGCGGATGAGCGGGTAGCTGAACGGCTGGGGCTTCTGCGGACCGGACTCGGGCTTGCGGACCTCGGTGCCGTACCCGACCAGGGTGAAGACGGTCTTGTTGAGGGTCGGCTGGGCGTAGGCGGCGAGCTGGTTGGGCGTCGCGATCCTCGAGGTCGGCAGTGCCGGCGCCCCGGCGAGCGGGGCACCGTCGGCGCCCCAGCGCAGCACGACCACACCGACGTCGTTCCAGTTCCGCAGGTCGGTGAAGTTGGAGTACCCCGGGTGCGCGAAGGCGGTGCCGAAGAACCAGCCGGCGGGGAGCTTGTCGACCCCGGGTACGTAGCCCTTGGCCGGGTCGGCGGCTGGTGGCAGCGGGCTCGGCGGCGCTTCGGCGAGCCGGCTCTGGAAGGTCACCACCGTGGCCCCCACGGTGTCCGCGGTGCAGTGGGCGGCGGTCACGAGGACCGTCGGGGTGACCAGCGTCGCCGAGCAGCGGTAGCGCCCGGTGGCGTCGTAGAAGCCGATCAGCCCGACGTTGGGGTGCTGGTCGCCGTCGGGCTGGCCGCCCGTGATCGCCCCGGCCGGCGCGGCCGTCAGGCCGAGGACGGTGAGGACCGCGAGCACGGTGGCGAGGAGGGCGTGGCGGGCACGCGGCATACGAGGCCTTCTTCCGGAGAACGGGAACGGGTGGACACAGCAGCGATCGGTGATGCCACCAGCACTGTGTCACCCTCGGACCGGTCGGACACCCCACGCGAGGGTGCCTATCGCCCAGATCACCAACCGGGGGGCCGGCGGCGGGCCAGTGAGCGCGGGCGTCAATGGCCGCACCATCGGGGAGCGGCGCGTCGGTGGCCGCACCGTCGCGGAGCGGCGCGTCAGTGGGCGGCGGCCTTCTCCCGACGCGGCAGCACGTGCATGACCGCCACGGCGACCGCGCCGACGGCGAGGCCCACGAGGGCGGAGATGGTCGTGCCCGCCACCCAGCCGAGCACCCCGCCGATGCCGGGCACGGCGCCCGCCACCGCCTCCTCGACGTGGTGGACCACGTCGAAGGGCCAGTGCCACCCGAGCTCGTAGACCCCGTTGAGCAGGATGTGGCCACCCACCCAGAGCATCGCGACGACGCCGATGGTCGACAGCGCGGCGAGCACCTTGGGCATCGCGAGCACGAGCGTCCGGCCGAACCGCTGGGCGCCGGGCGACGGCCGCCGGGCGAGGTGCAGCCCGACGTCGTCCATCTTCACGATGAGTGCGACGACCCCGTAGACGAGCGCCGTGATCGCGAACGCCACCACGACGAGGATGAGCGCCCGGGACAGCAGGGGCTCCTCGGCCACCTCGTCGAGGGCGATGACCATGATCTCGGCGGAGAGGATGAAGTCGGTGCGGATGGCGCCGGCGATGACCGTCTTCTCGTCCTTGGGCGCCTCGGCGACGGCCACCGCGCCCGCGGCACCCCCGGCTCCCGGGGCGTCCGCAGCATCCGCGGCATCAGCGGCCCCCGCGGCATCCGCAGCCCCTGCCGCACCGTGGGCCTGCTGCGCGTGGTCGCCGTGGTGACCGAAACGCTCCCACACCTTCTCGGCGCCCTCGTAGCACAGGTAGGTCCCGCCGATCATGAGCAGCGGCGTGAGCAGCACCGGCAGGAACTCGCTGAGCAGCAGGATGGCCGGGAGGATGAACAGCAGCTTGTTGCGGATCGACCCGGTGGCGATCCGCCGGACGATCGGCAGCTCCCGCTTGGGGTCCAGCCCCTCGACGTAGCGCGGCGTGACCGCCGTGTCGTCGATGACGACACCCGCGGCCTTGCTGCTGGCCCGCCCGGCCGCCCCGGCCACGTCGTCGAGCGAGGACGCCGTGAGCTTGACCAGCGCCGCCACGTCGTCGAGCAGCGCGAAGAGCCCGCCGCTCACGGCAGCGGCGGTGGGGTCGGCGTCACGGGGTCAACCGTAGCGGCGGCGCCACCCGCTCCGGGGCGAAGCAGGCCGCGCACGTAGGCGGCCTGCCCCAGGTGCTGGAGGTCGTCCTCGAGCACGCTGACCAGCCGGACCCCGAGCGTGACCGGCGGGTCCCAGCAGGTGTCGACCACCCGGTCCAGGTCAGCGGGTGCCAGGCCGCGCACGAAGGTCACCGTCCGCTCGTGGACCATGCCCAGGTATGCCGCGAGCTCGCCGCCCGCGACGCCGCTCACCCCGGCGACGTCCTCCGACGAGTGGCCGAAGCCGATGTCCGGTGCGGGGAAGGGCAGCCCGAGCCGCTGGTGCCAGCCCCCCTCCGTGTACGCCTGTTGCCGGCCGGCGACGTGCGCGACGTGGTCGTCCTGGACCCGGGTCAGGTGCCAGACCAGCCAGCCGATCGAGTTGGCGCCCGGCGCCGGCCGCCAGGCCAGCTGCTCCTCGCCCAGGCCGTCGAGCACCGCGTGCACCCCGTCCCGGACCCGCCCGAAACCGTCGACCAGCAGCTCGCCCACGTCCATGCCGCGAGCCTAGGCCGCCCGTGCCTCAGCGGACGGCGTCGAGGACCGGGCCGGCGAGGTACGCCACGAACTCCTCCGGCTGCTCGAACAGCGGCCGGTGTCCCGAGCGGTCCAGGACGACCAGGTCCTTGCTGGGAGCCGACAGGGCGGCATACCACTGCTCGAACGGCTCCTGCCGGCCCCGCGCCTCGTGGGCACCCTGCACGAAGAAGACCGGCACGGGCAGGGTCCGCGCGGTGCGCCGGAAGTCCACCGCCTCCTGGGTCTGCGGGTAGAGGACGCTGAAGGTGTCCATGAAGGCCGGCAGCAGGTGCACCTGGTCGAGCAGCGAGTACTCCTCGACGAGGAAGTTCTCGGAGAAGCCGCCCGAGCCCTCGGAGTTGCCGGTGTGGTCGTAGGGGTAGACCTCCTGCTCGTGGGACAGCGCCGTCTCGTAGTCGAGCATCGAGTCGTAGGGCGGCGGCCCGATCCGCTCGAGGTCGGCCGCGAGGTCGCCCTCCCCGGCCCGCCGGGCCCACGCGAGGGTGTCCGAGTAGAAGATCCGGTCCGTCTCCACCTGGCTGACCATCTGCCCCACCCCGACGAAGGCGCTGTATGCCGCCGGCTCCCGCTGCACCGCCAGGACCCCGACCACCGTCCCGCCGGACTGGCCGGAGAGCACGACCGTGTCCGTGTCGAAGCGGTCCCGCAGGTATGCCGTCACGTCGACGACGTCCTGCACCGCCCGGTCGAGGGTGTAGGTGGAGGTGGGGTCGAGCTCGGAGTAGGAGGCGCCGGTGCCCCGCTGGTCGAGGGTCGCGACGACGTAGTGCTCCTCGAGCTCCGGGAGGTGGCGGCGCATCGCGCCGAGCTCGGAGCCTCCCGGGCCGCCGGCGAGGAAGAGCAGGACCGGGGCGCTGACGTCGTGGCCCCGGACCATCAGCCTGAGGTCGTGACCGCCGGCGCGCACGGTGGTGAGCTCGGCGACCGGGGTCGCGGAGGAGCCGGTGATCGCGTCGGTGCGGGCCGGGCGGACCAGGGCGACGACGAGGAGGACCAGGGCCGCCGCCGTGGCGCCGGCGACGAGCGCGCGCAGCACCCGCCAGACGTGCCACCCACCGCGACCGGTGGCACCCGCCCCCGGGGACCGGCGCGCGGCCCAGGTGCGGGCGACCCCGGCGCCGTACGCCGCACCGAGCACCATCGGCACCACCGAGAGCAGACCGTGGACCCCGCGCCCGGTGACGAAGGCGAAGAGGCCGTACTCCGAGAGGCGCGGCAGGTCCACCGACGGCCCGGTGACACCGGCCCGGGCGAGCTCGACGCCGACGACGAAGGCCAGCGGGGTCAGGAGCATCGGCCAGCGCGACCTCGTGAGCAGGCCTGCCGCCGCGCCGACCAGCAGGCTGATCGCGATCGACGCCACCGCCTCGGCGGTCGTCAGCGGCCCGCGGGGCGTCCACCACCCGGCGAGAAGCCCCCACGCCAGGCCGAGAGCCGCCCCGAGCGGCAGCCACCTGGTGGCTGGCCCGGGGGGTGGCGTGGAGGCGTGCGTGACGGGGGGGTTGGTGGTGCTGGTCATGCGAGGGCCTCCTGCTGCCTGCCCTCACCGTGTCACCGTTCCCGGCCGCGGGGAAGTGGCCCGCGATGTGCCCCTGCGAACACCGCGGCCGGAGCGGCCGGAGCAGCCGGAGCGGCCGGGCCGCGGCCGGCGGGTGTCCTCGTGGGTGGTGGGTGATCCGTCCTCAGTCGCGTTCGACCCAGCGGTCCACGGCCCAGAGCACCGCGAGGGCCAGGCCCGGGTCGACGCCGTCGGCGACGTCGAGGGTGTAGGCGTCGCGGACCGTGACCCACTTCTGGGTGATCTGGACGATGGGTGCACCCGCTGCGGTGACCGAGTAGTCCTTCTCGAGGAACGAGCCCTCGAGCTGCCACGGCTCACCGGAGGTGAGCTCCATGGTCATCCGCGTCTTGATCGGGGAGAACATCTTCGCCCTGAGGGAGGCCACCTCCGCTCCGGCGGCATCGCTGATCGTCATGTGCTTGGGGAAGCCCAGCACGGAGCCCTTGACCTCGTAGACCGTTGCCTCCGAGGCGTCGCGCACCTCGGCTCTCGGGCGCGGCCCGACCTTGCCGTCGACGTAGTAGCGCTGCTCCTCGGTGGCGGGGTCCAGCACGGCGAAGTCCCGGCCGGCCCCGAACCTGCTCTTCACCAGCAAGCGGGTCCAGCCGGGCGAAGGTGGTGGGACGGACACAGGATCTCCAGGGGGGATGAGGGGTGGCCGTGGGCGACGAGCCGCGGGCTGGTCCCGCCGGGACCGGGGCCGGCGGGTTCCCGTAAAGCGTAGCCAGCCCCGCCGCCCGGCTCCGGTCCTTCCGCGGAACGCCGCGGCTCACCGGCGCGGCACGCGAGCCGAAGGGGACGCGGCGCCGGACCGGCATACCCTTTCGGCATGGAGGCCGGTGACGCGACGCAGACCGCTTCGCCCCCGGCGCCGCCTCCCGGCCACCCGGACGGCACCGGCGTCACGGCGACGCTCGACCGGTTCCAGCGGCGCCACACCTGGGCCGGCTTCCCGCTCGCCGTGGTCTACAAGTACGTCGACGACATGGGCGGCTACCTCGCCGCGCTGCTGACCTACTACGCCTTCGTGTCGCTGTTCCCCCTCCTGCTGCTCCTCACCACGGTGCTCGGCATCGTGCTCCGTGGGAATCCCGACCTGCAGGCGCGGATCCTCGACTCCGCGCTCGCGCAGTTCCCCGTGGTCGGCCAACAGCTCGGCGAGCCGCAGGGGCTCGGTGGCAGCACCGCCGGCATCGTCATCGGGGCCATGGTGTCGCTCTACGGCGCACTCGGTGTGGCGCAGGCGTTCCAGTACGCCACGAACACCGCCTGGCGGGTGCCGCGCAACCAGCGACCGAACCCGATCCTCTCCCGGGTCCGCGGTCTGCTCATCCTCGGCACCGCCGGTCTGGCGATCCTCGGGACCACGGTGCTGTCCACGCTCGCCAGCACCTCCATCGGCTCCCTGGGCTGGTTCTCACGCGCCTTCTTCGTCGTGGCGTCGGTGGTCGTCAACGCGCTCGTCTTCACCCTCGCCTTCCGGATCTCGACCACCCGCGCGCTGTCGGTGCGCGACGTGGCCCCCGGCGCAGCGATCACCGCGGTGGCGTGGCTGCTGCTGCAGACGTTCGGTGTCGCCTACGTCACCAGCGTGGTCCAGGGACGCAGCGCCACCAACGGCGTCTTCGCGATCGTCCTCGGTCTGCTCGCCTACCTCTACCTGTCCTTCGTCGTGCTCGTCCTCGCCACGGAGGTCAACGTCGTGCGCGTCGACCACCTGCACCCGCGGGCGCTGCTCACCCCCTTCACCGACGACGTGAGCCTCACCCGAGGGGACAAGCGGGCGTATGCCGGTGCCGCCGAGGCCCAGCGCAGCAAGGGCTTCCAGACCATCGACGTCCGCTTCGACAGGCCGCCACCGCAGCAGGCGCCGACCGACGACGGCGCGACCACGGACGCGGGGCGGGACCCGGAACGCCGGGTCGTCGACTGATCAGCGGAGCGGGACGAGCTCGAAGACCGGGTGGTGCGACGCCTCCTCCGCGAACGCCTCGGCCGGGTCGTCAGGCGCAACAGCGCGGGCACGACCGACCTGCTGGTCGACGTCTTCGGCACGTTCGAGTTCCCCGACCCGCCGGCTGCCGCTGCCACGGCCCGGGAGGCGGTCCGCTCGTCGACGACCGGTGCCACGCAGGAGCGCCCGGTCCACTCCACCGCGGTGCGGAGGTGACCGGACGCTGAGGCCGTCCCGGGTTCGGTGAGCGGCCCCGGGGCCGCCAGCCTTCGCGGGCTAGGAGCCGAAGGCGGTGGAGGGCAGGTCCCGCTCGTCGTCGCGGATCGCGGCGACGATGCGGGCGCCCACCGCGGCGGGATCCAGCCCGCGGGGCATCCGCGGCGCCGCACCGGCGATCGGGCGGTCGGCGAGGCCGGTCTCCGTGTGCGGCGGTCGGACGTCGACGAGCCGGATCCGGCGCCGGCGCAGCTCCACCCCGGACGCCGCGTCGAACGCGCTGAGGCCCGCCTTCACCGCGCTGTAGGCCGCCATGCCGGGCAGCGGCCGCTCCGCCACGACGGCGCTCACCTGCACGAGGAACGATCCCGGTGCCAGCTCCGCCGCCGCGGCCCGAGCCACCCGGATCGGGGCCACGAGGTCGAGCAGGAGCAGGTCGTCGAGCGTGTCGTCGTCGAGGTCGACGACGTCACCGAAGGCCACCACGCCAGCCGCGTTGACGATGCCGGCGAGCGGCACCGAGCCGGCCGCCCGCTCCACGACCGCCTCGGGTGCGCCCGGGAGGGTGAGGTCGGCCTGGACCGTGCCGACCACCGCCTCCCCCAGGCTCGACGCGACGGCCGCGAGCCGGTCCGGTGACCGGGCAGAGAGGGTGAGCCGAGCTCCTTCGGCGGCGAGCGCGGCGGCGACGGCGGAGCCGAGGCCCCCGGTCGCCCCGAGGACGAGGACGTGGGCTCCGCGAAGTTCGGTCACGTGCCCATCCTCGCCGACCGGGCCGCTCGTGGGCGCGGGCCGCGCCGACGCGCGGATACCGTGATCGCATGGGCGCGCCGGAGCTGACGTCTGAGGAGCTGGACTTCCTCCGGGGGATGTTCGACCTGGCTCGCGAGGGGCGCACCGACGAGCTGGCCGAGCACCTCGACTCCGGCCTGCCGGTCAACCTCACGAACTCCGCTGGGGACACGCTGCTGGTCCTGGCGGCCTACCACCGCCGACCGGGCACGGTCTCGATGCTGCTGGCCCGGGGCGCCGACCACTCCCGGGTCAACGACCGCGGCCAGACCGCGCTGGGGGCCGCGGTCTTCCGGCAGGACCCGGCCGGCGTCCGCGCGCTGCTCGCCGCGGGTGCCGACCCGGGCGCCGGCGGCCGGTCGGCGCGCCAGGTCGCCGCCTTCTTCGGGCTGCCGGAGATGGCGCGGCTCCTGGACGGCGAGCCGGACCGCGCGGCGGACGTCGGGCCGGACGACGCGTGACAGCCGGTATGCCGTGACCGCCGGGCTGCGCGTGCTCGCGCTCGCCGACACCCACCTCCCCAAGCGCGGCCCGGACCTGCCGGCGTGGCTGTGGACGGAGGTGGGACGCGCGGACGTCGTCGTGCACGCGGGTGACTGGACCTCGCCCGCGCTGCTCGACGCGCTCGAGGCGGGCAGCCGGGCGCTCGTGGGGGTCTGGGGCAACAACGACGGCCCGGAGCTACGGGCCCGGCTGCCCGAGGTGGCGCGGGTGACGCTGGGCGGGGTCCGGGTGGCGGTCGTGCACGAGACCGGGCGGGCGAAGGGCCGCGAGGAGCGGATGCGCGTGGCGTTCCCGGACGTCGACCTGCTCGTCTTCGGCCACAGCCACATCCCGTGGGACACGACTCATTCCGGGCTGCGCCTGCTCAACCCCGGCTCCCCGACCGACCGGCGGGCCCAGCCGTTCTGCACCTACCTGACGATGCGGCTGGAGTCCGGGTCGGTCGACGCCGTGGCGCTGCACCGCCTGCCCTCCGGCCGTTGACCGGCGCCCGCCGCGTCACCTCAGGGCGACGCCGGAGTCAATTTGGACAAACGCCGGCGAATGCCGAACAGTCTTGGTATGCACCCCCCGCCATGTGGTGGGACGAGGTGCGACCCCGACAGTGGCACCGGTTCCGCAAGGGCCAGGCGCCGCCCGGGGTCGGGCCCACCGGGCCCGCCCCCACCGGGGCATCGCGCGGCACGGCAAGGGGGCCGGCGCGCGCCAACCAACACGACACACGAAGGACACACTCATGTCGACCAGGACGCACTACACCGCCCACGAGGGCACGACCCAGGACCACAACGACCGCAGCCACGCGGTGGAGACCAGGAAGTCGACGAAGACCACCGAGTTCTTCGCCTACCTCGGCGTCGTCCTCGCGATCGTCGTCACGGCCTTCGCCGTCCGCGCCGGCGACGACGGCGGGCGCGACCCGTTCAGCGCGCTCAACGCGCTGGAGCTCATCACCTACCTGACGATCGGCTACATGGTCGCCTGCGGCCTGGCCAAGTCGGGCACGCGCGCGCACCGCAACGCCTGATCCCGGCGCGCGGCACGCCCGCGCACCGCATCACGAGGAGGGGACCCGCCTGGCGGGTCCCCTTCTCGGGCTGTCTACTCGGTCTGCATGTCGTGGTACCGACGGGCCTCGGCGGCCCGGGCCGCCACCTCCGACGCGGGCACGGGCCGGGCGCCCCGGGTCCAGTCGCCGGGGTCGGCGGCGTACATCGTCCCGTATGCCGCGGTGTCGCGTTGGGTGCGCCAACCCTCCGCGAGCGGGCCGAGGTCCACGGCGTCGTAGCCGATCTCGTCCAGCAGCGCCCGGACGCGCGCCTTGGCGCCGGCGTCGTCACCGGCGATGGCGAGCGCGCTGCGGTCCGGCGCGCCGGCAGGGCGTGCCGACGCTCCCAGGTGCTGGAAGAAGATGTTGTTGAAGGCCTTGACGACGTGGCTGTCCGGCAGGTGCGCCTGGAGCAGCTCGGACGTGGTGGTCGACTCCTCGTCGAGCTCCGGGACGTGCCCGTCCCGCTCGGGGTAGTAGTTCATCGTGTCGATCACGACCTTGCCACGCAGCGGTTCGACCGGCACGTCGCGGTAGCTGCACAGCGGGATGGTGACCACGACGACGTCCCCGGCAGCCGCGGCCTCGGCCGACGTGGCCGCCCGCGACCGTGGGCCCAGTTCCGCCACGAGGCCGGCCAGCGTCGCGGGGCCGCGCGAGTTGCTCATCACGACGTCGTGCCCGGCCGCGAAGGCCAGCCGTGCGACGGTGCTGCCGATGTGTCCGCTGCCGAGGAGCGCCCAGGTCGTCATGACCGCACCAACGTGGCCGCGGACGGGGACGTTCCGCAGGCGATAGCGTCCGGCCATGCGCCGTCGCCGCTGGCTCCCCCGCATCGCCGTCGGGCTCGCCGTCCTCCTCGTCGTGGCCCTGGTCGGTGGCTACTGGTACGCGCGGCCGCTGCTGCTCACCGGGACCGGGTATGCCGCGCACAACGCCTGTGCGGTGCGGCTCGTGGCAGGGCGGGACGACCCGTCGACCGACCTGCCGCCCAACCCACT
>DASQFD010000143.1:0-5839 GCA_035633255.1 Dermatophilaceae bacterium
GCGGGGCTGCTGGGCTGGGCCAGCGTCGCGACGCTCAACGACCTCGGTGTGTCCCTCGAAGGGCTTCCGCCGATGACGGTGCCGTCGGTTGCACTGATTCCGGAGTTGCTGATCCCGGCCGCGTCGCTGGCCTTCGTCGGCCTGGTCCAGGGGGCCGGGATCTCGGCCAGCTACGGCACGGCCAACGGTCAGCGGGCGGACGCGTCGCGGGACTTCGTCGGGCAAGGTGTGGCCAACGTGGCGTGCGCCGTGACTGGCGGTATGCCCGTCGGCGGCTCGGCCTCCGCCTCGGCGATCAATGCGGCTGCGGGTGCCCGGACACGCCTCGCGCCGATGATCGCTGCGCTGGTCATGGCGGTGGTCGTGGTGCTGTTCGGGTCGGCCGTCGGATTCCTGGCGATGCCGGCGCTCGCCGGTCTGCTGATCCTCGTCGGTGTGCGGACGATCAAGCCAGAAGCCATCGAGTCCGTGTGGAGGGCCGGCCTGGTGCAGCGGGCGGTGCTGGTCGTCACGTTCGGGCTGACCATGCTGGTGCCTCTGCAGTACGCGGTACTGATCGGCGTCGGGGCGTCGGTCGTGCTGCACGTCGTGCAGCAGTCCAACCAGGTGGTGATCAAGCAACGGAACACCTCTCCCGCAGGCCATGTCATCGAGGTCGAGCCGGTGGCGGTCGTTCCTGCTGGCCAGGTGGTGGTTCTGCAGCCGTACGGGAGCCTGTTCTTCGCCTCGGCGCCGGTGTTCGAGGCGGCGCTGCCCCGTGTCGAGGCGGGCAGCCGGAGGTCCGTGGTCATCGTGCGGCTGCGTGGGCACGTGGACCTCGGCACCACCTTCATCGACGTCCTCGCCCGGTACGCGGGGCAGCTTGACCAGGTGGGGTCCCGGCTCGTCGTCGTATCCGTCGACAGCCTGGTGGTCAGGCAGCTGTCGGTGGGGGGTGTGATCGACATCATCGGGCCGGGCAGCGTCGTGATCGGCGACGAACGCGTGGGCGCCGCGCTTGCAGGCGCCATGGCTGACGCGCAACAGTGGATCGACGCCGATCCAGGCGGTCCAGTCGGTCCGCCAACCGCATAGCCAACGACCGGATAGGACCGGTTACCCGGCCGTCCCCGCGCGTCCGTCAGGCGACGGCTTGGCCGGGCTCGATCTCGATCATGTCGTGGTGGATGCCGTCGCGGTCGAGGATCGCGAGGTACGGATCGGGATCGAAGGACTCGGCCGAGAGGACGCCCGACCCCTGCCAGGCACCCTCGGCGAGCAGCTCCATCGCGACGACCGCGTTGAAGCCGGTCTGCCACGCCACGGGCTGCAGCCCGAAGCGGGCCATGGTGTCCTGTGCGTCGCACATCTGGTAGCTGAAGATCTCCCGCGGCCTCCCGTCCTTGAGCCCGGTGACGTGCGTGCCCACGACCGCCCGCCCGGTCATGTGGTCACCCAGCGTCGCGGGATCCGGCGCGAGCGCGGCCACCACGTTGCGCGGCCGTACCTGCTGGCCGTCCACGGCGATCGGGTCGGTGCGGTCCAGGCCGATGGCGTGGAGCACCTTGAGCGCCCCGATGAACTCCTCACCGAGCGCGTACTTGAAGGTCACCCGGCGCGCGTCCAGCACGCGCGGGATCATGGTGATGTCCTCATGCTCCACGTGCACGCACTCGACGGGGCCGATGCCCTCCGGGAAGATGAACCGCTCGGGCTCCGAGAACGGCGGCAGCGTGAAGAAGCCGCGCTCCTTCTCCCACACGATGGGCGGGTTGAGGCACTCCTCGATCATGGTCCAGACCGAGAACACCGAGGCGAACGGGTAGCCCTCGATGCGCAGGTCGCCACCGACGCGGATGTTGATCTCGTGGACCTCGTCGAACAGGTGCTTGGACGCGTGGGCCGCGAACACCTGGGCCAGTCCGGGGCTGACTCCCTGCCCCACGAGTGCGAGTTGGCCGCGGTCGCGCCATTCGGCGTCCATCGCGAACTGATCGTCGCCCAGCTTGACCCCGGGCAGGGCGTAGGGGTCGGTCGGGTGGGGCGTGGACAGGCTCAGTGCCATGTCCATGTAGTCCACGCCTGCGGCGAGCGCGCCCTGGAAAACGGGCATCAGGAAGCGCGGATCGACGGCGTTCATCACCAGGTCGACGTCATGGGCCCGGGCGAGCGCCTCCACGGCGCCTGCATCCGACGCGTCGAGTTGCGCGACCGGATGGCTCGCGGCATCGCCGATCGAGTCCGCGACCTGGCGGACCCGATCGAGGTTGCGGCCGGCGAGCACCATCTGCTCCAGCCATGGCCGACCGGCACTCAGGCGCGCGATCGCCTCTCCCACGGTTCCGAGTCCGACCAGCAGGACCTTCATGACATCTCCCACTCCATGGTCGGCAGTCCTCGCCGACCATGCACAGCGCCGGAACGGGGAAAGCAGAAGGCCGCGCGACCGCGGACGGGTGATCGTACCGCGGCCACCGTCATCCAGCGTCGGACTTCAGCACGGGAGCCCCGGCATCACCGGATGCCCGGCGGCGGTCAAAGGTCCCGCGCTCGGTGTGGCATCCACGAGTCCCGGCTAGCGTGCGGTCACGGCTTGGCACGACCAACGACTGAGGGAACTCCACGACTCTCGAGTCTCGGTGCACAAGGCCCGGACTGGGCTCGCTCCCGCTCATGGACTTCCCAGCCGGGCGGGTGACAATGCCAGCATGACCGCCTTCGCCCGCCACCCGGCCGCCCGTTGGCTCGTGCCGGCCACCGCCGCCGCCCTCGTCGCCGGCGGCACCGTGGCTGCCCGCTCGGCCGACGCCGACCCGACCCTGCCGCCGCGCACCGCCGCCCAGCTGCTCGTCGACGTCCAGAAGTCCGACGTCACGGCGCTGTCCGGCACCGTCGAGCAGGCCGTGGACCTCGGCCTCCCCGAGCTCCCCGGCCTCTCGGGCGGCGGCGGTGCGGGGGGTCCCTCCGGCGGGTCGTCGGCCGGCGGCGCCCCCTCGCTGACCTCGGTGCTCTCGGGCACCCACACCTGGCGGGTGTGGGCCGACGGGCCGGACCGCCAGCGGCTCGCCCTGGTCGACGGCTCCGCCGAGACCGCCGTCGTGCGCGACGGCAGGACGGCGTGGCTCTGGTCGAGCGCGGACAAGTCCGCGGTCCGCTACACCCTGCCGGCGAAGGACGCCTCGAAGGCCCCCGCGCCCGGCGACCTGCCGACCGACCTGCCGCGGACCCCCCAGGAGGCGGCGGACCGGGCGCTGGCGGCCCTGGACCCCACGACGGCGGTCACGACCGCCGGCACGGCCACGGTGGCGGGCCGGGCGGCTTACGAGCTCGTCCTCGACCCGCGCACCGACGCGACCCGGGTGACGCAGGTGCGGCTCGCCGTCGACGCCGAGGAGGGTGTGCCGCTGCGCGTGCAGGTGTGGTCGAGCAAGGCGGATGAGCCGGTCGTCGACGTGGGCTTCACGTCGGTCTCCTTCGACCGGCCGGCCGCGTCGGCGTTCGCCTTCACGCCGCCCGAGGGCGCCACCGTGAGCGAGGGCGAGCTGCCCACCGCGGCCGAGCGCGACGCCGCGCGTTCGGCGGAGAAGCCGGACGCCGAGCGGCCCACCGTCGTCGGCACCGGCTGGAGCAGCGTCGTCGTCGCCCGACTGCCCGACGCCCCCACCGCGAGCGGGAGCGACGACCCGGCCACCGCCGTGCTCGACGCCCTGCCGCGCGTCTCCGGTGACTGGGGCAGCGGCCGGCTCGTCGACGGCACGCTGGTGTCAGTGGTGCTCACCGACGACGGTCGGGTCGCCGTCGGTGCCGTGCCGCCCTCGGCCCTGTATGCCGCGCTGGCCCGCGGGTGACCGCGGCGTCCCTCGCCGTCGGCGCCGCGGCGGCGGTCGGGGGCGACACCGCTGACCTCGCCGTCCGTACCACCGCGCTCACCAAGCGGTTCGGGGACCAGGTCGTCGTCGACGCCATCGACCTCGCGGTCCCCGGCGGGGCGGTGTACGGCTTCCTCGGCCCCAACGGGTCCGGCAAGACCACGACGATCCGGATGCTCCTCGGTCTGGTCACCCCGACCTCGGGCGAGCGGCACCTGCTCGGGCTGCCGGTGCCGGCCCGTTCCGGCGACGTCCTGCCCCGGGTCGGCGCGCTCGTCGAGGGGCCGGCGTTCCACCCCTACCTCTCCGGCCGGCGCAACCTCGCCCGCGTCGACGCCGCCGACCGCTGGAGCGACGCCCGGTCCGCCGGCCGCCGGGTCGACGCCGCGCTCGACCGGGTCGGCCTGCTCGCGGCGGCGACCAAGCGCTACCGCGCCTACTCCCTCGGGATGCGCCAGCGGCTCGCCATCGCCGCCGCCCTATTGGTGCCCCGCGAGCTGCTCGTCCTCGACGAGCCGACCAACGGGCTGGACCCGCAGGGCACCCGCGAGGTGCGCCACCTCGTGGGGTCGCTCGCCGCCGACGGCACCACGGTGCTCGTCTCCAGCCACCTGCTCGCCGAGGTCGAGCAGGTCTGCACCCACGTCGGGGTGATGAGCCTCGGCCGTCTCGTCGCCCAGGGTCCGGTGGGCACGCTGCGCGACCTCAGTGCCCGCACCCTGCGGGTCAGCACCCCGCAGCCCTCCGAGGCCGCGGCCGTCCTGAGCGGGCTGGGCCTGGCCTCGGTGACCGTCGCGGACGGCGGGGTGCACGGCATACCCGGTCCGATCCCGACCGAGGACGTCGTCGCGGCGCTCGTCCACGCCGGCGTCCCGGTGCGGGAGGCGGTCGTCACCACGCCCAGCCTCGAGGACGTCTTCGTCGGCCTGACCGGGGAGGGCTTCGATGTCAGCGGCTGAGACCGCGCCCGCCGCCCGGCGGGACCGCGCCGGTGACCCGCTCTCGCTGCGGATGCTGCGCTCCGAGGTGCGCCTGGTCGTCAGCCGGCGCCGCAACCAGATGGGCCTGCTCGTCCTCGCCTCGGTCCCGGTGCTCCTCGCGGTCGCGGTCCGGCTCTCCAGCCCGCAGGCGGGGGAGGGGCCGGACTTCCTCTCCTCGATCACCTCCAACGGTCTCTTCGTCCCGCTGGCCGCGCTCACCGTCGAGCTGCCGCTCTTCCTGCCGCTGGCGATGGCGATGCTCTCCGGTGACGCGGTCGCCGGGGAGGCCAACCTCGGCACGCTGCGCTACCTGCTCGTCGTGCCGGTGAGCCGGGTCCGGCTGCTCGCCGTCAAGTACGCCTCCCTGTGCATCGGCGCGGTCATCGGCGCCGCCACCGTGGCGGTCGCCGGCGCCGCGATCGGCATCGCCCTCTTCGGCGCCGGGCCCCTGACCACCCTCTCCGGGACGCAGATCCCCTTCGCCTCCGGGGTCTGGCGGCTCGTCCTGGTGACCCTCGTCGTCGCGGCCCACCTCGCGGCGCTCGCCGCGGTCGGGCTCTTCATCTCCACGCTGACCGAGCAGCCGATCGCCGCCACGGTCGCGCTGACGATCGTGACCCTGGTCATGTGGATCCTCGACGGGGTGCCCCAGCTGGACTGGCTGCACCCGTGGCTGCTCGTGCACGCGTGGCCCACCTTCGCCGACCTGCTGCGCGACCCGCCGTTCTGGGACGGCGTGCTGCGCTCGCTCGGCGTCGACGCCGCGTATGCCGTGGTGTTCTGGCTGCTCGCCTGGGCCCGGTTCGCGGGCAAGGACGTCACCAGCTGAGCTGGCTGCACGGGGACGGTGACCGCGGGCGGCACGGGCTGCCACGGGCGAGCACGCGGCATACCGGCATACCGGCAGGATGGGTCCGAGCGGACCGGACGGGAGGCAGCCGATGAGGTACGTCGAGGGTGTCGAGCTGGGGCGGCCGGTGTCGGTCGTCGGGCTCGGGACGTGGCAGTTCG
>DASQFD010000144.1:0-35156 GCA_035633255.1 Dermatophilaceae bacterium
GTCCATACACGCTTCGTCGTCGGGGAACCACGCCCTCAGCTCCGCATACGAACCCGGATAGTGCAGACCGCGCGACGGCACACGATGACTCTACGCGCAGGTGGCAGTGAAATGGATAACCCACCTTGCCTATTGGCAGCAAAGTGACGGGCGCGGGCGAACGGGCGGTGTGACGAACTTGCCTATTGGCAGCAAAGTCACCGCACGCGTCCGGTCGGCTCCTGCCCGGCGACTGGGTATGCCGGCCGCGCCCCGCCGCGCCCCGCCCCCCTCCCCCGCCCCCCCCGCAGGGCCGGGCCGCCCGCCCGTCCCGTTGGTGCCGAGCCAGCCCGGGGTACCTGTGCCGGTGCGCAGGGACCTACACCACGACGAAGGGAATGCCATGTCAGAGGACGCGATCGTCATCCTCAAGGAGGACCACAAGCTGATCCGTGCGCTGTTCCGGGAGTTCCAGAAGGACGGGACGACCGACACCCGCAAGGGGAAGATCGTCGACGAGGTCATCGAGCTGCTGACCATGCACACGTACATCGAGAACGAGGTGATGTACCCCCAGGTCCGCACACTGCTCCCCGACCTCGAGCAGGACGTCCTCGAGTCCTACGAGGAGCACCATGTCGCCGACGTGCTGGTCATGGAGCTGACCGCGCTCAGCCCCGAGAACGAGCGTTTCGAGCCCAAGATGTCCGTCCTCATCGAGAACGTCACGCACCACGTCGAGGAGGAGGAGCAGGACTGGTTCCCCAAGGTCCGCGAGGGTCTGACCCGCACGCAGCTGCGGGAGATCGGTCAGGAGCTGCTCGCCGCCAAGGAGCGCGCGCCGCGCAGCCCGGCCCAGCCGGGCGCCCTGAAGAAGGTCGTCGACGCCGGCATCGCCTGAGCACACCGGCCGGGACACCGCCGTCCCTGATCGGCGCCACACGCCCGTGCCAGGACCATCCCACCGCGCCATCACACCGCCGGTCAGCCGACCGTCGCGGAGAAGGCGGTGCCCGAGGGTTTACCGCCCCGTGGCACGGGTACCCCCACAGCCCGCGGTTCGCGATCGAGCCGTGAGTTCGAAAGAAATCGAGAGGACACCATGAGCATGACCGAGAACGACGGCATCGCCAGCAAGACTGGGGTCGCCAAGGACGAGGCCCAGGCCGTCGGTGCCCAGGCCAAGGAGGGAGCGAAGCACCTCGTCGACGTCGGCAAGGGTGAGGCGGCCAACGTCGCCTCCGAGGCCGGCCACCAGGTGCGCAACCTCATCGACCAGAGCCGTTCCCAGCTCGTCGACCAGAGCAGCCAGCAGCAGCAGCGTCTCGCCGAGGGCCTGCGGGCGCTCGGTGAGGAGCTCTCCGACATGGCGAGCGGCTCCGAGCAGCAGGGCGTCGCGAGCGACCTCGCGCAGCAGGCCTCCGAGCGCGTCAACGACGTCGCCGGCTGGCTCGAGAACCGCGAGCCCGGCGCCCTCGTCGACGAGCTCAAGGACTTCGCCCGCCGCCGTCCCGGCGCCTTCCTGGCCAGCACGGCCGCGCTCGGCCTCCTGGCCGGCCGGTTCAGCCGCGGCCTCGTCGCCGACCACCAGGAGCAGAACGAGTCCAGCGACGCGGTGACCCACACGGACACGGCATACGGCACCGTCGGCACCTACGGCACCACCGCGGGTACCGGCTACGCGACGGGCACCACCTACGGCACCCCGAGCGCCGGGGGCGGCAGCTCCTACGCGGGCGGCGGCACCGTCGACCCGGTCTCCCCGGGCCTCGGCACCGGGGTCGGCGCGGGAGTCTCCGGCATGGCCCCGGCCGTCGAGGAGCTCCCGACCACGCACGACCCGCTGGCGCCGATCGACCCCCGCACGGGCGCCGAGCGCACCGGCGCCGCCCGGGACAGCGGCACCGCCGGGGGTGACGTCCTCCGATGAGCACCCAGCAGATGCCGCCCGTCGAGGGGGGTGAAACCCGCTCGTTGAGCAATGTCGGTGACATCTTCTCCGACATCAGCCGGAACCTGTCGACGCTGATCCAGCAGGAGCTCGCCCTGGCCAGGGCCGAGGCGACGGAGTCGGCCAAGAAGGCCGGCAAGGGCGCCGGCATGTTCAGCGGCGCGGCGGTCGCGATCCACTTCGCCGCGCTCTTCATCTCGATCGCCCTCTGGTGGGCGGTCGGCAACGAGATCGGCCGCGGCTGGTCGGCGCTCATCGGGGGCGTCGTCTGGGCGGCCATCGGTGCCGTGCTGGCCGTCAAGGGCAAGAAGGAAAGGAAGCAGGTCCAGGGGATGCCGAAGACCGCGCAGACCGCGCGCAAGGTCCCCGACGCGCTCAAGGGAAACGAGGGAGTGGCATGAGTAGCAACCCGAGGAGATCCGGCGCGACATCGAGGCGACCCGGGCTCAACTGAGCTCGGACGTCAACGAGCTGGCCGAGACGGTCAAGCCGTCCAACGTCGCCAAGCGCCAGGCGGACAAGGTCACCGACGCCGCCGTCACCTTGAAGGAGAGGGTCATGGGCAAGACGGACGACATCCGCACCACCACCGGCGACACGACGTCGTCCGTGGGCTCGTCGGTCAGCGACACCGCGTCGTCGATGGGGTCGTCGGTCACCGACACCGCCTCGTCGGTGGGCGAGGCGGCGTCCGACCTGCCGCACAAGGCCCGCCGCCAGACGGAGGGCAACCCCCTCGCCGCGGGCCTCATCGCCCTGGGCGCCGGGTGGCTGCTCGGCTCGCTGATCCCGGTCAGCGAGAAGGAGAAGCAGGCCGCGGTCGCCGTCAAGGACAAGGCCCAGCCGCTCATGGACGAGGCGAAGAGTGCCGCCACCGAGGCGGCGCAGTCGCTCAAGGAGCCGGCCCAGGAGGCCGCGCAGAGCGTCGCAGAGACGGCCAGGTCGGCGACGGAGACCGTCGTCGACGAGGGTCGCAGCACCACCGAGGACGTCCGGGGCCAGGCCCAGGACTCGGCGCACACCGTGCGCTCCGAGGCCACCTCGACCTGAGTACCCGCACGTACAAAGAAGGGCCCGTGACCATTGTGGTCACGGGCCCTTCGCTGTCTGCTTCCCGTCTGGGCGGGTCCGGCTGCGGCACGGGCCGTGGGCGGGAGAGGAGTACGGGTCCGGACGGCGCAGGAGTGCCGCGGGCTCACCCGTGCCGGTATGCCGTGGGCTCACCCGTGCCGGTGAGCTCACCAGCATCGCGGGCGCACGTTGCGTGCGCCCAGCACCGCGGCAGCCAGCTCGACTGTTCACCACCGGGCCAGGGGGGCTCGGGTCAGAGCGCGACGGTCTCCCCCGGCGCGGGCGCGAGGACCCTGACGTCGGGCGCCTTGGCGCGGGCCCGGGCGAGGAAGTCGGAGAGCGGGGAGCGGGGAGCGGAAGACGCCGCAGTCGCTGTGGTGCACGGGAACGGCGGTGCGCGGGCCGGTGCGGTGCAGGAAGTCGACGCCCAGCACGTCGTCCATCGTCACGGTGTGGAGACGGGCGCCCTTGGCCTTCGCCAGACCGAGCGCGTGCCAGGTGCCGACGGAGCCGACCCTGAGGGTCTCCAGCGGGAGCTTGAGGTAGTCGACCGGGGACGCGGGCGAGGCGAAGCGGAGGACCAGGTCCACCGGCCCGGTGACGTGGAGGAACTCGGTGACGTCGCAACGGACGAGGGAGAAGCCCGGCCGGACGAACAGGTGGGCGACGTTCTCCGGCCCACCACACGGGCCCGCGGCGGAGCCCGACTCGGGCCCGGAGGAGAAGTGCCCCGGGCCCAAACCCCCGCGGGGCAACGTCTGCGCGCTAAATTCTGCGAAGCGTCAAGTGGTTGAGCCCAGCCCCCGACCCCACTCCTGCCCCGTGGCCCTCGCGGCCCGAACAAAGGCGCGCCATGACCGGACTGTGCCCCGCCCCCCACGTCGAGACCCGACGGACCGCCCCGCGTGCTCACGAGCTCCCGCCCGCCCCGGCGATGGCGGCCAAGCCCGCCCGTCCCGAGGTCGGAAGTGCCGTCCTGAGCGTCGCCTACGACCTGTGCACCGGCACCGGGACGCTCTCTCCCGCACTCTCTGCCCTGCTGGGGGTCAGCGAAACCTTCTCGGTGGGGCAGATCGCCGCGCTCGTGACCAGGGTCCACGAGGACGACCGGGGCGACGTGCTCGCCGTGGCGCGCGCCGCCCTGCGCGGGCCGGACCGCCTCGGGTGCACGTTCCGCGTCGTCGACGCGGCGGGCCACCCGCGGACCGCCGTCGGTGTCGGCGAGCCGGTCTCGGAGGGTGGTTCGGTGGTGCGTCTGGAGGGCCACGTCGTCGACATCACCGAGCCGGTGCGTGCCCACGCCGGGGCGGCCGTCGCGGCGTCGGCCGCCAACCGGGCGGGGATCGAGCAGGTCAAGGGCGCCCTCATGCTCACCCTCGGGGTGAACGACGAGGCGGCCTTCGCGATGCTGCGCCGCTTCTCCAACCGCCACAACGTCAAGCTCGCCGTGCTCGCCGAGCGGGTCAGCGCCCGGCTCGCGGAGCTGGGTCAGCACCCGGAGGGTGCCGGCCCCGCCCTCGTCCGGCTGCTCGAGGCGGCGGGCGATGACGCCGTCGGTGACGGCGTGCGCGCCCCCGCCGTCCCGGCCGCCCCGGCCGCCCGCGCCGTTCAAAGCGAGCCGGTGCCGGCCGCCTCCGCGTAGCGCTCAGCTCTCGGCGGCCTCTCCCGGCCGCGCCCAGGCGTGTGCCTCGCGGCGCGCGAACTCGGTGAACCCCCGAGGTGCCCGCCCAGTCACGGTGCGCGCGTCGTCGGTCAGCCCGCCGGCCCGCCCGAACCGGGCCACCGAGAAGATCGCGCTGGTCACGCCCACCATCGCCCACGGCATACCGAGCTCTGCTCGCGCGTGCAGCGCGTAGCGCGGCAGGCTCGCCGCGCGGTACCGGATCGGCCGGCCGAGGACCTCGGTCAGCCGGGCCGCGACCTCGCCGTAGGTGAGCGCCTCCGGCCCGGTGGGGGTCCACGCACGCCCCTCGTGCGCGGCCGGGTCGAGCAGGGTCACCGCGGCGACGTCGGCGATGTCCTCGACGTCCACGAACGCCGTGGCACCGCGCCCGGCCGGCAGGAGGATCTCGTCCCGGTCCCGGATGTCGCTGCGGTGCGTGGTGGTGAGGTTCTGCATGAAGAAGGACGGGCGGAGGAACGTCCACGCCACCCCGGACCCCCTCAGCCAGGCCTCCAGCTTCGCGTGCGGCACGACCCGGTTGCGGTCGGCGCCCTGCAGCGACAGGAACACCACGTGCCGCACCCCGGCCGCGCGTGCCGCATCCAGGCTGGGCGCCATCTGCGTGTCCGGCTTGGACAGGTGCGGCGGGCGGAGGAGGAACATCACCTCGACCCCGTCGTAGGCCGTCCACGTCGCCGGGTCGGTGAAGTCGAGCCGTGCGTACTCCGCGCCGGGCAGGTCGACCCGGTTCAGCGAGCCGGCCCGCACCGGCACCCCGGCGTCGACGAGGCGGCGCAGCACGGCCGAGCCGACGTTGCCGCTGGCCCCGGTGACGAGGATCGGTGCGGTCATATGTGTATCGTACATGTATGCCGCGTCCGCCCGCCCCAGCCCCCGCGGCCACGGAGCGGATCGACCGCGCCCTGCTGCGCACCCGCCGGCTGTGGGCCCGGCCGGCCCGGCGCGTCGCCCCGGGGGTGGACCTGTCGACGGTCCTCGTCGGCGAGGCGGTGGCCGAGGGGGCCAGCGCCGTCGCCGACGTCGCGGCGGTGCTGGACGTGACGCCCAGCACCGCGAGCCGCCTGGTGGCCCGGGCCGTCGAGGCAGGGGTCGTCGACGCCGCGGCCTGTCCCGACGACCACCGGCGGGCCGCCCTCGGCCTCACCCGGGCGGGCCGGGTCGTCGTGTCCGACGGCCGCGCCTTCCGGCGGGAGCGCCTGCAGGCCCTCATGGCCGGCTGGCGCGCCGAGGAGGTGGAGGCGTTCGCCGGCCTGCTGACCCGCTTCTCCGACGCCCTCCACGACGCTCCCGAGCCCGCGACCCACCACCTCACCCGCACCCACACCACCCCCAACCCCAACCCTGCCAGGGAGCACTCATGAAGATCGCCGTCCTCGGGGCCACCGGACGTACCGGCCGACCACTCGTGGAGGAGCTGCTGCGCCGCGGCCACGAGCTGAGCGTGCTCGTCCGTGACCCGGCGAAGCTCGGTGAGCTCCCCGCTGGCGTCACCGTCGTGACCGGCGACAGCCGCGACCGCGAGGCGCTCGGGCGGCTGGTCGCGGGCGCCGACGCCGTGGTCTCGGCGCTCGGCCCGGTCGAGAAGGACCCGACGCTGCACCGCGACACCGCCCCGGGACTGCTCGCGGCGATGACCGCCGCCGGCGTGGACCGCTTCGTCGGGGTCTCCGGCGCCGGCATCGACGTCCCCGGCGACCAGAAGTCGCCGCGCGACAAGGCCATCTCCTGGCTCATCCAGCGGATCGGTGGCGCCGTGGTGGCGGACAAGCCGGCCGAGTATGCCGTGTGGGCCGGGAGCGGCGTGACGTGGACCCTCGTGCGCCCGCCTCGGCTCCAGGACGGCACGGCGACCGGCCGGATCGAGCACGACGCGCACCGCTCACCGAAGCGGACCACGATGTCGCGCGGCGACCTCGCGGTGTTCCTGGCCGACGTCGTCGAGCAGGGCCTCTACCCGTGGCAGGCGCCGCTCGTGGCCCGGGGAGGCTGACCACCGGGGCGCGACGAGGCCGGACAGCCTGCCGGCGGGCTCGACAGCCCGGCAGCTCGTCCCCTCGGTGGCCAACGGGGGGTGCGAGAACCTTTGCTCCGGGGCAGCATTCCGTCTCGTATGCGCCCCTCCTCAGCCGCCCCGAGCGTCACGCTGCTCCGGCTCCCCCCGGCCCTGCTGACGCGGGTCGCGGGGATCCTCGCGCTCGCCCTGGTCGGCGGCTTCCTCGTCGCGGTCCCTCCGGCGGTCGCCGCCCCGGGGATCACCCTGGCCAAGACGGCCAGCCCCACGGTGCGCGCCGGCGAGCCGATCACCTACACGCTCACCGCCGCCAACCCGTCCAGCAACCCCGACGCGGTCGACGAGTGGAACCTCTCCTTCCGCGACGTGCTGCCGGCCGGCGTGACCTACGTGCCCGGCTCGACCAGCCCGGCGGGCGCCGGCGAGCCGACCGTGGTCACCACCGGCTCCGGCACGACGCTGGTGTGGCCCAACGTCGCCGATCTGCAGGTCGGCTCCACCTATGCCATCACCTTCCGCGCCACGCCCTCGGCCACCTCCTACCCCGTCGGCGCGACGGTGCCCAATGCCGCCAACGCCTATACCAACAGCGACCCCCAGGTCTCCCCCGACTTCTCCCCGACCGGCACGGTGGTCCCCGGGTCGTTCACCGCCACCGCCGCCGCCACCGCCTCGACCCTCGTCTCCGCGCTCGAGGTGACCAAGAGCGAGGGCAGCCCTGAGGGCGAGCTGCTGCGCGGGGTGCACGACCACCCGACCGTTTACACCCTCACCGTCCGCGGCACCGCGGCCGGGGCCAGCAGCGGGCTCGTCGTCACCGACCTCCTCCCCGCCGGGCTCGAGTTCCTGGGTTGCAGCGGTGTGGACAACTCCTCCGCCCCCGAGTACCCCGGCGCGCCACCGCTGACCGCCACGCCGGTCGTGCCCGACTGCCGCGCGCCGGACAGCGTCAGCACCGTGGTGAACCCGCCGCCGGCGAACGGCGTGACGTTCCCCCCCGGCACCTACACCCGCCTCTCGTGGACCATCGGCGCCCTGCCCGCCGGTGGGTCGGTCACGCTCCGCTACGCCGCCGGCATACCCCTGCGGGCCAATGTCGCCACCTGGCCGGGCACGACGCCGTCCCCCACCAGCGGCCGGCAGGCCGCCAACCTCGACAACAACACGGGTGCCTCGTCGCGGGAGGGCGTCGGCGAGACCGGCCTGCGCAACGCCGCGTCCGCCACCGCGACCTACTCGGGGGTGGTCGCCCCCGGAGGAACGACGGCCGTCAGCGCGTCCGACACCGAGACGGTGTCCGTCGAGGACGTCCGGGCCCGCAAGTCCGCCTCGCCCACCGAGTTCCGGGCGGGTGCCGTCGTCCGGTACACCGTGACCGTCGACACCAGCGAGTACGTCTCCGCGTCGGGGGTCGTGGTCACCGACACGATCCCGAACGGGGTCTGCCCCCTGGGGCCGCCTGGCACCAACTACACCCAGACGGGCCTGCCGGCGTGTGCCGGCCTCGGCGACGGGAGCACCACGCCGTCATCGGCCTTCGACTCGGTCACCCAGAACGCCGACGGCACCTTCACGGTGGTCTTCGCCCCACAGACCGCCGGACGCGACGGCACGATCACCTACTCGTATGCCGCGCGGATGCTGAGCTCGTACCTCGGGGGGCCGGTTGCCGGCCAGCCGACCGCCGTCGGCGACAGCTTCACCAACCAGGTGGCGCTGACCGCGACGACCACGCCCATCCCCGGGACCGGCGAGAGCGGCCCCGCCACCGTCGGCGACACGAGCAGCGCGACCCTGACGTCGGGCGGGGCGACCCTGGCCAAGACGGTCCTGCCCCGCTCCCTGACCGGGCCGACGTGCCCCACCGACGGCGCCCTGTACCGCGACCCCGACACGCTGCCGGCGGCCGAGACCCTGTTCCGGCTCGGCGACGTGGTCTGCTACCGGCTCCGCGTGGACTACTCCGACCTGGCCCGGACGCGCAACGCCACCCTCACCGACGTGCTGCCCATGGGCCTCACCTCGGACGTCGACCTGGTCGTGCCCACCCCGGCGAACACGGCTCCGTTCACCCCGCTCGGACCCGCCGGCCGGCTCTCCTTCGCGATCGGTCGGGACGGCCCCGGCGGCCGCTTCGTCGAGCCCGGGGGGGTCACCGAGCTGGTCTTCCCGGCAACGGTCACCGCCGTGCCGCCCAGCGGCACCACCGCGGTGACCCGGGACAACCTGCTCAAGGTGGGCTTCCAGGACACCGCCGGCAACCGGCAGTCGCTGCGCGACGCCGCCGCCGTCCGGCTGGCCCCCGCCCCCGCCGTCGGGGTGGTCAAGGGGGTGCAACGCGTCGACGTGCCCGCGAGCGGCCCCAACGGGCCCAACAGCAACGTCGACGGCTCCCTGGTGCAGGGCGGCTCGACGGCGACCTTCCGCATCGACGTCACGCACCGCGGCACCGGGGACACCGCCGCCCCGATCGGTGGCCTCGACGTCTGGGACGTGCTGCCCGCCGGGCTGACCTGTGCCGCGGTGACCAACGTCCGGGTCGACAGCACCGCGGCCAGCACCCTGACCGCCGCGCCGCAGACCACCGGCACCGACCCCGGCGACCCCGACCAGCCCGGCTTCTCCGGCAGCGACACGCTCTCGTTGCTGCGCCTCGTCTGGCCACTCACCGGTGACGTCGCCGCCCAGCAGCTCCCGGCCGGTGGGCGGGTCACCATCCTCTACGACCTCGCCATCCCCTCCCCCGCCCCCATCGGCACGGTGTACCCGGACACCGCCGCGGTCCACCGGTTCTCCCAGGTCACGGACATCACCGCCGAGACGGGCACCCTCGCGACCTACTACCCCGCCTCCAACATCGCCACGACTCTCCCGCCCGGCGCCCAACGGGCCCCCGCCGCCGCCAACGGCTCCAGCGTGCGGGTCCGTTCCCCCGTGGTCACCAAGACCGGGACGACGTCGATCGAGGAGACGGGGAACAACCGGCCCTTCGAGGCGACGGTGGGGGAACGGGTCACCTACACGTATGCCGTGACCGTGCCGGCGCGCACCGAGGTGTTCGCAGGGGTGCTCACCGACACCCTGCCCGCCGGGTTCGTGGTCGATCCGGCGACGCCCGCGGTGCTCAGCTTCCAGCCCGACGCCGCCTCGACCGCGACGGCCCCGGTGCCCGACGGCGTCGTCCTCGACCCGGCCACCGGGCGGGTGACCTTCCCGGCGGAGTACCGCAATCCCTCGGCGACCGACCAGCGCTTCGCGGTGACGATCACGGTGCGGGTGGCATCCGCGGCGCTGCCCCTCGGCCAGACCGATCTCGCCCGGACCAACACCGCGCGGTTCGCCAGCCTCGCCACCGCGGGCGGGGCTCCGAACCCGGCCGTCACAGCCACGTACGAGATCAGGGTGCGGCAGCCCAACCCCGGAATCACCAAGGAGGACGACGCGGCGGGTGCCGTCGCCGCCGGGTCACTCGTCACCTATACGGTCACCGCGGTCAACCGGACCGCGGGCGGGACCGGGACCGGGCTGACGCCGCTGCACGACGCCTTCGTCGTCGACTGCGTCCCCGCAGGGCTCGCCTTCGAGGCCTACGGCCCCGACCCCGGCAGCGCCCCGGTCCCCGGTGACGGCACCAACGGGTGCGCCACCGGGACCACCCGGCTGGTCTGGAGCCTCGGCGACGTCGCGCCGGGGGCGGCGGTCACCCGCACCTACACCGTGCGCGTCCCGGTCGGCACCGTCGGCGGCCAGACCTACCGGAACACCGCGCGGTTGACCGGAAGCACCCTGGACGACGGTTCCACGGACCCGCTGGCCACGCTGAACCCCGACGAGCGCGGCTACGCCGTCACCGACTCCAACGACCTCACGGTCATCGGCGCGGCCGTCGTCACCAAGACGGTCGACCCCGACCGGGCCACCATCGGGCAACGGGTGACCTTCACCGTCACCGACGTCATCCCCGCCAACATCACGCTCTACGACTCCGCGCTCATCGACCGGGCCCCGCCCGGCATCACCGGCCTGCGGCTGGAGAGCATCAGCTGCTCGACCATCGGGCGCGACACCCCGTGCGGGTTCCTCGCCAGCGGCACCCAGCTCACGCCCGTCCCGCAGCCGGACGGCAGCACGCTGACCGGCTACGGCCTCGGCGACATCCCCGCCTCGCCCGACCGGCGCGCGGTCGTGCTCACCTACAGCGGCGTCGTCGCTGACACCGCGGTGAACACGGCCGGCCGGGTCGCCCGCAACGTCGCCCTCCCGAAGTGGAACCTCACCGACGGCCGCACCCCCACCCGGGCGGACGACGCCTTCGACCGGTCCGGTGACTCCGCCTCGGCGGCCCTGACGGTGGTCGAACCCTCCCTGACCATCGCCAAGGCGGTCAGCGACCCCGCCCCGGGCCCCGGTGACCTCTTCACGTACACCCTGACCGTCACGAACTCCAACGCCGCGAACGCCAGCACGGCCTACTCCATCGACCTCTCCGACCTCGTGCCCCGGGGCGTCGTCGTCGACCCGGCCAGCATCACCGGCGGCGGGGTGCTCGTGGGCGGCACGCCGCTCGGCGGCGGGACCGTGCAGTGGCGCGGCCTGCTCGGCGCCGACGGCCTGGCCCCGGGGGAGACCGGGGAGCTCACCTACACCGCCCGGCTCGCCGCCTCCACCTCGCTCACCGGGGCGGGCCTGACCAACACCGCGTCCGTCGTCCGCTACCGCAGCCTGCCGCCGGGTCAGGGGGAGCCGGCGGGTGGTCGGACGTATGCCAGCCCGAGCGCCCGCGCCACGGTCACCCCCGACTTCCCCCGGATCGAGACGGCCAAGGTCGCCCTCGACCCCGCGCCCGCCTACATCGGTGAGCCGTACACCTGGCAGGTGACCGTGCGCAACACCGGTGCGGCTCCGGCGTTCGGGGTGGACGTCCTCGATGTCCTGCCGGTGAACTGGTCCTACGTCACCGGCAGCGCCACCGTGAGCGTCGCCGGTGGCCCCCCGACCGAGGTCGAGCCCATCGTCACGCTCACCACCCTGCGGTGGATCGACCTCGGCCGCCTGAACCCCGGCGAGTCGCTCGTCGTCACGTACCGGTCGGTCCCCGGCCCGGGAGTCGTCGGGCAGCCGGGGGTGGGCGCGACCGTCCTGCACGTCAACTCCGCCCAGGGCACCGGCGTCGACGCGACCGGCGCCTCCGGCAACGCCAACGGCAGCTACAGCCGCCCGACCGTCCAGGCGAGCACCCGCATCGACTCGGCCGACCTCGTCCTCGACAAGACGCACACCGGTGACGTCGTCGCCGGACGGCCGCTCACCTGGACCGTGCAGGTGCGCAACGCCGGCCCGGACACCGCCGTCGGACCGTTCACGGTGACCGACACCCTCCCCGCCGGCGTGGACCTGGTGTCCGCCTCCGGCACCGGCTGGTCCTGCGCGCCCGACGGTCGGACCGTGACCTGCACCCGGCTCGACGCCGCAGCGACCCTCGCCGCGGGGGCCAGCCTGCCCGACATCGCGGTGCGGGTCTCGGTCCCAGCCGACACGGCGGACGGCACCGAGCTGACGAACGCCGCAACCGTGGACGGACGCACCTACGACCCGCAGGAGGCGAACAACGCCGACGCCGACACCGCGACGGTCACCACGGCGGCGGACCTGTCGATCGCCAAGAGCCACGCCCTCGACCCGGTCGCCGGACAGGTGATGACCTGGACGCTGGACGTCGTCAACGGCGGGCCGTCGTTCTCCGCGCCGCCGGTCACGGTGCGCGACACCCTTCCGGAGGGCACGACGTACGTCGCCGCCAGCGGCGAGGGCTGGGACTGCACCGGCTCGGGCCGCGACGTGACGTGCACGCGCGACACCGCGCTGCCCCTCGGCCCCGCCCCGCAGGTCACCGTGGCGGCGGACGTGGCGAGCTCGGTGACCGGGACGATCACCAACTCCGCCACCGTGACGCCGGGTCCGACCGCCGACCCCGACGACGGCAACAACACCGCCGTCGACCCCTCGCCCGTCACGACCCTCGCCGACCTCTCGGTCGAGAAGGTGCACGAGGGCGAGTTCGTCGCCGGCAGCAGCGCGGCATACCGGTTCACCGTCGTCAACTCGGGCCCCTCCGACGCCGCGGGCCCGGTGCGGCTGGCCGACACCCTGCCGCAGGGCATCACCTACTCGGCCATCGACGGGGCAGCCGACGGGTGGGCGTGCACCTCGCAGGGTGCGGACCTGACCTGTGAGCGGGCTGCCGGGTTGCCGGCAGGGGAGACCACCTCGCTGCGGGTGCTCGTGGACGTGGACCCCGCCCTCGTCGTCCCGCCGGGCGACGGCATCCGCAACACCGTCCGAGTCTCCTCCCCCACCGACGACCCCAACCCGGCCAACGACACCGACGACGACCTCACCGGCGTGGACCGCCGCGCCGACCTCCGCATCGACAAGGCACACGACCCCGACCAGCTGGTCGTCGCCGGTGCCACCGCCACATGGAGCCTGACGGTCACCAACGGCGGCCCCTCCGACACCGACGGCCCGCTCGTCGTCACCGACCCGGTGCCGGAGGGCACGGCATACGTCTCGGCGGAGGGGGACGGCTGGGACTGCGGGGAGGCCGACCGGCTGGTGACCTGCACCCGCGCCGCCGGCCTCGCGGCGGGCGACCAGGCCCCGGCCATCACGCTGACCCTGCGGGTCGACCCCTCCGCGGGGCCCGGGGTCCTGCGCAACTCCGCCGACGTCGCCGGGCCGCTCGCCGACCCCGACCCCGCCAACAACACCGACTCCGACGACGTCACGGTCGTGGACCGCGCCGACCTCGCGGTGAGCAAGTCGGTGGTCGGTGACTCCACGGTCGTCGCCGGGGCGACGGTGCAGTACGACCTCACGGTGAGCAACGCCGGGCCCTCCGACGCCGACGCCGTCACCCTCGTCGACACCGCACCCGAGGGCCTGGTGCCCACGGCGGTGGACGCGCCCGCCGGCTGGGAGTGCACGGTCAGCGCCCCCGAGGTGCGATGCACCCGCCCCACCCTCGCCGGTCCGGCCACCGACGAGCCGACGCGGACCACGATCCGGGTGACCGCGCGGGTGACGGCCTCGGTGCCGGAGGGCACGACGCTGCGCAACGAGGTCGTGGTCGCGACCTCCACGCCCGGGGACGACCCGGCCGACAACACCGACGACGCGACCGTGGACGTCGTGGCCCGCGCGGACCTCCGGCTCGAGAAGAGCCACGACGCCGAGCAGGACCCGGTCGTGGCCGGCACGCAGGCGACCTTCACCCTGGCCGTCACCAACGACGGGCCGTCCGACGCCGTCGGCCCGCTCACCGTCACCGACCTCCTCCCGCTCGGGCTGTCGTTCGTCTCCGCCAACGCCCCGTGGGCCTGCCAGACCGACCCGCCGGAGAGCCAGGTGGTGAGCTGCACCCTCGACGTCGAGCGCCTCCCCGCCGACGGCAGCGCCCCCGTGCTCCGGCTGACCGTCGCCGTGGCCGCCGACGCCACCGCCGGCACCTACACCAACGAGGCCACGGTGACCTCACCGACGACCGACCCCCGCCCGTCGAACAACCGTGACAGCGACGACCTGCCCGTGGTGGAGCGCGTCGACCTCGCCGTCGTCAAGACGCACGCCGGACCGGTCCGGGTCGGGGACGACCTGACCTTCGACCTCGCGGTCACGAACCGCGGGCCGTCCCTGGCGCGCGAGGTGCGGCTGACCGACACGCTCCCGACCGGGCTCGACCCGGTGTCGGCCGCGGGTGACGGCTGGGCGTGCGAGGTGACCGGGCGCACGGTGACGTGCACCCGCGAGGCGCCGCTGCCTCCTGGGGAGGACGCCCCTCCGGTGACGCTGACGACGACGGTGCGCCCCGCGGCATACCCCTCGGTGGACAACACCACGGAGGTGACCTCGAGCACCCCGGAGACCGACCCCGACGACAACTCGAGCACGGACACCGTCGTCGTGCCGCCCCAGGTGGACCTGTCGGTGAGCAAGAGCCACTCCGGGCCGGCGGTCGTGGGCGAGGAGCTCCGGTCGCGGCTCGAGGTGGCCAACGCCGGCCCGACGCCGGACCCCGGCCCGCTCACCGTCACCGACGACCTGCCCGCAGGGACGACCTTCGTCGCCGCGAGCGGCGAGGGCTGGCAGTGCTCGGCGGCCGGGCAGCGGGTGAGCTGCACCTCCGCGGCCGGGCTGGCCGTCGGTGGCCGCACCCGTATCGAGCTGCGGGTGGCGCTGACCCCGGCCGCGTACCCCGCCGTGACCAACAGCGCGACGGTCCTCAGCCCCGCCGAGGACGTGGACCCGGAGAACAACACGGGCACCGCCACGGCCCCGGTCACACCGGTCAGCCGGCTCACCGTCACCAAGGACGTGCTCGCCGCGCCGGCGGGCCGCGCCGGCTTCACCATCCGCGTCCGCAACGAGGGGCCGAGCCCGACGACCGCCCCGGTCGTCGTCACCGACACCCTGCCCGCCGGGCTCTCCTACGTCTCCGCCCGTGGGGACGGCTGGGCGTGCGTCCCGGCGGGCGCATCGGTGACCTGCACCTATGCCGCGAGCCTGGCCGTCGGCGCCGGCGCGCCCGCCATCACGGTCGAGACCACCGTGAGCGGCCGACCCGGGGCCACGCTCACCAACCTCGCCTCGGTCACCGGCGGGTCCGTGAGCCCGTGCCCCGACTGCGGCGACACCGACGACGCCGCGGTCACGGTGCCGACCGCACCCCCGGTGGTCGGCCCCGGCGGGGGCGGTGGGGCCGCGGGTGGCCCGGGCGGTGGCGGGCTGGCGTTCACCGGTGCCGAGGTGCTGCTGCTGCTCGCGCTCGCGCTGGGGCTGCTCCTCGCCGGGTCTGGCGGCGTCGCCCTCAGCCGGCGGCGGAGCGGCTGACCGCGCCCGGCTCTCCCGGCGCCCCCTGCCCGCTCTCCGCGCCCAGCGCACGCACCCGGTGCACCGGCAGGTAGCGGTCGTGCAGGAGCGTGAGGAGGCTGAGCAGCAGCACGAAGAAGACCGTGGCCGCGCGGTTGAGGTCGCGGTCGGAGGGGCCGAGGAGCCAGTCCGCGACGGCGATCAACGCCAGGTTGATGCCGATCCTGACGGCGAAGGCCGCGTAGATCGACTGTACGGTGCGCGCCGCCCGGTACGCCCACAGGCTGATGGCGGCGTTGATCACCACCAGCACGGCGATGGCGACGAACACCTGCGCGGTCGTCGACCGCAGGTCGGGGAGGACGCGGGAGTACACCACCGCGATGAGGCCGACCAGGGCCACCTTCTCGAGCGTCACGGCGGAGAACACGCGCGTGTTGTGGGCCTGCCACGCGGCGAGCTCGGACGCGTCGTCGACCGACTGGGGCAGCGGGTCGGAGACGACCCGCCAGCTGTGGTCGACCGGCCCCAGCCGCGGCATCAGGACGAAGCGGAACAGGACCGCGGCGACCACGACGAGCAGGACGATCACGGCATACCCCCACGGGTTGGCGTCGAGCGCGTCGGTGAGGTCGAGCTTGGCGATGTGGATCCACCACTCCTGCGGCAGCTTGACGACGACCCAGATGAACGCCGCGATGGCGAGCCAGAACCGCATGCCGAACCGGGAGGGGTCCCAGCGCAGCCGGATCGCCTCGTAGGCGATGAAGAAGTACTCGAAGGTGTTGGGGAAGACGAGCAGCAGCGCGCGGACCTGGAGCAGCTCGAACGCCACCACCCCCACCAGCCGGTAGAAGTAGAGGAACCGGCCGATGCGGAAGGCCGGCACGCTCGTCCAGTTGCGCATCATGGCGATGTAGGCGATGGCGAGGTAGAAGACGTCCATCGCCTTGTCGTAGCCCTGGTAGCCGGGCGGGTCGTAGCCGAAGGCCTGGAAGATCGTCTGGTCCACGCCGTCGAGGACCAGGCAGCCGATGATCGCCGGCAGCGGGTACCGGAAGATGAGCAGGGGGAGCAGGAAACGCCCCGCCACGACGGCGACAAAGACGATCTGGGCGTCCACGCGAGCGACCTCCGGGGTGCGGGCCTCATGGGCCGGGTCCGCCGAGCAGCGTAGGGGCAGACGCGCGCCGCCGCACGCGAATCGCCGCAGGTGGGAGGCCTCACGTGGCCCGGGGTTCTGTCGCGGGGGGTGGTGATCCCCTACGCTCGGCGCACAGGACGATTGCGGCGCCCCCCCCCGCGGGTAACCAGAGGGGGCGGTGCCCCGGCTCGAACAGCGTGGTCGGGGTGTCGTCGGCGCCGTGCGACGGGGGGCGTGCGACCGTCGCGCGCCCCCCTCGCGTCGCCGGCACGGGGGCGGTGGGCGCACGGCATACCCGGAGTCGGGCGCGGGTAGGGCCCCGGTGACCACGACGGCCACCGGAAGGAAACCCCCATGAAGGCCTTGGCTTGGCACGGCAAGCGTGACGTGCGCGTGGAGGAGGTCCCCGACCCGGTCCTGCGCGAGCCCACCGACGCCATCATCAAGGTGACCTCGAGCGCGATCTGCGGGTCGGACCTGCACCTCTACGAGGTGCTCGGGCCCTACCTCGAGCCGGGCGACATCCTGGGCCACGAGCCCATGGGGATCGTCGAGGAGGTGGGAGCGGAGGTGACCCACATCCGCCCGGGTGACCGCGTGGTGGTGCCGTTCAACATCTCGTGCGGGTCGTGCTTCATGTGCAGCAGGCAGCTGTACGCCCAGTGCGAGACCACGCAGGTGCGGGCGCAGGGCAAGGGCGCCTCCCTCTTCGGCTACACCAGCCTCTACGGCTCGGTGCCGGGCGGGCAGGCGGAGTACCTGCGCGTTCCGCAGGCGCACTTCGGGCCGATCAAGGTGCCGCACGAGCACCCCGACCAGCGTCTCCTCTACCTCTCCGACGTCATCCCCACCGCCTGGCAGGGCGTGGCGTATGCCGACGTCGACCCGGGCGGGACGCTGGCCATCCTGGGCCTGGGCCCGATCGGCCAGATGGCCGGCCGCATCGCCCTCCACCTGGGCGTCGGTCGGGTCATCGGCGTGGACCTGGTCCCCGAGCGGCTCGCGATGGCCCGCGAGTGGGGCATGGAGACGCTGGACCTGGGCGACGTCGACGACGTCGCGGCGGCGCTGATCGACATGACCGCGGGCCGGGGCCCGGACGGGGTGCTCGAGGCGGTCGGCATGGAGGCGCACGACTCCCCGCGCGCCAAGGTGGCGCAGACCGCCGTGGGGCTGCTGCCCGACGCCGTCGCCAAGCCGCTCATCGACAAGATGGCCATCGACCGGCTGGACGCGCTGAACACCGCGTGCAAGGCGTGCCGGCGGGGCGGAACCGTGTCCATCAGCGGCGTCTACGGTGGGGAGATGGACCCCATGCCCATGATGGAGATCTTCGACCGTGGCCTGCAGCTGCGGATGGGCCAGTGCGACGTGCACCGGTGGACCGACCAGATCCTCCCCCTCGTCCTGGACCCCGCGGACCCGCTGGGGACCGAGCACCTGGCGACGCACGTGCTGCCGCTGTCCGACGCGCCGCGGGCGTACGCGATGTTCCAGAAGAAGGAGGACGGCTGCGTCAAGGTCGTCCTGCAGCCGTGAGCGGACGGGCGGAGGCCAGTGCGCCCGGCGGCCCGCGCACGGTGCTGGTCACCGGAGCCACCAGCGGCATCGGCCGCGCCACCGCGCTGGCCCTCGCCGAGCGGGGTGACCGGCTGGTGCTCGTGGCCCGCTCGGCGGAGTCGCTCGAGGCGACGGCGCAGGAGTGCCGGGCGGTCGGCGCGGTGGCCACCCCGGTCGTCGCCGACGTGGCGGACGCCCGCGCCGTCGACGCGGCGGTCGAGGCTGCGGTCCGCGAGCACGGGGCGCTGGACGCGGTGGTCCACGCGGCGGCGGTGCTCGCCTACGGGCGCTTCGAGGACGTCCCGGCCGAGGTCTTCGACGCCGCGCTGGCGGTGACGCTCGGCGGGACGGCGAACGTCGCGCGGGCGGCCCTCGCGCAGTTCCGGGCACAGCGCCAGCCGGGTGGCGGCCGCGGCGACCTCGTCGTGGTCGGGTCCCTGCTGGGCAAGATCGTCACGCCCTACATGAGCTCCTACGTGACCGCCAAGTGGGGGGTGCACGGCCTGGTCCGGACCCTGCAGGTGGAGGCCCGGGCTGAGCCGGGCATCGGGATCAGCCTGGTCTCGCCCGGCGGCGTGGACACCCCGATCTACCGCCAGGCCGGGACCTACCTGGGGTGGCACGGCCGCCCGCCACCGCCGGTGGACCGGCCCGAGAAGGTCGCGAAGGCGGTGCTCCGGGCGCTGGACCGCCCGCGACGCGACGACGACGTCGGGCTGGCGAACGCCGTGGTGGTCCTGGGCTTTCGCGCCCTGCCCGTCGTCTTCGACGCGGTCGTGACGCCGCTCATGAGGGTCGGCGGCATCTCCCGGGACCCGGCTGAGCCGGGTCCGGGTAACGTGCTCGAGGCGGCACCGCACGGCGAGGTGGTCCACGGGCACTGGGGCCGGCACTGGATGCGGCCGGCGGCCGTCGCGGCGGTCGGTGCGGCCACGCTCGGGGTCCGCGCCGCGGGCACCCGCCTGCGGCGAGACCGCGGCTGAGGGGCCGCCGGCGGAGACGCCGACGGCAGGGACGCCGACTTCAGAGACGTCGCCGGCAGGGACGTCGCCGGCAGGGACGTCGCCGGCAGAGAGAGGAAGGAGCCAACATGGGTGGCACTGAGGACGCGGTGACCGTGACGCGCGAGGTCGAGGCCGCACCGGAGGCGGTGTGGCAGGTGCTCGCCGACGGCTGGGCCTACGCCCAGTGGGTGGTCGGCGCCTCGCGGGTGCGCGCGGTCGACCACGACTGGCCCGCCGAGGGGAGCCGGATTCACCACTCCTTCGGTCTCTGGCCGGTCGTCATCAACGACACCACGGTGGTGCGCACGTCGAACCCGCCGAACGAGATGGCGCTGACGGCGCGGGGCTGGCCCGCCGGTGAGGCGGACGTCGTCATCACCGTGAAGGCGGACGGCCCCGGACAGTGCACGGTGCGGATCGCCGAGGACGCCGTGTCCGGTCCCGGGACGCTGGTGCCGCGCATGATGCGCCAGGCCGTCATCGCCCCGCGCAACCGCGAGGCGCTGCGGCGGCTGGCCTACCTCTCCGAGCGCCGCGACGGCCCCGAGGCCACGACGAAGTAGCCGAGGCCACGACGAAGCAGCCGGGGCCCGCTGCGGGTCACCGGCCTGCGGTCACTGCGGCAGCAGCCGGTCCCACGCCGAGCGCAGCAGCGCCCGTCGCGCCGCGCCGGCCCGGCCCGAGGTCGCCAGGGCGGCTCGCGCGGCGTTCCACCCGCACGCACCGTGCACGCCGCCGCCGGGGTGTGCCGACGACCCGGCGAGGTAGAGCCCCTCGACGAACGTCTCCGGCCGGCCGAGTCCCGGGGTGGGGCGGAAGACGAGCTGCTGGTGCAGCCCGGAGGTCCCGGCATTGACGGCGCCGCCCACCAGGCTGGCGTTGGCGTCCTCCAGGTCACCGGGCGACTGCACGTGCCGCGCCACGACCGCGGACCGGAAGCCCGGCGCGACGCGCTCGACCGCGTCCTCCATCGCCGTGACGTGCGCGTCGAGCAGCGCACCGGACCAGTCGGGTCCGTGCGGCACGTGGGTGTAGGCCCACGTGGACTCGGTGCCCTCCGGCGAGCGGGTCGGGTCCGAGGTCGTCATCTGGCCGAAGAGCAGGAACGGGCGGCGGGGCACCCGCTTGGTCGAGAGGTCGGCGGCGAAGTCCACGAACCCGTCGAGGTCGACGCCGAGGTGCACGGTGCCGGCGCCGCGCGCCTCCTCGGCCGCCCAGGGCACCTTGCGGTCCAGCGCCCAGTTCACCTTGATCGTCGGGTTGTCCCACTGGAAGCGGTCCAGGTCCTCCCGCAGCCGGGACGGCAGGTGCTCCTCCCCCACCAGCTCCCGGTAGAGCGCGGGCGCCGGCACGTCCGCGAGCACGGCCCGGCGCGCGCGGATCCGCCGCCCGTCTGCCAGGCGCACCCCGGTGGCGCGGCGCCCGGACAGCTCGACGCCGCCCACCCGGGCCCCGGTGACCACCTCGACCCCCCGGCTCTCCGCCCGGCGCCGCAGCGCCGTCGCCAGCTGCCCCGCCCCACCGCGCGGCACGGGGAAGCCGACGTCCTGGCCGAGCATCACCAGCAGCCACCCGAAGATCGCGCTGCCGCCGGCGTCGGGCGGGAGGTCGCTGTGCATGGCGTTGCCGGTGAGCAGGAGCGGTCCGCCCTCACCTCGGAAGCGCTCGTCACCGAGCCTGCGCACCGGGGAGGCGCCCATCCGGGCGAGGTCCAGGGTGCCGCGCGCCCCGAGCCGCCGCACCATCTCCGCGGTCGAGCGCACCGGGGGGATCGGGGTGAAGAGCGCGTCCAGCAACGGGTCCCGGATCCGGTCCCACTCGGCGCAGAGCGCCAGCCAGGCGTCGCCGTCCCCGGCGCCCCACTCCTCGAGGCCGGCCGCGGTGTCCTCCGCGCGCGCGCGGATCACCGCGGCCCGGCCGTCGTCGAGCGCGTGCGCGACGACGTCCGGCGCGCTGGTCCACTCCAGGCCGTACGCGCCCAGCTCCAGGTCGCGGATCACCGGGCTGGCTGCGGCGAGGGGGTAGAAGGCGCTGAACAGGTCGGTGACGAAGCCGGGCGCGGTGACCTCCGCGCTGCGGACCGCTCCCCCGACCTCGGGCTGCTCCTCGACGAGGACGACGTCCCACCCCGCGTCCCCCAACGCGTTCGCGGCGACCAGACCGTTCGGTCCGGCGCCCACCACGACCGCGTCGGCGACCGTTCCCGGCATACCCGTCCCTCCTCCGTGTGCCCCGCCGGCGCGACGGGTCGAGGCCCCGAGCGTGGCACCGGTGCGTGACTACCCGCGCGCCGCGGCCTCCATGCGCACCGCCGCGGCGACCGGTTGCGGGTGGGCCGGCGCGGGTAGGACCACATCCCGACCATCCACCGACGAGAGGACATCATGACCACCCCGCCGCGCGGCCGCTTCCGGCTCGGGCCGCTGCCCAACTACACGACCACCACGCGCGGCGGGACGCGCGTCTCGGTCGGCGGCTGCTGCCTGCCGCTGCCGATCGGCTGCCTCACCACCGTCGTGGCCGGAGCCGCCATCCTCGCCGCGCGGGTCGCCACGCGGCACGGGTGAGCCGCCGGGAGCCGCCTGGCGGGGTGCCGCCGCGGCGCACCCGCACGCGCGCCGGCCGGCACGTCGTCACCTCCTGGGAGGCCGGACCACCGGTGGGTGCCGCTCCTACGCTCGTGCTCGTGCCGGGCCTGGGGATGCCCTCGTATGCCGTCCCCGTGACCACCGAGCTCGGCCGCCGGTCGGTGCCCGCGGCCCTGCTCGACCTACCGGGGTTCGGGACGCGGGGGCGGCGCACCGTGGCGCCCGACGTCGGGGCCATCGGGGACGTCGCGGCGCAGTGGGTGCTCGCCCGGTGCACCGGTGCTCCCGTCCTCGTGGCGGGGCACTCCACCGGCGGCAACGCCGCGCTGACCGCGGGCCTGGCCCTGCAGTCGCTGGGGCTCGAGGTCTCGGTGCTCCTCGTCGGGCCGGTCTTCACGCCGGCGCAGCGGCGGCTCCCGGCGCTGCTGGCGGCGGCGGCGCTCGCCTACCGGCGGGACTCCCCGCGCCAGCTCGCCGACGGTGCGGGCGACCTCGCACGCGGTCGCACCGACGTGCTGCGGGTGGTGCGCAGCGGCCTGCGCGACCCCGTCGAGCGCCGGATCGCGCGGCTCGAGGTGCCGCTCGTCGTCGTCGCCGGACGCTCCGACTCCCTCGCGCCGCGCGCGTGGTTGCAACGGCTCGCGGAGAGCGCCGAACGTGCTCCCTCGGTGGGCGTGCACTCGGTGCGCGGGTCGCACAACATGCCGTTCACCTACCCTCGCGACCTGGCGGACGTGGTGTCAGCCGAACTCCACCGGCTCGCCGAAGCGCGGCAGGTGCACCGCGACGTCGGGTGAGGTCGCGGCCACGACCTCGGCGAAGAGGCGTCCCGGTGCGTCATGGAGCGCGGGCCGGGCCCGCCAGAGCAGGGGGAGCCGCAGGCTGCCCCAGTGGATCGGCACGACGGCGCGGGGGTGGACCCGGCGCACGGCCTCGGCCGCCCGGACCGGGTCGAGGTGGTGGCGCTCCGGCACGGTGAGCCCCCACCCGCCGACGGGCACGAGCGCCAGGTCGATCTCCCGGCCGGTCAGCTCCTCGAGCGCGTCGTGCAGGCCGGTGTCCCCGGCGAACCACACGTGCCGCCCGTCGCCCTCGAGCAGGTAGCCGACGGCGGGCTGCGCGGGCCCCCACCGGCCGCGCCGGCCGTCGTGCTCGGCATGCACCGCGCGCACGGTGAGCCGCCCGACCGTGACGCTCTCCCCGGGGGTCACCTCGAGCACCCGCTCGAAGTCGCCGCGGGCCAGCAGGGCGGCGGTGCCCACGGGACCGACGACGAGGGCGTCGCGCGACACGGCCGCCAGCGACGGCACGTCGAGGTGGTCGCGGTGGGCGTGGGAGACGAGGACCACGGTGGTGTCGGGCCCGACGGCGGGCGGTTGCCACGACGGGGGCTGGACCAGCGGGCCGACGCGTCGCCGGAGCACCGGGTCGGTGAGGACGACCTCACCGGCGAGCTCGACGGTGGTCGTCGAGTGGCCCCACCACGTCACGGACGCGCTCACGAGCTCGGCCACGGCGATCTCCGGCGGTCGTGGGGGCAGGACGCCCTGACGCTACAACGCGGCCGGTGGCGGACGTCAGCAGCCGGCGTCCGCGGCGGCCGGCAGCGGCATACCATCTGCCGCCCGTCGTCGGGCCGCCCGCAGCGTTGCGGTGCGGGGGACGCGGGTCGGGTTCCTCAGCGGCGGCCGGCCCGGGCGCCGCCGCCGGCGCCTCCGCCGAAGATCATCGAGAGGCCGGCGACGTAGCCGAAGTCGTACCAGCCGCCGGTGTTGCGCACCTCGTAGATGCTGACGTCCGAGTCGAAGAGGGACACCAGGAAGGTCACCGGCGTGATGAAGCCGTGCCAGAGGCCCAGCCAGAAGCCGGCGGGGTCGGGACCGGTGTCCACGGCCGGGTTGGGACCCGCCGCGCACGCCCCCAGGACGAGCACCACCATGGCCAGCGCCACGAGCTGCACCCACCGACGTGTCCGCGCTCCAGCCATGTCCTCACCCTCCCATCCCGCGCCGTCCGGGGCTAGCAGTGGGCGCTCAGGGCGGCATGGCCTGCCGCCGTTGACACCCCGACACGTCGGGAGGACCGTGTGCCACGGCGGACCACGGCGGTCCACGACGGACCACGACGGACCACGACGGGCCGGCGAGGGACGCCCCGTCGGGGACGACCCGGAGGGGGACGACCCGGAGGGGGACGACCCGGAGGGAGCGGCATGTCGGCAGGCAGCGGGGTTCGGTGGCGAGCACGCGTCGAGACGGTGCTCGCCGTGGTCAGCGGCACCCTGGCCGTGCTCACCCTCGGGTGGCACGACTGGATCGAGGCCTTCGGGTGGGAGCCCGACGGCGGCAGCGGCCTGGTCGAGTGGGGGATCGTCCTCGGCCTCGCTCTCGTGGCCGTCGTCTCCGGAGTCGCGGCGCGGTCCCACTGGCGCCTCGCGACGGGCGTCGCCGAGCCCACCGCCTGAGCGCCGCGCCGGCGCCTGGGCCACCGCGCGCACCCGTACCGCAGGCGCTGGCCGACCGCGTCGCGCGACGACAGGTCGGTCCTCCGTCACCGCGTCAACCCGTGGGCAGTTCCGCGATCGTTCCCGTGTGGCTCGCGGCCGGCACGCCCCTCCTGGCCTTCGTCGGCGTGCTGGTCGGCTACTGGGTCACGCGGAGGGCAGCCACTGAGCTGGAGACACGCTCGACACGGGAGGAGACGATGCGGACCCTGAAGTGGGCCGCTGAGCTGGCGGTCTCGGGTGACGACGCCAAGGCAGACCTCGGCCTCCGCGAACTCTACGCCCTACGGGGTTCGGCCCTGCTTGACCCTGAGCAGCGGACTTTCATCGCAGCCGCGCTTGCGTCGGTGTATGCGAGGGCGGCCGCGACGATCGAGGCGGCGGTGGAGGAGGGTCAGCAGGTCGAAGTCGTCGTCCCCGAGGCCGAGCCCCCGCACGCCGGATCCGGCAGGGCGTCTGACTAATCGCCGAGGCTCGCGAGGTTCCGCCCCGGATCGGCGCGGCCGATCACCAGGAGAAGCGGAGCCCCGAGGCGTAGACGCTGGGCAGGCGGAAACGCCCACTGTGCTGCACGTCAGGTGCGGGGCCGGTGCGATGTTGCCCGGGCCGCCCTCCCGTTGAGGCAGCCCTCCGAGAGCGGACGCAGAAGATCGCGCCGGACGGTGAAATAACCGCGTCAGCGACGATCTTCCGCGTCCCACCTCCGTCCCCGGTGCTGCCTCCGCCGCAGGCCGGCGCGTCCCAGCTCCGTCCGCCGTGCTGCGTCCACCGCGGCCGCGGTCGCGTCCCGCACCGGCCGCCTCGCGGCGTCGACCCGCCCGGGCCTACCGTGGTCGCCACCACAGCGAGGAGGCAGGCATGAGCGACGACGGGACGCCGCGGGTCGAGCGCGAGAAGGACACGGTCACGATCACGATGACGCGGGCTCGGCGGCGCAACGCGCTGTCCCGCGAGCACCTCGGCCAGCTGCTCGAGGCCTTCACCGAGGCGGGCCGCACCGATGCGACCGGCATCGTGCTCGCCGCCGAGGGGCCGGTCTTCAGCGCGGGTCACGACTTCGCGGACGTCGCCGGCAAGCCGGTCACCGAGGTCCGCAGCCTGCTGGCCCTGTGCACCGACCTCATGGGCACCATCCAGGACGTCCCCCAGGTCGTGCTCGCCCGGGTCCACGCCCTCGCCACCGCCGCCGGATGCCAGCTCGTCGCCTCCTGCGACCTCGCCGTCGCGGCCGAGTCGGCCGGCTTCGCCGCTCCGGGGGGCAAGGGCGGCTGGTTCTGCCACACGCCGATGGTCCCCATCGCCCGCACCCTCGGCCGCAAACGCGCCATGGAGCTGGCGCTGACCGGTGACGTCATCGACGCGCGCACCGCCCTGGACTGGGGACTGGTCAACCGCGTCGTCCCCGACGCCGAGCTCGACGACGCCGTCGAGGACCTGCTCGGGCGCGCCACCCGCGGCTCCCGCGAGAGCAAGGCGTGGGGGAAGCGCACGATGTACGCCCAGCTCGACCGCCCCGAGCAGGACGCGTATGCCGTGGCGCTGGAGGTCATGGCCGCCGCCAGCCAGCTGCCCGGCGCGGTCGAGGGCATGTCCGCCTTCCTCGAGAAGCGCAGCCCCGTCTGGTCCGACTGACCTCAGCTCGCCACCGGCCCGCGTGGCGGCGGCGGCGCGCCTGCTCCCCCGCCCCCTGGGTGCCGCCCGGGACGCAGGCGTAGCGTGCCCAGCGTGACCGAGCAGCAGCCCTACGACGTCGTCGCCGAGCACGAGGGGTTCGAGCTGCGGCGCTACCCCGCCTCGGTCGTCGCCGAGGTGGTCGTCGACGCCCCGTTCGGGGACGCCGGCAACCGCGCCTTCCGCACCCTGCTCGGCTACCTCACCGGCCGCAACCGCTCGAGGCAGGGCATCGCGATGACCGCCCCCGTCCTGCAGGCCCCGGCCACCGGCGCGCCCCAGAAGGTGGCCATGACCGCCCCCGTGCTCCAGCAGCCCGACGCCGACGGCCGCCACGTCGTCGCGTTCGTCCTCCCGGCGGCCATGACCCTCGACGCCGCCCCGGAGCCGACCGACCCCGGCGTCACGCTCCGGGAGGTGCCCGAGCACCTGGCGGCCGCCTCCCGCTACAGCGGGAGGTGGAGCGAGACGGCATACCGGGAGCACGAGGCAGCGCTCCTGGACGCGGTGCACGCGGCCGGGCTCACCCCGGTCGGCGCCCCACGCTTCGCGCGCTTCGACCCGCCGATGAAGCCGTGGTTCCTGCGCCGCAACGAGGTGGTCGTCGAGGTGGGCGGGCCGCCGGCCTCCTGACCGGTATGCCGTCCGGGCGCCTCCCTGCCCGCACGCACCACCCGGGCTCGCCGCCGCCCATCCGGAGCGGTTGCCTGCCCCGCGCATGGGTGACAACTCGGTGCCGATCGGCAGACCCACGCCGTCCACGAGAGGAAGGCCGCCATGACGACGACCGTCGAGAAGTCCATCGAGGTGGGGGTCCCGATGGGGACCGCCTACGACCAGTGGACCCAGTTCGAGCAGTTCCCCGAGTTCATGGGTGGGATCGAGTCGGTCACCCAGGTCGACGACACGACCCTGCACTGGGTCGCCGAGATCGGCGGGGTCCGCCGCGAGTGGGACGCCGCCATCCTCGAGCAGGTCCCGGACACCAAGGTGGCCTGGGCCGCGGTCGGCGGCGCCACCAACGCGGGCGCGGTGCGCTTCCTGCCGGCCGGTGCCGGCCGGACGCTGGTGACCCTTCACCTCGAGTTCGAGCCCGAGGGCCTGGTCGAGAAGGCCGGCGACGCGCTCGGCGTCATCGGCCGCCAGGCCGAGTCCGACCCCGAGCGGTTCAGGACCTTCATCGAGTCGCGCGGCTCCGCAACCGGCGCCCGGCGCGGGGAGGTCTCCGACGGGGCGGTCGGGACCCCGACGGTCGAGGACGCCGACCTCTCGCGCGGCGACAGCGGCAAGGCGGGGATCTCCGGCAAGGCCGCCGCGGCCGGGGTGGCCGCGGTCGCCGCGGGTGCCGTCGGGCTCGCGGCGGCGGCTCGCGCCGGGTCCGGCGACGAGGACACGATCGCGCCGCCCGGGGGGTCGGTGACCGACGAGGACGTGGTCGACGTCCTCAGCACCGACCACCGCGAGGCCACCGCCCTGCTCGCCGAGATCCGCGCCGCCGTCACGCCGGAGGAGCGCCGTGAGCTCGCGGACCAGCTCATCAGCGAGCTGGTGCGCCACGCCGTCGCCGAGGAGATGTACGTCTACCCGGCCATGACAAAGCATCTGGCGGACGGCGAGTCGGCGGTGTCCCACGACGTCGAGGAGCACCAGGAGCTCGAGACGCAGATGAAGGAGCTCGAGGCGCTCGACGCCGGCGACCCCCGCTTCCTGACCGTGCTGGCGCAGCTCGAGGCGACCCTGGCCGACCACATCCACGACGAGGAGGACAAGCACTTCCCGAAGCTGCGCGCCAGCCTGCCCCGGGAGGAGCTCGTCTCGCTCGCGCACCAGGTCGAGGGGGCCAAGAAGCTCGCCCCGACCCGGCCGCACCCCGGCGCCCCCAACAGCGAGCTGTTCCACAAGCTCGTCGGCCCCGGTGTCGGGATGGTGGACCGCCTGCGCGACAAGCTGTCCGGCCGGGCCACCACCTGACCACCGCGGCGGCAGGCGTCCGCGAGGGCGGCCGGGACGGCATACCTTGTCCCGGCCGCCCGCGCACGTGCCGGGGTTTCCGGGCCGGTGCGCCGGGTAGGTGAGCCGCGTGCTCGCCTCCCTCCGGTCCCGTGCCCGCACCGTCCAGTCCCGGTATGCCGGGGACGAGCCCCGCCCGCTGCCCGGCTACGTGCTGCTGACGACCGGTTACACCGCGGTGACGGCCGCGCTGCTCGCGGCGGCGCGCCGGAAGGCGGGCGCCAGCACGGCGGGTCTGGAGTGGGGCGACCTCGCCCTCACCGCGGTGGCGACCTACCGGCTCAGCCGGGTGCTGACCAAGAGCGCGGTCACGAGCCCGCTGCGGGCGCCGTTCACGCAGTTCGAGGGCCCCGGTATGCCGGGCGAGGTCAACGAGCAGGTCGCGGACGACATCGAGGGTCGCCCGGTCGCGCACGCCGCCGCCGAGCTGCTCACCTGCCCGTTCTGCATGGGCCAGTGGATCGCGACCGGGCTGGTGGCCGGTCATGTGCTGGCTCCCGGCGCCACTCGGCTGGTCACCGCGATGATGACCGCGGCGGCGGGCGCCGAGGCGCTGCACTTCGGGCACGCGGCGCTGCAGCGCCTCGACCCGGACGAGCACTGACGGGCCGACGGCTCGAGCCCGCGGGCGAAGGGACCGCGGCGCCGCCCCGTCAGCCGAGCACCAGCGCGGCGCCCACGAGGCCGAGGAGCAGCGTGGTGACGGTGATCGACGCGGGCAGGACGGCGTCGGTGGCGAGGCGGCCGGCCTCGACGGCGGAGCGGTTGACGGCATACCGCCTGCGCGCGAGCGCCAGGGTCACCGCGCACCCGACCAGCGACGCCGCCGCCAGCCACACGCCCGCACCGAGGCCACGGAGGATGGCCAGCCGGGCGGCGACGAGACCCAGCCCGCCCATCGCGAGGGTGGTGCGCGTCCACGCCAGCGCGGTCCGCTCGTTCTGAGCGCCGCGGTCGGTGGGGGTGCGGTCGGTGGGGGTGCGGTCGGGCGGCACCCCGCCGTGGCGGGCGGGTCCCGTCACGGTCGGTATGCCGCGAGGACGCCGGCCGTGACGCCGAGGAGGACCACGGCGAGCCCCATCACCGGCGCGAGCCCGAAGCCGGGCAGTGGGCTCTCGGTGCGCAGGGCACGCTCGTTCTGCGCCCACCGCGCGAGGGCCACCGTGGAGACGACCGCCCCGAGCGCAACGAGCCCGATGGCGACCAGCCGCCTCCCCACCTCGGGCAGGTCCGTCGCGAGCGTGTCGACCGCCACGCCGGCGGCGAAGATGGCCAGCGCGGTGCGGATCCACGCCAGGAACGTGCGCTCGTTCGCGAAGGAGAAGCGGGGGTCCGGCTCGGTGCCCACGTCGTAGACGCGCCGGGGCCACCGTCGTCGACCGGACGACGGCTCGTCGTCCCCGCCCGGAGCCGCAGTGGTCACGCGCCCATCATGGCGCGGTGCCCGGTCACGCGAGGTGCACCACGCGTGACCGGCTCACGGTGTCGTCGTCCCGCGCGCCGCGCCGACCCGGTCAGCGGCGCAGGGCCGGCCCGAGCGAGCGGAGCAGGTGGACCTCGACCGGCTCGGCCTTGCCCTTGAGGTCGAGCCGGCCGAGCGGCGTGGTCTCCGCCCCGCTCAGGCGTGCCCTGGTCTGCGGCCCGATGGCCACCCCACCGGCCGGCGCCTGCCCCTCGATGCGCGAGGCGGTGTTCACCGTCTCCCCGACGATGGTGTGCACCCGTCCGCCGACGACCGTGACCTGCCATGTCCGCGGCGGCAGAGGTCAGCGGGGGGATTGGTGTCGGCCGCATGACGACCTTCCGCGCCGTGCTCGAGGCGACCGGCGGCAACAATGTCGGCATCGTGGTGCCCGAGTCGGCGGTGCTCGCCTTTCACCGCGGGAAACGAGTGCCCGTCATCGTGACGATCGACGGCGGCTACACCTACACGACGACCATCGGGGTGATGGGAGGCCGCTACCTCGTCTCCTTCGACGCGGAGACTCGCACACGGACGGGGCGCGGCGCGGGCGACGAGGTCGAGGTGGAACTGGTGGCCGACCCCGAGCGCTGAAGGTCGGCTCTGCCGCCTGCTCGGGGACCACACCTGCTTCGCGGCGTCGCCACGGTGCCACAGTGCCACAGTGCCACAGTGCCGCGAGGCTCACTCTGCGGTTCTCCACGAATCGTGGAGGGCTCCCTGTGCGCCTTCGCATCGGGGCCGTGCTGTCGTCGTCCGGGACCGGCCGCATCATCCCCCCGCGGTGCCGGCGTTGGTGGCTGTGCAACCCGGAGCACCAACTGAGGCTTCCCTGACGGCCTGAGGTTCAGCGACGGCAGTGACGTGCGCCGACGTGCCCTGCCGTGCCCTGAGCGTCTCGTCGACGCCGTCCCGCGGCCACGGAGCACCCGGCGCTCGCTCGAGATGCGGGGTCTCCCGCCCCTCCCTACACTCCGGGCTTACCAGTCGCGGCACGGGGGAGCTTGGCGATGTCAGAACAGCTCGGGCAGGGCAACACCTATCGCACGCTCGACGAGCAACGCGAGGTGCTCACCCCCGCCGAGCAGCGCTTCGAGCGGGGGCGGCAGACGATCGGCCTGTTCCTCGGGCCGGCCGCCTTCCTCCTCATGTTCCTTCTGCCGCTGCCGCTCCCGAACAACCAGCAGGCGCTCGCGGCGATCTTCGTCTTCGTCATCATCTTCTGGCTCACCGAGGCCATCCCGATCCCCGTGACGGCGATCCTCGCGCTCGCGCTCTGCGTCATCCTCCAGGTGCCGGAGACCAAGGAGGGCCAGACGGCGTCGAGCGTCGTCTTCGGCGCCTTCACCTCCTCGACGATCTTCCTCTTCCTCGGTGCGTTCATCATCGCCCGGTCGATGACCCGGCACGGCCTGGACCGCCGCTTCGCGCTCTTCGTGCTGTCGCTGCCGGGGATCGGCAAGTCGACGTACGGCGTCATCATCGGCTTCGGGCTCATCGCCCTCAGCCACGGCTTCGTCGGCATCTCGAACACGGCGACGACGGCGATGCTGCTGCCCATCGGGCTCGGGATGATGGGGACCCTCGGGCGCTTCGTCAGCGAGCAGTCCGGCACGAACAAGGAGCCCAGCCGGCTGAAGTTCGGCACCGCGCTGATGCTGATGATCGCCTACGGCGCGAGCGTCGGCGGTCTGACCACCCCCATCGGCAGCCCGCCCAACCTCATCGGCCTGGGCTTCATCGAGCGGCAGACCGGGATCACGATCTCGTTCTTCGAGTGGGTCCTGATCGCCCTGCCGATCGTGCTCATCATGTTCGTCGCCCTGTGCTTCATCCTCATCGCGCTCAACAAGCCGGAGATCCGGCGGATCTCCGGCGTCGAGGAGTACGTCGCGCAGGAGCGCTCGAAGCTGGGGACGTTCTCGCCCGGGGAGCGCAACACCCTCATCGTCTTCTGCGTCGCGGTGTTCCTCTGGTTCCTCCCCGGCTTCGTGAGCATGGTCGCCGGCAAGGACGCCCCCACCGCCGAGTGGCTCACCACGCGGCTCGACGAGGGGGCCGTGGCCATCGTCGCCGCGTCGCTGCTGTTCTTCCTTCCCACGAGCTGGCGGGACCGGCGCTTCACCCTCAACTGGAACGAGGCGGCCCAGATCGACTGGGGGACGATCCTCCTCTTCGGCAGCGGCATCACCCTCGGGACGCTGCTGTCGAGCACCGGGCTGGCCAAGACGATCGGCAACAACGTCGCCGAGGGTCTGGGCGTCACCAGCCTGCTGGCCATCACGATCCTGGCCACGGTCGTGGCGATCCTCATCTCGGAGACGACGAGCAACACCGCCAGCGTCGGCATCGTCGTGCCGATCATCATCCCCATCGCCGTGGCGGCGGGGGTCAACCCCGTGGTCCCGGCGCTCGCCGCGACGTTCGGCGCGTCCTACGGCTTCATGCTCCCGGTCTCCACCCCGCCCAACGCGATCGTCTACGGCTCCGGGATGGTGCCGATCACCAAGATGGTGCGCTCGGGGGTGGTCTTCGACGTCATCGGAGCCATCCTCATCGTCACCGGCGTCACGCTGATGGTCCAGGTGGTCGGCCTGGCCTGAACGCCCCGGGTCCGGCCGTCGGGTCGACTCGGCCGCGGGCCGGAGGCTGAGGGGGGTGCCCTGACGAGCCGGCCGACGAGCCGAAGTGGGCGGTCAGCTCGTGTGCCACCGCGTCGACGGTCACCGAGCCGCCGTAGGGCAGCACCCACTGGGGCATCGTGTGGCCGAAGTCCACGTCGAGGACGACGACCATGTCGGGGTGGTACTCCCCCACCGCCCGCAGCACCGCCTCCCGGTTGGCCGCGCGCAGCGCCCGCGTCTCACCCTCGCCCGGGTGCACGTCCAGGTCGCCGGCCGGTGGCCGGCCCCACAGCACCGCCGGCACGACCTCCAGCACGCCGCGCTCGCCGAGGTTGCGCATCATCCGGTACACCTCCCCCGGTGGCGGGCGTTCCTCGGAGGTCTCCAGCAGCAGGACGCACCCGGCATACGCCTCGTTGGGCAGCACGTACCGGCCGGCCGCCAACGTCCAGGTGAGGACCTCGAGGTTGCCGCCCCACGTCGGGCCGGTGACGGTCCGCGCGGGGCCGGACCACGTCCACGGCTCCGCGGGCAGGCTGGGAGCCTGCTCGGTGAGCGAACGGGGGTCGGTCCACGGTAGGCCCGTGTCGCGGCTGCGTAGGGGTGCGGTGAGGACGACGTCCCCGCCGAACAGCGCCGCGCGCAGCGACTCCAGGTGCTCGGCGTCAACCGCCGGGCCGCGTCCCAGGTGCACCTGGGTGGAGCCGCCGTGCACGGCGGCCAGGCCGTGGAACCACAGCCAGTTGAGCAGGTTGGTGTTGTCCGAGTACCCGACGAACGCCTTGGGCTGCTCCCGCGGGAGGGCGGGGTCGAGGTGGCGCAGCACGGTGATCTGGTCCTCACCGCCGATGGTCGCGAGGACCGCCCGGATCGAGTCGTCCCGGAGCGCCGCGGTGATGTCGGCGGCCCGCTCCTGCGGTGTGCTGTCGCGCCGGGTGGTGGGGTACTCCACCGGCTCCAGGCCCAGCAGGTCACGCACGCGCGCCATGGCCTGCTCGTGCACCTCCGGGTGGGGCCCCGGCGCCGCCCACGACGGCGACAGCACGGCGACCCGATCGCCCTGGCGCAGCGGCGGTGGCTGGATGAGCTCGTGCCCCATCCCCGAAGTCAAGCACCTGATCGCGCTCAGAGGTCGCGGTGGCGCTCCTGCTCGATGGCGTCCTCGCGGTCCGCTCGCTTCAGGTGGAGCAGCGCGAGCACCAGCCCGCCCCACACGGTCACTGTGGCGACGAGCAGCATGACGATCGCTCCGGTGGTCATTGCGCGTCCCTTCCAAGTGCGTCCGACTCGATTGCTCTGGCCTCGTCATAGCCGTCGATCCGGGTCTCCGGGCGCCACGGCACCCGGGCGAGGAGAACCCCGGCCCCGGCCACCGTCGCCGCCGCGAGCCAGCCGAAGACCAGGATCATCCACTGCGGGTAGCCCTCGTAGGGGGCCTCAAGGACGGCCCAGAGCTCCCGGACGAGGACGAAGCCCAGCACCAGCGGTGTCACCGCCGAGATCAGCACGATCCACCACCGGCCGATCGGCACCGAGCCGTCGCGGTTGAGATGGTCCTGAAGCCGGGGCAACCCGCGGACCCCCCAGGCGACCACGACCATGCTCACCACCGCGACGAGCAGGATGCCGAAGCGGTTGACGAAGTGGTCGAGGATGTCGAGGACGTAGATGCCGCTGGTGGTGCTGAAGCCGATCAGGCTGAGCAGGGCACAGGGGACCGTCACCAGGAGGGTGGCCCGGACCCGGCTCACCTCGAGCTTGTCCCGCACGGCGGAGATGACGACCTCCAGCACGCTGACGAGCGAGGTGAACCCCGCCATGACGAGGGACGCGAAGAACAGCACGCCGAGCAGGGCACCGGCCGGGGCCTCGTTGACGATCGTGGGGAAGGCGATGAACGCCAGGCCGATCCCGGACGTCGCGACCTCGCCGACCCCGACCCCAGCCGCCTGGGCCATGAAGCCGAGTGCGGCGAAGACGCCGATGCCCGCGAGCAGCTCGAAGCCGGAGTTCGACAGGCCGACCACCATCGCGGACCCGGACATGTCCGTGTGGCGGTGCACGTAGGACGAGTAGGTGATCATGATGCCGAAGCCGATCGACAGGGAGAAGAAGATCTGGCCGTAGGCCGCGGCCCAGACCGCCGGGTCGCCGAGCGCCGACCAGTCCGGCGCGAAGAGGGCGTCCAGTCCCTGTGCCGCCCCCGGCAGCCGCAGGGCCTGGATGACCAGCACGGCGAAGGCCAGGATGAGCACGGGGATGAAGACCACGGACGTGGCCCCGACGCCTCGGCTGACGCCGAGGGCAAGCACGGCGATGAGCGCCAGCCAGACCACCACGAGGGGGACCAGCACCCGAGGGACGAACTCGAGGGTGACCCCGGGGTCGCCGGCCTTGAGGAAGTCGCCGAAGAAGTAGGCGTCGGGGTCGGCCCCCCACGTCTTGCCGAACGAGAAGAACGTGTAGCTGAGTGCCCAGGCGATCACCGCGGCGTAGTAGACCGCGATCATGAAGCAGATCCCGACCTGCCACCAGCCGAGCCCCTCGGTGCGCCGCGAGAAGCGGGCGAAGGACAGCGGGGCGGAGCCGCGGTAGCGGTGACCGAGGGCGTACTCGAGGAAGAGGAACGGGATACCGGCCGTGAACAGGGCGACCAGGTACGGGAGGATGAACGAGCCCCCGCCGTTGTCGTACGCCACGTAGGGGAAGCGCCAGATGTTGCCCAGGCCCACCGCGGAGCCGATCGCCGCGAGGATGAACACGCGCCTTCCCGAGAAGGCACCCCGCCGCGCCTCAGCCGCCTGGTCACTCGCCGTCGTGCTCATCGGACCCCCAGCCCCTCGGTGGATCGGGCAAGCATCCCGCGCGTGCGCCCGCTGCGGCCGCTAAGGACTCGCGTCGGAATAACCTAGGTTTTCGGTGTTGAGCGTCCTATCGTTGTGCTATGGCCGACAGCATGCGGGTGGCGGAGTCGGTGGGACGTCGCTACGCGGTGTTGCGTCCGCATCTGGATGAGCGGCAGCGTC
>DASQFD010000145.1:0-30104 GCA_035633255.1 Dermatophilaceae bacterium
TGGCGCGCGCACACGGCTCGTACGCCGACCTGGTCGCCGACCCCACCGTCGACGCCGTCTACGTCGCGAGCCCGCACAGCGAGCACGCGCAGCACGCGCTCCTCGCGCTGCGCGCGGGGAAGCCGGTGCTCGTGGAGAAGGCGTTCACCCGCAACCTCGCCGAGGCGGAGGCGGTGTTCGACGAGGCCCGCTCGCGCGGGCTGCTGGCGGCCGAGGCGATGTGGAGCCGCTACCTCCCGCACTACGACGTCGTGGCGCGCACCGCCCGGGACGGCGCGCTCGGGGACCTCGTCGCCGTCGTGGCGGACCACGGCCAGCCCCTGTGGCCCGACGGGCCGGCGCGGCTCGCGCGCCGGGAGCTCGCCGGGGGCGCCCTGCTCGACCTCGGCGTCTATCCGCTGTCCTTCGCCGACCACGTCCTCGGCGGCCTCGAGGACGTCGTCGCGCTCGGCTCGCGCAGCGACCTCGGCGTGGACGTCACCACCGTCGTGAGCGGGCGGGCGGCGGGCGGGGCGGTCGCCCACGTCTGGTGCACCATGGCCGCCGCCACGCCGTGCACCGCTCGGGTCGTCGGCACCCGCGCCCGGCTGGAGGTCGACGGCCGGTTCTACGCGCCCGCCCGGGTCCTGCTCGTCGGCCCGGCGGGGACGGTGCTGGACGAGTACGTCCCGAAGGACACGGCTCACCCGTTCCGGTTCCAGGTGGCCGAGTTCGCCCGCGCCCTCGCCGAGGGGCGCACCGAGCCCGCCTGCCTGCCCTGGGAGGCCACCCGCCGGGTCCTCGCCGTGATGGACCGGGCCCGTCGTCAGGTGAGGGTCGCCTACCCCGGGGAGTGACGGGGCGGGATGCTGGTGCCATGACAGCGGTGATCACCATCCGTGGGCTCACCAAGAGCTACGGCGGGCGGGCGGCGGTGGACTCCCTCGACCTCGAGGTGACCCGTGGCGAGATCTTCGCGCTGCTCGGGCCCAACGGCGCCGGGAAGACCACGACGGTGGAGATCCTCGAGGGCTTCCGGCGGCGCGACGGGGGCGAGGTGGACGTGCTCGGGGCCGACCCCGGCAAGGCGGACCGGGCGTGGCGCAACCGGATCGGGATCGTCCTGCAGTCCAGCGGGGGGCTGGACCTGCTCACCGTGCGCGAGGTCCTGCACGGGACCGCCCGGGCCTACTCCGCCCCCCGGGGCGTCGAGGAGGTCATCGGCGACGTCGGGCTCGGCGACAAGGCCGACGCCCGCATCTCCGGCCTCAGCGGTGGACAGCGCCGGCGGCTCGACGTCGCCCTCGGCATCGTCGGCCGCCTCGAGCTGCTCTTCCTCGACGAGCCCACCACCGGCTTCGACCCGCAGGCCCGACGCGACTTCTGGGAGCTGATCCGCACCCTCGGCGGCGCGGGCGGGACCACGATCCTGCTCACCACGCACTACCTGGACGAGGCCGAGCAGCTCGCCGACCGGGTGGGGGTGATCGCCGGGGGACGGATGCTGGCCCTCGACAGCCCGGGCCGGCTCGGCGGCCGCGACTCGGAGGAGGCCACCGTGTCGTGGGACGAGGGCGGCGTGCGCCGGAGCCTGCGGACGGCGCACCCCACGGCCGAGGTCCAGCGGGTCGCCCAGCGCTTCGGGGGGGAGGTGCCCGGGCTCGTGGTGTCCCGGCCGTCGCTGGAGGAGACCTACCTCTCGCTGATCGGCCCGCACGTCGAGCGCGTCACCACGGAGGTGATGTCACCGTGACGCACGTCACCGTGCTCGGGTGGGACCGCACCGTCCTCGAGCTGAAGATGGACAGCCGGGAGAAGGAGGCGGTGTTCTTCTCCTTCCTCTTCCCCATCCTGCTGCTCACCCTCTTCGCCGTGATCTTCGACGACCAGTTCGAGGGGGCGACCGGGCCCATGGCCGAGATGACCGCGGCCCGCTACTTCCTCCCGGGCATGATCTCGGCCGGCGTGCTGCTCACCAGCTTCCAGACCCTGGCCCTGTCGGTGACCACCGAGCGGGACGACGGGACGCTCAAGCGGCTGCGGAGCACGCCGATGCCCCCCGTCGCCTACTTCCTCGGCAAGGTCGGCCTGGTGGCCATCACCGCGGTCGCCCAGCTGGCCGCCCTGCTCGCGGTCGCGTCGGTGGCCTTCGGGGTGCCGCTGCCCGACGGCCCCGGACGGTGGTGGACCCTGACCTGGGTCTTCGTCCTGGGCTCGGTGAGCGGCTCGGTGCTCGGCATCGCCTACTCCTCCCTGGCCTCCGCCCGCTCCGCCGGGGCCGTGGTCACCGGGCCGCTGCTGGCGCTGCAGTTCATCTCCGGGGGCTACATCGCCTTCGACGGCATCCCCGGCTGGCTGCAGCAGGTGGCGGCGCTGTTCCCCCTCAAGTGGATCGCCCAGGGGATGCGCTCGGTGTTCTACCCGGACGCGCTCGCCTCCATGGAGATGGCCGGCGCGTGGGAGCACCAGCGCACCGCGGTCGTCCTGGTGGCCTGGTCGGTCATCGGGCTCATCCTCTGCGTGACCACGTTCCGGTGGTACCGGCGGGGCACCGTCTGAGAGGGTCGACGCGCCGCCTCAGCGCGGAGCGGCCTCGGCGCGCTGCTTGAGGGTGAGCAGCATCCTTCGCGTCATGACCCAGGTGACGCTCGTCCCGAGCGAGGTGGCCGCGGCGAGCAGCCGGCCCCGGAGACCGGGGGCGCGCGCCGCGCGGCTCCGCGAGATGAGGCGGCTGCCGGCCCCGTCGGGCTCGACCACGAAGGTCCAGACGGCGTCCCACGGGTGCTCCGGAGGCGACTGGCGCAGCACGAGGAGGTGCGGCGGCTCGCACCGGGCCACCGGCATGGCGTAGCCGGCCTCCATTCCGGCCCACCCGGGCGGCACGACGGTGACGACGTCGCCGACGGCGAGGGACTGCCACTCCTCGCGGATCTCGGTGGCACTGCGGATGTGCAGGCCGATGGCGTTCTCGAGGCGGTCGTAGCTGTACATCCCGCCGCGGTCCTGGCCGATCTGGACCAGCCACGGCCACACCGCCTCCGGCGGGGCGCCCACCGAGACCGCCATGACCGAGGACCCCGCCGGCTCGGGCACGAGCTCGTCACCCGGGTAGGTCCGGGCCAACTCCTCGCCGCGAGCCCCCCAGCGGTTCATCCACCGCGTCGCCCCGACGTGGGCGACGCTCGCGACCCCGACCGCCGCGAGCACCCGGGCGGCGCCGCCCACCACGGCTCAGGCCCCGTCGCGGGTGGCGGCCGGCGCCTGCACCGGCTCGTGCGGCGGAGCGTGGCCCGGATCGTGGCCCGGCTGCTGCACCGGCTCCTGCGCCACCGCGGGCTGGTCGGTCGCCACCGACCCACCCGGGTGGTCGTCGTGCTGGTGCCGGTGCGCCTCGCGGAGGTCGGCGGCGGCCTCCTCGGCCTCCTGCAGCGCGATCCGGGTGGTGCGCCGGTGGCGGAGCACCTCGATGCCCATCGGCACGACGGAGACGAGGACGATGAGGACCACGACGGTCTCGAGGTGCTCGGAGAGCCACGGGATCCCCCCCAGGAAGTACCCGAGGAACAGCATGCAGGGTGCCCACAGCACGGCGCCGACCGCGCTCCAGAGGAAGAAGTGCCGTCGTTCCATGCGGCTCACGCCGGCCACGACGGTGACGTAGGTCCGCACGATCGGCACGAAGCGGCCGATGACCAGGGCCTTGGCGCCGTGCCGGTCGAAGAAGGCGTGGGTCTGGTCGAAGTACTTCTTCTTGATGATCCTGCCGTCGCGCTCGTAGAGCGGCCGACCGACGGCCCGCCCGATCTCGTAGCCGACGACGTTGCCGAGGAACGCGGCCAGGAAGAGCACCAGGGCCGCGACGGCGGGGTTCATGTCGAGGTCCCCGCGGGCGATGAACAGCCCGATCGCGAAGATCAACGAGTCGCCCGGCAACAGCGGGAAGAAGAGCCCGCACTCGACGAAGACGATCGCGGCGCTGATCCAGAAGAACTGCGAACCGAAGCGGTCCAGGAGCCAGTTCGGGTCCATCCAGTCCGGGCCGAGGGAGTGCATCACCCTCCAAGGGTAGGGTGCCCGGCGGTATGGATCCCGCAATCGACTGGGCGCAGCGCATCGATGCCGCCCGTGCGACCGGCACGCTCCTCGACCCGCCGAGCGCGTCGTCGGTGCCGCTCGACCTGCCCGGCGCCTACCGCGTCTCCGGCCTCCTCGCCGCCCGCCGTCGGGCTCGTGGGGAGCAGCCGGTCGGGTGGAAGCTCGGCTACACCTCGGTGGCCATGCGCGAGCAGATGGGCGTCGCCGAGCCCAACTCCGGCCTCCTCACCGACGCCATGCTCCGCCCCGACGGCACCGTGATCGGCGCGTCGGAGCTCCGCCAGCCCCGCGTCGAGCCCGAGGTGGCGCTCGTCGTGGGTGCCGGCGCGCCGCCGCCGCCCGGGGAGGGGTATGCCGTGCCCGTCGCCGAGGCGCGGGTCGCCCTCGAGGTCGTCGACAGCACCTGGCACGACTACCGCTTCACGCTCGAGGACAACACGGCCGACGGCTCGTCCGCCGCGTTCGTCGTCCTCGGGGAGCCGCTGCCCGGCGACACCGACCTCTCCGCGCTCGCTGTCGTCCTCGAGGTGGACGGCGAGGTGGTGGCACGGTCGACCGGGGCCGCGGCGATGGGGTCACCCCTCACCGCCCTGCGGTGGCTCGCGGAGCACCTGGCCGGGCGGGGGGAGGCGCTGACCGCCGGGTCGGTGGTGATCACCGGGGGTCTCACGGCGGCATACCCCCTCCTTCCCGGTGGCACCGTGTCGGCGACCTTCTCCGCCGGGTCGCCCGCACAGCGGGTGACCGTCTCCCGGGCGGCGCCATGAGCGACGGCACGGGCCCCACGACGGGTGCGGCCCGGGCCGTCGGCGTCGGCCCCTGGGAGGGCCCGTGGCCGGAGGGTGAGCAGTGGGACCCGGCGCTGCTGGCGGAGGGGGACCGGCGCAACGTCGTCGACCGGTACCGGTACTGGCGGCAGGAGGCGGTGGTCGCCGACCTGGACGCCCGACGGCACCCGTTCCACGTCGCGGTCGAGAACTGGGCGCACGACGCCAACATCGGGTCGGTGGTGCGCACCGCCAACGCGATGGGGGCGGCCGCCTTCCACGTCGTGGGACGGCGCCGCTGGAACCGCCGGGGCGCCATGGTCACCGACCGCTACCAGCACGAGCACCACCACGCGGACGTCGACGCGCTGCTCACCTGGGCCGCCACCGCGGGTCCCGCCGGGGGGGTGCTTCCGGTGGTCGGGATCGACAACCTGCCGGGCTCGGTGCCGCTGGAGACCTCCGACCTGCCGCGCGCCTGCGTGCTGCTGTTCGGCCAGGAGGGCCCGGGGCTCTCGGTGGCGGCCCAGGACGCGTGCCGGATGGTGCTGCACATCAGCCAGTTCGGCTCCACGCGGTCGCTGAACGCAGGCGCCGCCGCGGCCGTCGCGATGCACGCCTGGGTGCGGCGGCACGTGTTCGACCAGGCCCCGGTGGCCGCGCAGGCGCTGCGGTGAGCGGCGCGGTGGGCGCCCTGGTGGGCGGCGCGGCGGACGCCCGGTCCGGTCGCCCGCGCGTCCACCTGACGGCGCCCTCGGGGTGGCTGAACGACCCGCTGGGGGTCACCTACCGGGACGGCCTCTACCACCTGTTCTTCCAGAGCCTGCCGGGCGCGACCGCGTGGGCACCGCAGTGCCAGTGGGCGCACGCGGTCAGCCCGGACCTCGTGCGGTGGGAGCACCGGCCCACGGCTCTGGTGCCTGGGCCGGACGAGCTCGGCTGCTGGTCCGGCGGTGTGTGCGTCGTGCCCGACGGCGCGGCCGGACGGGTGACCGTGCGGCTGTTCTACACCTCCGTCACCGCGCCGGACCTCGACCTCGGTGCCGTGCGGACCGCGGCGCCGCTCGACGACCGCTGGGACGCCTGGGAGCGGGGCCCGGTGGTCGTCCGGGCGCCGACGGCCGAGGACCTGCGGGTGTTCCGCGACCCGGTCGTGTTCGCCGAGGCGGGGGCCTGGCGGATGCTCGTCGGGGCGGGACGCCGCGACGGCACGCCGGCCGTCCTCACCTTCCTCTCCGGCGACCTCGACACCTGGACCTACGCAGGAGTGCTGGCCGACGGCCCCGGCGCCGCGGGGACCACCGAGCAGCCGGGGTCCGGACCCGTCGCGGCCGGGGCGGCCTGGGAGTGCCCGCAGCTGTTCCGGGTCGGGGACCGCCACGTCCTCGTCGTCAGCACCTGGTCAGCCGGCGTGACCGGGGAGGTGCTCGCCGCGCTCGGCACCTACCGGGACGGGCGGCTGCGGGTGGAGCGCTGGCAGCGGCTGACCTCCGGAGGCGGCCACTACGCCCCGACCGCCTTCGTCGACGCGGCCGGGGCCCCGTGCCTGCTGTTCTGGGTCCGCGGGGTCGGTGACCCGTCCGGGGCCTGGACCGGCGCGCTCAGCGTGCCCTACCGCGTGACCGTCCACGACGACGAGGACGTCGTCCGGCTCGCGCCGCACCCGGCGGTGCTGGAGGCGGTGGCGGGCTCCTCGGCACCCGGGCTGCGGCACGAGCTGGTGCCCGGGACCGGCGGTGGACCGGACACCCACGTCCTCCTCGACGGGCCGCTGCTGGAGGTCTGCACCGGGACGACGCTCCTGGCCCTGCCCGCCCCGGCGTTCCAGGGCGACGGGTCCGGGGGCGGCGACGGGCCCGGCGGCGACGGGGACGGGGGCGGCCAGCCATGACACCGCAGGAGCTGCTCGCCCGCTTCCACGACGAGGTCCGTCTTGCTGGGGCCGACATCGACCCGCGGCACGTGGTGGAGGAGGACGGGCCCGTGCGCCGGGACTACCCGGCCGACCCGGGCGCGCCCGGCGCGATGATCGAGTGCCCGACCGGCCTGCCGCCCGGGGAGGCGGACCGGTGGATCGCCCGCCAGCGGGACTTCTTCACCGCCCGCCGCCGGGAGGTGGAGTGGAAGGTCCACGGGTACGACGCGCCGCCCGACCTGGCCGCCCGGCTGCGGCGGGCCGGCTTCGACGCCGGCCGCGAGGAGGTGGTGCTGCTCGGGGAGGCCGCCGACCTGGCCCACGAGGCCCCCCTGCCTCCGGGCCTGCGGCTGCGGGACGTGGTCACCGACGAGGACTGGGAGCGCACCCGCGCCTTCATGGACGGCCTCTTCGGCACCGCGAGGAGCTGGCTGGCCGACGCCCACCGGGACGAGCAGCGCACCGGTCCGGGGACCCTGCACGCCGTCTGCGTGGAGGACGGGGCGGGGGCGGTGCTCTGCTTCGCCCTGCTCCGCCTCACCCCCGGGTGCCCGTTCGCCGGTCTCTGGGGTGGCACGACGCACCCGGCCTGGCGGCGGCGGGGGCTCTACCGGGCGACGGTCGCCCACCGTGCGGGACTGGCCCGAGGAGCCGGGGTGCCGCTCGTCCGCGTGGACACCTCCGCGATGTCCCGACCGATCCTCGCAGGCCTGGGGATGCACCCCGTGGCCACGACGACCCCCCACCTCCTCTCCCCGGCCTGAGGCGGGCGGGGCACCGGCCGCCCGACCGGGCCGGGCGCGCCCCGCCGGGACGTGGAAGGATCGTCGCGTCCCCACCCGACCAGCACCAGGAGGCACCGTGCCCATCGCCACCCCCGAGATCTATGCCCAGATGCTCGACCGGGCCAAGAACGGCTCCTTCGCCTACCCGGCCATCAACGTCTCCTCCTCGCAGACCCTCAACGCCGCCCTCCAGGGCTTCGCCGACGCGGGTAGCGACGGCATCATCCAGGTGTCCACCGGCGGGGCGCAGTACCTCTCCGGCCCGAAGGTCAAGGACATGGTGGCGGGCCCGATCGCCTTCGCGGTCTTCGCCGAGGAGGTCGCGAAGAACTTCCCGGTCCACATCGCGCTGCACACCGACCACTGCGTCAAGAGCAAGCTCGACGGCTTCGTGCGGCCCCTGCTCGCGGCCAGCACCGAGCGGGTCTCCTCGGGCGGACTGCCCTACTTCCAGTCGCACATGTTCGACGGCTCCGACGTCCCACTGCAGGAGAACCTCGTCACCGCCGCCGAGCTGCTCGAGCAGTGCCAGAAGGCCAACGTCGTCCTCGAGATCGAGGTCGGGGTGGTCGGCGGCGAGGAGGACGGCGTCGTCGGCGAGATCAACGAGAAGCTGTACTCGACCCCCGAGGACGCGATCGCGACCGCGCGGGCGCTGGGCACCGGTGAGAACGGCTACTACATGACCGCGCTGACCTTCGGCAACGTCCACGGGGCCTACAAGCCCGGTGCGGTCCAGCTCAAGCCCGAGGTGCTCAAGGCGGCCCAGGCGGCGGTCCACGCCGAGATGGGCACCACCGACCCCAAGCCGTTCCACCTGGTCTTCCACGGTGGCTCCGGCTCGCTGGCCTCGGAGATCTCCGACGCGGTCGACTACGGCGTGGTGAAGATGAACGTCGACACCGACACCCAGTACGCCTTCACCCGCCCGGTCGTGGACCACATGCTCCGGCACTACGACGGGGTCCTGAAGGTCGACGGCGAGGTGGGCAACAAGAAGCAGTACGACCCCCGCGCCTGGGGCAAGGCGGCCGAGGCCGGGATGACCGCACGGGTCATCCAGGCGTGCCAGGACCTCCGGTCCGCCGGCACGCACCAGTCCTGACCGGTATGCCGTCCGCCCCCGGCCCCGACAACCTGCTCGGCCTGCCGGAGACGCGCCTCCCGGAGGACCCGGCCGCGGCCGCGCTCGAGTCGGGCACCGACCCGACCGAGGCCGCGGCCGCGCACCCGGCCTCGTCCCTGGCGTGGGCGCTGCTCGCCGAGCGCGCCCTGGACCAGGGCCGGGCGGTGGAGGGCTACGCCTACGCCCGCACCGGCTACCACCGCGGGCTCGACGCCCTGCGCCGGGCCGGCTGGCGCGGTCAGGGGCCGGTGCCGTGGTCGCACGCACCCAACCGGGGCCTGCTGCGGTCGCTCGCAGCACTCGCGCGGGCGGCGGCGGCGATCGGCGAGGTGGACGAGCAGCGGCGGTGCGCCGACCTGCTCCGCGACTCCTCCCTGGAGGCGGCCCGCGTGCTGCGGCTCTGAGCACCCGGCGAGCCGACGGACGCACAGGCACGAGGGGCCCGGACCGATCTCGGTCCGGGCCCCTCGGCGCCTGCCGTCGGTCATGGCGCCGTCCCCCCCGGCGCTAGGGTTTGGCCCGAGCCCGGCTGCCAACGACGGAAGGAGGCCCGATGCCCGCCATCGTGCTCGTCGGCGCCCAGTGGGGCGACGAGGGCAAGGGCAAGGCCACCGACCTGCTGGGGGCCGACGTCGACTACGTCGTGAAGTTCAACGGCGGCAACAACGCCGGCCACACCGTCGTGGTGGAGGCCCCGGACGGCACCCGGGAGAAGTACGCCCTGCACCTGCTGCCGTCCGGGATCCTCACGCCCGGCGTGGTGCCGGTGATCGGCAACGGCGTCGTGGTCGACCTGTCCGTCCTGCTCGAGGAGCTCGACGGCCTGGCGGCGCGTGGTGTGGACACCTCACGCCTCCTGGTCAGCGCCAACGCCCACGTCATCCCCTCCTACAACCGCGTGCTCGACCGGGTCACCGAGCGCTTCCTCGGCGCCCGGCGGATCGGCACGACCGGACGTGGCATCGGGCCGACCTACGCCGACAAGATGAACCGCGTCGGCGTCCGGGTCCAGGACCTCTTCGACGAGGGGATCCTCCGGCAGAAGGTGGAGGCGGCGCTGGCCTTCAAGAACCAGGTGCTCGTCAAGATCTACAACACCCGTGCCGTGGACCCCGACGAGGTGGTCGAGGAGCTGCTCGGGTATGCCGACCGGCTGGGTCCCATGGTGGCCGACACCTCGGCGGTGCTCGAGGCGGCGCTGGACGCCGGGCGCACCGTGCTCCTCGAGGCGGGGCAGGCGACGCTGCTGGACGTCGACCACGGCACCTACCCCTTCGTGACGTCGTCCTCGGCGACGGCCGGGGGCGCCTGCACCGGCTCGGGCATCCCGCCGACGCGGGTGTCACGGGTCCTGGCGATCCTCAAGGCCTACACGACGCGCGTGGGGGAGGGGCCCTTCCCCACCGAGCTCGACGACGCGGACGGCGAGCGTCTGCGCACGACCGGGGCCGAGTTCGGCACCACCACCGGGCGGCCGCGCCGCTGCGGGTGGATGGACACCGTCATCGGGCGCTACGCGAGCCGCGTCAACGGCGTCACCGACGTCGTCGTCACCAAGCTCGACGTGCTGACCGGCTTCGAGCGGCTGCCGGTCTGCGTGGCCTACGAGGTCGACGGCGTGCGCCACGACGAGATGCCCGTCAACCAGAGCGACTTCCACCACGCCAGACCGGTCTACGAGCTGCTCGACGGGTGGACGGAGGACCTCTCCGGCGCGCGGTCCTTCGAGGACCTGCCGGCCGCGGCGCAGGCCTACGTGCTGCGGGTCGAGGAGCTCGTGGGGGCCCGGGTCTCGGCGATCGGCGTCGGGCCGGGGCGGCACGAGATCATCGAGCGACACCCGCTGCTGCCGTAGCACCGGTGCCCAGCCCGGTGCCCAGCCCGGTCGTCAGCTCGGTCGTCAGCTCGGTGCCCAGCTCGGTGCTCAGCCCGGTCGCAGCACGTGCATCCGGTGCGCCGCCCGGGTGAGGACGACGTAGAGGACCCGCACGCCCCCGGGGGACTCCTCGGCGATGGCGTCCGGATCCACGACGACGGTCGCGTCCCACTCCAGGCCCTTGGTGGAGAGCGGGTCGAGCACCTGCACCCGCCCGTCCCCGGCGTCGTCGAGCCCACGGAGCCGGTCCTCCCAGCGGCGCGGCGCGATGACCGCCACCGAGCCCTCGACCTCGGTGAGCAGGTCGTCGACGGCCGCGCCCACGGCCGCGGGGAGCGAGCCGTCCACGGTGAGGTCCACCGGGTCCACGCCCGTCTCCCGCACGGCCAGGGGAATGTCGGCGTCCGGCACCACCGGCAGCACGACGTCGCGCGCGTAGTCGAAGACCTCACGGGCGTTGCGGTAGTTGGTGGCCAGGTGGAAGAGCCGGTGCGGCTGGCCGGCGAAGGCCTCCTCGCGGGCCGCCCGCGCCTCCGCGAGGTCGGTCCACGACGCCTGGGCCGCGTCGCCGACGACGGTCCAGGAGGCGGACCGGCCGCGCCGGCCGAGCATCCGCCACTGCATCGGCGAGAGGTCCTGCGCCTCGTCGACGAGGACGTGGGCATAGGACGACGGTCGCTCCAGCCGGCCCGCGAGCAGCCGGTCCCGGGGGTCGGTCGTCGAGTGCACCTCGGAGGCGGTGTACCCCCAGGAGTCTGCGTCGGCGGCTCCGGTGGCCCCCCGCCGCTCGGTGCCCATCGCCGACCGGACGTCCACGACGCCGTAGGCGGTGAGGTCGTCGAGCTCCTCGATGTCGTAGTACCCCCGTTCCTCGGCCTCGGCGGCCTGGACCGGGCCCAGCCGGGCCGTCAGGTCGTCGAGGAGCGCGACGTCGGCGACCGACCACGTGCCGAGCCGCAGCGCCTCGCGCACCGAGTGCGCGAGGGCGGCACCCTCCTCGTGGGTGAGCACGCCGCGGCCGAGCCGGTAGGCCTCGTCGGTGTCGGAGAGCCGGATCAGCACGTCGCGGGCGTCGACCTGCGGCCACCACGAGAGCAGGAACTCGTCGACGTCGCGGGAGGCCTCGAAGGCGTCGAGGAAGTCCGAGCGCTCCCCGGTGCGCACGGTGCGCCAGGCCGCCTCGGCGAGCGCGGCCCGGGCGTGGTCCGTGCCGAGGTTGTGCTGGTGGCCGCGGAGCACCTGGCCCCGAACCCGCTCCAGGTCCGCCGGCTCCAGGCGGACGGCGTGCCCGGCGACGAACGCGCGGAACGTCGTGGGTGACCCCTCGGGCGCCTGCCGGGCGACGCGCGCCAGGACCCGGCGGATCCGCAGTGAGCCCTTGACGGCGGCCACCTCGGGCTGGTCCAGCCGGGTCGCCGTGACGCCGTCGAGGAGGTCGCCGACCGCGCGCAGGGCGACCGACTCCTCACCGAGGGAGGGGAGCACCCGCTCGATGTACGCCGTGTAGGCGGCGGACGGCCCGACGACGAGGATGCCCCCCGACTCGAACCTCCGGCGCTCGGAGTAGAGCAGGTATGCCGCCCGGTGCAGCGCGACGACCGTCTTGCCGGTGCCGGGGCCGCCGGTGATCTCCGTGATCCCGCGCGAGGGGGCCCGGATGGCCTCGTCCTGGTGGCGCTGGATGGTCGCGACGATGTCCCGCATCTGCCGCCCGCGGCTGCGGGTGAGGGCCGCGATGAGGGCACCGTCACCGACGACGACGAGCGACTCCGGCGCCTCGGGCACCATGAGGTCGTCCTCCACCCCGACCACGGTCTGCCCCTTGCAGCGCAGCACCCGGCGGCGGAGCACGCCCATGGGGTCCACGGGGGTCGCGCGGTAGAACGCCGCCGCGGCCGGCGCCCGCCAGTCGATGACGAGCGGCTCGTAGTCGTCGTCACGCACCCCCAGCCGCCCGATGTGGTGAACCCGGCGCGCCTCCGGGGGCGTGTCGGCAATGCCGAGGTCGAGCCGGCCGAACACCAGGCCCTCGTACTGCGTGTCGATCGCGGCGCGGCGGCGGCTCGCGGCGAGCACCAGCGCGTCGCGTTCGAAGAGGCCGGTGAGCTCCTCGTCGCGGACGTCACCGGTGCGGTCGGTGCGTCCGCGCGCCAGTCCGTCGGCCTCGACGTCGGCGGCCCGCCCGGTCGCCTTGGCGAGCTCGGCGTAGACCCGGTCGACGTGCGCCTGCTCGGCGGCGATCTCGGCGGCGACGACGGCGGAGGTGTCGGGCACGCGGGGGCCGGGAGGGGTCACGGGTGCGGTCGTCTCCTCGAGGAGTCGGTGACGGTACACCCGGGGTGCCGCGTCGTGCGCGTCCCCCGCGGGCGGAACCACGAAGTCTACCGCCGCCGCGCACCCGCCCCGGGCACCGGGTCCACTGCCCCGCCGCACCCCGCACGGGGGGCGGCGGGGCGGTCGTCGGTCCTGCCGTGCCGGCTAGACCAGGCCGCGGCGCGCGGCCTCCACACCGGCCTGGAAGCGGGTCGCCACCCCGAGCTGGTCCATCACCGAGCGGACCCGGCGCTCGACGGTGCGCTGCGAGACACCGGTCTTGCGGGCGATGACCGAGTCGGAGGCGCCGGCCGCGAGCAGGGAGAGGACGTCATGGTCGCGCTGGTCGAAGCCGAACCCGGCCACGGACGGTTCGCGGGTGCGCGGCACCGGGCTCGACGCGGACGTCACGACGGCCGCCAGGCCCGAGATCGCCTGCACCAGGGGCCCGTGCCGGATCATCACCGAGCCGTAGCCGCTGGGCTCGATGTTGGAGATGTCCATCAGGGCCGCCGTCTCGTCGACGACCACGAGGGTGAAGGGCACGCTCGCGGTGAGCCGCACGTCCACGCCGTCGTCCTGCAGGGCCCGCAGGGCGGTCAGCGCCCCCTCGAGCTCAAGCACGCTCGCCTCGAAGACCGACATCCGCATCCCCGGCGGGAGGTCGGGGTCCATGGTCCGGGAGGTGCGCAGCAGCTGCGGCTGCTCAAGCAGGACGCGGTCGTGGCGGGAGGTGCGGGCGACGAGCCGGGTGATGCACTGGCGTGCCGTCGGCGTGATCTGGACCCGGGCGTGGTCGATGTCCTCGATGGACTCGAGCAGGCGGAGGTCGAACGTCTCGGGGCTGGGCGCGGCGCCGGCCGTAGTGCGCGCCTCGTAGAAGATGGTGGCCAGGGCGGAGGACGCCCCGCGCGAGGTGCGGGCCTGTCGCTCGAGCTCGGCCGCGAAGGCGGGCAGCGCCACGTCGGGCGGGTAGACGTTGATGTGCCCCTCGGGACCGACGTCGATGAGCCGCAACTCCTCGAGGACCGGGAGCGCCTGGTCGATCTCGATGGCCAGGAAGCCGAGGCTGATCAGGCTCGCGCGGGACGGGTGCGCCCGGCGGACCAACGTGAGGTAGACGTGCGTCACCAGCTCCTCGCCGATGCTGCGCGGCCACGACGGGATCTCGGCCCGTGGCTCCGCCGGCACCGGCTCCGATGACCCCCGGGGCCGGCGCGGCCGGCCGGCGTCCTCGTCCGCGCTCACCGTGCGCCTTCCGTCGAAGTGGTTGTCGGTTCAAGAGGTGTCGGATGGACGACACTGACGGTGATCCGACGCGCTCATACTTTACTGCTTACTAGATGTCTGCTTCACTTATCCCATCGACAACACGTCGAGGTTCGTGCAGAGCGCCGCTTCCCCCAAGCTGAGTGCCCGCGAACCGAGCGCGGTGTCCCCGGGGGTACCCCCCTGCTCCTCGGGGACGCCGCGCTCTATGTCTTTTCTCCCGGTCCTTCAGCCGGTCTCTCAACCGGTCCTCCTTCCGCCTCTCCCCGCCCCTGCCGGGCCCGGCCCGGGTGAGGTGCCGGCCCCAGCTCACCGAGGCCTCTCCCCAGTGCACCACCGTCGGGGGGCCCGCGCACCTCGGTCCGGGCGGACGGTGGCCCACCGCCGCACTACCGTGGCGGCGTGCAGGTCCTCGTCGTCGGTTCCGGTGCCCGTGAGCACGCCCTCGTCCGCGCCCTCGCCGCGGACCCCCAGGTCACGGGTGTGGTCGCGGCGCCGGGCAACCCGGGCATCGCCCGGAACGCCCGGGTGGCGGCGCTGGACCGGGTCACCGACGGGGAGGCCGTCGCGCGGCTCGCCGTCGAGCACGCGGTCGACCTGGTCGTCGTCGGCCCCGAGGTGCCCCTCGTCGCGGGGGTGGCGGACGACGTCCGGGCGGCGGGGATCCCCTGCTTCGGCCCGTCGGCCGAGGCGGCACGCCTCGAGGGGAGCAAGGCCTTCGCCAAGGAGGTGATGGCCGCGGCCGGGGTGCCGACCGGCGCCGCGCACGTCTGCACGACGGTGGAGCAGGTCGCCGGTGCGCTCGACGCGCTGGGTCCCCCGCACGTCGTCAAGGACGACGGGCTGGCCGCCGGCAAGGGCGTCCTCGTCACCGACGACCGGACCGCCGCCCTGGAGCACGCGCGGGCGGCGCTGGCCAAGGCGGACGGGCGGGTCGTCGTCGAGGAGTACCTCGACGGTCCGGAGGTCTCGCTGTTCTGCCTGTCCGACGGCCGCACCGTGGTCCCCCTCGAGCCGGCGCAGGACTTCAAGCGGGTGGGTGAGGGCGACACCGGCCCCAACACCGGCGGCATGGGCGCGTACAGCCCGCTGGGCTGGGCACCCGGCGGACTCGTCGAGGAGGTGCTCGACCGGATCGCCCGACCGACGGTCGCAGAGATGGCGCGCCGGGGCACGCCCTTCGTGGGGACCCTGTTCCTGGGCCTCGCGCTGACCTCGCGCGGACCGAGGGTCATCGAGTTCAACGCGCGGTTCGGCGACCCGGAGACGCAGGTGGTGCTGGCGCGGCTGCGCACCCCGCTCGCCGGGCTGCTCTCCGCCGCCGCCACCGGCCGGCTCGACGCGGTGGTCCCCCTGCGCTGGTCGCCGGAGCACGTGGTCACCGTGGTCGTGGCCGCGCAGGGGTACCCCGCCGCGCCGCGCGCCGGGGACGCGATCGAGGGGCTGGCGGACGCGGAGGAGGTGCCGGCGGCATACGTCCTCCACGCGGGCACCACGCGGGACGTGGACGGCACGCTGCGGTCCTCCGGCGGCCGGGTGCTGTCCGTCGTCGCCGCGGGCGACACGCTGGCCGAGGCGCGCGAGCGGGTCTACGCCGCCGTGGACCGGATCCGCCTCGACGGTGCGCACGTCCGCCGCGACATCGGCCTGCTCGCCGAGCGCGCCGAGGCCGAGCGGCGCGGCGAGGCCGACCAGCGCGGCGAGGCCAGGGAACCGACGTCGGGGTGAGGCCGGCGGGCCCGGCGGGGCCGCGTCCAGAACCGAGAACGGCCGCGTCGGGGGGCGGGGCCGACCAGTGACAGCAGGGACCAGTGACAGCAGGGACCAGTGACAGCAGGGGCCAGTGAAAGCAGGGGCCACTGAAAGCAGGGGCCACTGAAAGCAGGGGGCCCGCGGGGCCGGCGGCCGTCCTCCCCCCGGGGGATCGACCACCGGCCCCACGGGCCGCGGTCGGCTCCAGCCGGCGTGAGACATGGGTTCCCCCCGCATCCCCCTGGATCGTGCCGGCCGGTAGGCGGCTGCGGGTGTCCCCGCCGACGCCGTTCCCGACGCCCCGAGTGTGGCGTGCGCCGCCCCCCGCTGTCCCGGGAATGGAGAAACCGGGACAGATCCGCCCCGACCGGCACCCGACCGGCACCCGATCCGTGCCCGACCCGGGCCCGACCCGGGCCCGATCCGCGCCCGACCCGCGCCCGATCCGCCCCCGCGCGCCGGCGGGGCTGGGAGGATCGACGGCGTGAGCACCCCCGCGCCCGGGCTCGCGGGCTTCGTCCACGTCCACTCGGGCAAGGTCCGCGACCTCTACGCCCCGCTGGACCCGGTCACGGGCGAGCCGCGGGCGGACCGGCTGCTCCTCGTCTCCTCCGACCGGATCTCCGCCTACGACCACGTCCTGCGCACCCCCATCCCCGACAAGGGCGAGGTGCTGACCCGGCTCTCGCTGTGGTGGTTCGAGCGGCTGGCGGACCTGGTCCCCCACCACGTGCTCTCCACGGACGTCCCCTCCGAGGTGGCCGGGCGGGCGGTGCTGGTGGAGCGGCTCGAGATGCTGCCGGTGGAGTGCGTGGCGCGGGCCTACCTGACCGGGGGCGGGCTGGCGGAGTACCACGCGACGGGTGCGGTGAGCGGCATACCGCTCCCTCCCGGCCTCGAGGACGGCTCGCGCCTGCCGGCGCCGATCTTCACCCCCTCCACCAAGGCGCCCGCAGGGCAGCACGACGAGCCGATCCCGTATGCCGTCGTGGAGGCCGAGCTCGGGGCCAAGCTCGCCGCCCGCGCGCGGGACCTCACCGTCGCGATCCTGCGCCGGGGCGACGCGGTGGCGGCCGGGCGCGGCATCCTGCTCGCGGACACCAAGGTCGAGTTCGGCCTGCGCGGGGGGCACGAGGTCGTGCTCGCCGACGAGGTGCTCACGCCCGACTCCTCCCGCTTCTGGCCGGCGGACGGCTGGGCCCCCGGCCGGCCCCAGCCCTCCTTCGACAAGCAGTACGTCCGGGACTGGCTGACTTCCCCGGCGAGCGGCTGGGACCGGGCCGGCGGGGAGCCGCCGCCCCCGCTTCCGCCCGAGGTGGTCGAGCAGACCCGGGCGCGCTACGTGGAGGCCTACGAGCGGCTCACCGGTGAGCGCTTCTGACGCGGCACTACCCTTGGCCCCGGCGCCCGCCTCCGCCCTTCCGGGAGACCCAGACATGGCTTCGTCGCACGGCCTCGTGCTGACCACCGTCGACGGCGGCTGCGCCCTCTCGCCGTTCCGCGCCACCGCCGTCCTGCGCCGGGTCCGCGCGGCGGTGCCGTCGGTGAGCGGCCTCGACGCCCGCTTCGTGCACTGGGTCGCCAGCGAGCGGCTTCTGGACGACGCGACCCGCGTGACGGTCACCCGGCTGCTGACCTACGGCGAGCCGTATGCCGTGAGGGCCCCAGGGAGCGGGCACCTGACCCCCGTCGTCGTCGCCCCGCGGCTCGGCACCCTCTCCCCGTGGGCCTCCAAGGCGACCGACATCGCGCACAGCTGCGGCGTCGACGTGCGGCGGGTCGAGCGCGTCACCGAGTACGTCCTGCGCTCCGCGCAGCCGCTCACGACCGCCGGCTGGGCCGCCGCGGCCGACGTGCTCCACGACCGGATGACCGAGACGGCGCTCCCGGCCCGGGAGGACGCCGCCGCGCTCTTCGACGAGCGTGAGGGGGGGCCGCTGGCACGCGTCGACGTCCTGGGGGAGGGGCGGGCCGCGCTGGAGGCGGCGGACACGGCATACGGGCTGGCCCTCTCCGAGGACGAGGTGGACTACCTCGTCGAGGCGTTCACCACGCTGGGCCGCAACCCGACCGACGTGGAGCTGACGATGTTCGCCCAGGCGAACTCCGAGCACTGCCGGCACAAGATCTTCAACGCCGACTTCGTGGTGGACGGCGAGGCGCAGCCAAGGTCGCTCTTCGGGATGATCCGGCACACCGAGGCGGTATCGGGCCAGGGGACCGTCGTCGCCTACTCCGACAACGCCTCCGTGATGCGGGGCGGGGTACGGCAGCGGTGGCGGCCCGAGCGGGGGGACGGGCCGGCCCGCTGGCGGGCGCGCGACGGCGACGTGCACGTCCTGATGAAGGTCGAGACCCACAACCACCCCACGGCGATCTCGCCCTTCCCGGGCGCGGCGACCGGGGCCGGCGGGGAGATCCGCGACGAGGGGGCCACCGGCCGGGGGTCGCGGCCCTCGGCGGGGGTGACCGGGTTCGCCGTCTCCAACCTGCGCCTCCCCGGGGCCGAGGAGCCGTGGGAGAGGGACCCGGTGGGCGCGCCGGGGCACCTGGCCACCCCGCTGGAGATCATGCTCGACGGGCCGGTCGGGGCGGCGGCCTTCAACAACGAGTTCGGGCGGCCGGCGCTCGGCGGGTTCTTCCGCGTCTACGAGCAGACCGTCGACGGGGTGCGTCGGGGCTACCACAAGCCGGTCATGAGCGCCGGCGGGCTCGGCACCATCGACGCGGCGCAGACGGAGAAGGTGCGCTTCCCCGCCGGGACCCTGCTCGTGCAGATCGGCGGGCCGGGCCTGCGGATCGGGATGGGCGGCGGGGCGGCGTCGTCGATGGCCGCCGGCGCGAACGCCGCCGAGCTCGACTTCGACTCGGTGCAGCGCGGCAACCCGGAGATCCAGCGGCGTGCGCAGGAGGTCATCACCTCGTGCGCCGCGCTCGGCGGTGACAACCCCGTCCTCGCCGTCCACGACGTGGGGGCGGGCGGGCTCTCCAACGCGTTCCCCGAGCTCGTGGACGGGGCCGGGCTCGGCGCGCGGTTCGACCTCGGCGCGGTGCCCGTGGAGGAGTCGGGGCTGGCGCCGAAGGAGATCTGGTGCAACGAGAGCCAGGAGCGCTACGTCCTGGCGATCGCGCCCGAGTCCCTCCCGGCCTTCGCCGCGCTGTGCGAGCGCGAGCGGTGCCCGTATGCCCTCGTCGGCGTCGCGCGGGCGGACGGCCGGCTCGTGGTCGAGGACGGCCGGCTCGCGGTCGGGGACGGGGGGCTGGTGGTCGGGGACGGGGCGTCGGACCGGCCGGCCCCGGGCGCTCCCGTCGACCTGCCGATGGAGGTGCTGCTCGGCAAGCCGCCGCGGATGACCCGCGACGTGAGCCGGGTGTCCCGCGACGGCGGACCGGTGCTCGACCCCACGGGGTGGGGGCCCGAGGAGGTGCGGGAGGCGGCCTACGCCGTCCTGCGCCACCCCACCGTCGCCAGCACCCGCTTCCTGGTCACCATCGGCGACCGCACCGTGGGGGGGATCTCCCACCGGGACCAGATGGTCGGCCCGTGGCAGGTGCCGGTCGCGGACGTCGCGGTGACCCTGGCGGACCACGTCGGCTTCGCGGGGGAGGCGATGGCCACGGGGGAGCGCCCGCCGATCGCGGCCGTCGACGCGCCGGCGTCGGGGCGGATGGCGGTCGGTGAGGCCGTGACGAACCTGCTCGCCGCGCCGGTGGCGTCGCTGTCGTCGGTCAAGCTCTCGTGCAACTGGATGGCGGCGTGCGGGGAGCCCGGCGAGGACGCCGCGCTCTACGACACGGTGCACGCCGTGGCGATGGAGCTGTGCCCGGCCCTGGGGGTGGGCGTCCCGGTCGGCAAGGACTCGCTGTCCATGCGCACCCGCTGGTCCGACCCGGCGACGGGGGAGGCGCGCCAGGTCACCTCACCGGTGACCCTGGTCGTGACGGCGTTCGCGTCCCTGCCCGACGTGCGCGGGACGCTGACGCCGCAGCTCGTCGGCGGCCGGGCGGCGGACGGGACCGGTGCGTCCGAGACCGATGCGTCCGAGACCCTGCTGCTGCTGGTCGACCTCGGGGCGGGCCGGGACCGGCTGGGCGGCTCCGTGCTGGCCCAGACACGCGCGCGGTTCGGGGGCGGCGCGGTGCCGGACCTCGACGACCCGGCGCGGCTGGTCGCCCTCGTCGACGCGGTGAACGCGCTGCGCGAGCAGGGCCTGGTCACGGCATACCACGACCGTTCCGACGGCGGGCTGTGGTCGACGGCGGTCGAGATGGGGCTGGCCGGCGGGTGCGGCGTCGACCTGGACGTCCGCTCGGTGGCCGCCCTCTTCGCCGAGGAGCTCGGGGTGGTCCTGGAGGTGCCCGCGCACCGGCTTGCGGACGCGGAGGCGGCGCTGACGGCATACCGGCTCTCCCACCTGACCACGGTCGTGGGGCGGCCGAACGCGCAGCGCCGGGTGCGGGTGTCGGTGGCCGGGCGCGCGGTGCTCGACGAGCCGGTGCGCGACCTCGCGCAGGCCTGGGACGAGGTGTCGTGGCGGATCGCGCGGCTCCGGGACAACCCGGAGTGCGCCGACGAGGAGCACGCGGCGGTGGGCGCGGACGAGGACCCGGGGCTCACGGTGGTGACCACCTTCGACCCGCGCGAGGACGTCAGCGCGCCGCACGTGGGGCGCGGGGCGCGGCCCCGGGTGGCGGTGCTGCGCGAGCAGGGCGTGAACTCGCACGCGGAGACCGCGTTCGCCTTCCACCGGGCCGGCTTCGAGGCGTGGGACGTGCACATGACCGACCTGCAGAGCGGGCGCGCGGACCTCGCCGACTTCGTCGGGCTGGTCGCGTGCGGCGGGTTCTCCTACGGCGACACCCTCGGGGCGGGCGAGGGCTGGGCGCGCTCGGTGCTCTTCAGCGAGCGGCTCAGCGAGGCGTTCGCCGGGTTCTTCGGGCGGCCGGACACCTTCGGCCTGGGGATCTGCAACGGGTGCCAGATGTTCGCGGCGCTGGCCGACCTGGTGCCGGGGGCCGAGGCGTGGCCGCGGTTCACCCGCAACCGGTCCGAGCAGTACGAGGCCCGGCTCGGGCTGGTCGAGGTGCTGGACTCGCCGTCGATCTTCCACGCGGGGATGGCCGGGAGCATCCTGCCGATCGCCGTCGCCCACGGGGAGGGTCTGGCCAGCTTCGCCGCTCGCGGCGACGCCGGCGCGGTGCACGCCGTGGCGCGGTTCGTCGACGGTCACGGGCGGCCGGCGACGGCATACCCGGCGAACCCCAACGGCAGCCCGGGCGGGCTGACGGCGGTGACCACGCCGGACGGGCGGTTCACGGCGATGATGCCGCACCCGGAGCGGGTGTCGCGCAACGTCCAGCTGTCGTGGACCTCCGGGCCGGTGGAGCACGAGAGCCCGTGGCTGCGGATATTCCGCAACGCGCGGGTCTCGGTGGGCTGAGCGGTGAGCGAGCGTACCGGCAGCGACGGGGCGGCGGACCGGGGGCCGGGCCCGGCGCCCTCCTCCGGCCCGGCGCCCTCCTCCGGCCCGGCGCCCTCCTCGGGACCGGCGCCCTCCTCGGGCCCGGCCGCCTCCTCGGCTGCCGAGTCGCCCATCGTCCTGCACAGGCGGGGCTACCTGGTGCTGCTCCTCCAGGCGGCGGCCCTGGGGATCCCGATCTCGCTGCTCGCCTTCGGCTACCAGGCCCTGGTGCACGTGCTGCAGCACGAGGTGTGGGAGGCCCTGCCGGAGCGGCTGTGGGGCTCCGGTCCCCCGGTGTGGTGGCCGCTCGTCGTGCTGGGTCTGGCCGGGGTCCTCGTCGGCTGGGTGGGGCCCCGCGTCCCGGGTGGGGGTGGACACCCCGCGGCGGGCGGCGTCAGCCCCGCACCCACCCCGCCGCGGTTCCTGCCCGGGGTCCTCGTCGTGGCCGGGATCAGCCTGGTCCTCGGTGCCGTCCTGGGCCCCGAGGCGCCGCTGCTCGCCATGGGCAGCGCCGTCGCGCTCATGGTCGCGGACCGGACCTCGCTGGCGACCCAGCCCGAGGCCCGCGCCGTGATCGCGACCGCCGGGGCGGCGGCCGCCATCGCGGCCATCTTCGGCAGCCCGCTGGTGGCGGCGATCCTGCTGATGGAGGTGGTCGGCTTCGGCGGCCGCAAGATGATGGCGGTCCTGCTGCCCTGCCTGATGTCGACCGGCGTGGGGGCGCTGCTCTTCACCGGGCTGGGCAGCTGGACCGGGCTGACGACCGCGAGTCTGGCCGTGCCGGACTTCGAGGCCTCCGACCTGCGGGTGGGCCAGCTGCTCTGGGTGGTGCCGGTGGCGGCCGTGATCGCGGTCGGCCTGCACGCCGTCCTGCTCCTCGGCCACCGGGTGACGGAGGCGGCCCGGTCACGGGTGTTCCTGGTCACCGCGGCAGCCGGCGTCCTGGCGGGCGGGCTGGCCACGCTCTACGCCCTGCTCACCTCGCGCTCCGTCACCGAGGTCGCCCTGTCCGGCCAGGCGCTGCTCCCGGGGCTGGCGGCGGAGCCCCAGTCCTGGCCGGTCACCGCCCTGGTGCTGCTGCTGGGGTGCAAGGCACTGGCCTTCGGGCTCTCGCTCGGGGTGTTCCGCGGCGGACCGGTCTTCCCGGCCGTCGCCCTGGGGGCGGTGGCGGGCGTGCTCGCCGGCCAGCTCCCCGGTCTCGGGACCGCTGCCGGCCTGGCCATCGGCATGGCGGCCACGGCCGCGGCGGTGATGCGCCTGCCGGTCACGTCCGTGCTCCTGGTCGTCCTGCTGCTCGGGTCGGGGGTGACCGAGGTGACGCCGCTGGTGATCATCGCGGTGGTCGTGGCCCTGGTCGTCCTCGAGGCCCTCGACTCGGCCCTCGCCGGCAACCGCCGGGTCGCCGCCGACCCCTGACCACGGGTCGGCGCCGGGTCAGCGCAGGCGCCAGCGGCCCGGCTCGGGCGGCTCGGGGGAGCGCTCGGCAGCCGCGTCGAGAAAGGGCCGGGCACCCGGCACCCGGCGCCGCAGGTCGGCGTCGGCCAGCAGCCCGGCCGGGAACGGCAGGCGCGGGAGCCGCCGCCGCAGCTCGGCGACGTCGACCGGCCCACGCCGCGCCACGAGCACGCCGTTGCCGAAGCGGCGGCCCTTGAGCACCTCGTGGGGGGCGAGGTATGCCGTGTGCCCCAGTGCGGCCCGCGCACCCGCGGCGACGCGGCCGGCATACCGGAGCCCGGGCTCGTCGGCGACGTTGGCGAGCAGGACGCCGCCCGGGGACAGGACCCGCGCGCAGTCGGTGAGGAACTCCAGGGTGCCGAGCTCGGGCGGCACCCGGCCGCCGGCGTAGGCGTCGAGGACGACCGCGTCGGCCGACCCCGTGGCGAGCGCGGCGACCCCGGTCCGGCCGTCGACCGGGCGGACCCGGATCCGGTGACCGCGGGGCAGGGGCAGCTCCCGCCGGACCTGCGCGGTGAGCCCCGCGTCCGGCTCCAGGACGACCTGCGGCGACCCGGGCCGGGTGTGCTGGACCCAGCGCGGGAGCGTCAAGCCGCCGCCGCCCACGTGCGTGACGGCGAGCCGGGCCGGAGCGGGCTCGGGCGCGCAGACGTCCAGCGCCAGGGCGAGCAGGGCGACGTACTCGAAGACGAGGTCGTCGGGGTGCTCCACGTCGACGTGCGACTGAGGGTGGCCGTCGAGGACGACGACGGCGCCGCCGCGCGCGTCCGGGACGACGCGCGCGGCGGGGTGCTGCTCCAGGTCCGGGGCCGCGCCGGGTCAGCCCTTGACGCGGACCGGGATGCTCACGGTCGTCCCCGTCGGGGAGGCGACCACGGTGAGCAGGACGGTGCGGGGCCGGTCGTCGGGCAGGATCCGCCCGGTCAGCTTGAACGACACCGTCGCGACACCGGTGCGCGCCGGCGGCGGGGGTGCCGGCACGGTCGTGGTCGTGATCGGCACGGTCTGCACGAAGCGCCCGTCGAGGTAGACCCGCGCCGAGGTGTTCGCGGGCGAGCCCAGGCTGGTCAGGTCGAATCCCTCGAGCCGGAACGTCGTCGCCTTGCCGTAGTTGACGGCCGTCGGCGTCGGCACGACGGCGACCCCGTGCGCGGTGAACTCCGGCGAGACCGGGCTTGTGGCGAGGAGGTGGTTGACGAACGCGTCGGTGTCGATGAGCCCGGAGTCGCGCAGACCGGTGCCGTCGCGGAACACCACGAAGTTGTCACCGCCCGCCGCGAGGAAGGAGTTGCTGGCCACCGTGTAGGTCCGGGCGCGGTCGATCGGCGCCCCGTCCACCACCACCGAGGTGATCCGCGAGCCGGCCGGACGGGCCGGGTCGTAGGTGTAGGTGACGTTGCGCGACAGCCCGAGCGCGAGGTAGGACCGCTGGGCGCCCTGCGGCTGCCACTGCTGCTCGAGCAGGGTGACGAGCTGGGCGCCGGTGAGGTCCACCGTCTGCAGGGTGTTCGCGAACGGGTTGACGCTTGCCGCCTCCGCGTAGGTCACCTCGCCGGGCGCCTCGGACCCGGAGGGGGCGTAACGGAGCTCGGCCCGCAGGCCGCCCGGGTTCTGGACCCCGATGTCGGCGCCGCTGCGTCCGGGCGCGTCGAGCGCGTCCAGCCAGATCTGGGCGCTCAGGTCGCCCAGGGTGGACTCCCGGGTCCGGTCGTCCCGCGTCGCGCCGGTGAACGCGGTCGTGATGTCCGCGGTGACGCGACCGATGACCCGGCTGCCGACCACCTTCGCCTGCGCCACGGCGGTGTCGACGACCGACTTCGCCGCGACGTACTGCGGGTCGGTCGCACAGGCAGCGGTGGGAGCGGGAGGCGTCGACGGCGTCGGGATGTTCTGCACGGTGTACTGCTCGAGCCGCTTCGTGGCGGGGTCGAACCCGAGGGAGACCTGCCCGAGCAGCGACGCGTACGACGCCGCCTGGAGGATCGGCCGGGTTCCCGTGCCGCCGGGGACGGGACCGTCCCACGCGTACTGCTTGTGGGTGTGGCCGGTGAAGATGGCCGACACCTTGGCGGAGGTCTTGGTGACGATGTCGGCGAACGGGCCGCCCGCCGCGACCTCCTCGGCCAGCGTGGCACCCTCGGGTGCGCCGTCCGAGGCGCCCTCGTGGTACTCCGCCACCAGCACGTCGGCCTCGCCGTTGGCCTCGCTCCCGTCGGTCAGCCGGTCCGCCACCCGGTTCACGGCAGCCACCGGGTCCCCGAAGTCGAGCCCGCTCACCCCGGTCGGCGTCACCAGCGACGGCGTCTCCGGGGTCACCGCGCCGATGATCCCGACGCGCAGCCCGCTCACGGTCCGCACGGCGTACTCCGGGAGCGCCGGCGTCGTCGTGCCGCGCTGGTAGACGTTCGCCCCGAGGTAGGGGAAGTCCGCGAGTCCGTCCACCCGGCCGGTCAGGTCGCCGAAGCCCTGGTCGAACTCGTGGTTGCCCACGGCCGACGCCGCGAGCTGCAGCGCGTCGAGGTACTCGATCGTCGGCTCGTCCCGCTGGCTCGCCGACGTGAACGGCGTCGCGCCGATGTTGTCCCCCGCCGAGAGGAAGAGCGTCGAGCCCTCACCGAGCCGGGCCTTCGCGGTCTCCACCGAGCAGGCGAACGACAGCCCCAGGTCGCCGGTGTTGTTGGTGTCGATCCGCCCGTGGAAGTCGTTGATGTTGAGGAGGTTCACCGCCGTCAGCGAGGGGTCGAGCGACCCGGTCCCCATGTTGGTGGCGGCCTGTGCCGTCCCCACCCCGGTGACCGCTGCGGCCAGCACCGTCCCCACCCCGGCCGTCCCGGCCACGAACCGACGAACGCGTCCCATCCCCACACCCCTCGACGTGGCCGTCCCGGACCGCACGCCGGCACCTATCGCCCCGATGCTTCCCTAGCCCAGCGGCAAGGGCAAGGGCACCCGTCCCGGGCGCCCCCTGACGGTGGCCGGTGCCACGATGGGGCTATGCCGTCCCGCCGCCGAGTGCCCCCCGCCGCCGGCCGTGCCGCGGTCGCCGCCTGGCTGGCCGACCCCGCGGGGGCGCCCGCGGAGGAGGTCGCGCGGGCCGTGCGCTTCACCCTCGAGGAGCTCGCCGCCCGTGCCCCCGGCCGGAGCACCGAGGTGCGCGTCCCGCCGATCGGCGCGGTGCAGTGCGTCGCGGGCCTGACCCACCGGCGCGGGACCCCCCCGAACGTCGTCGAGACCGACGCCGCGACGTGGCTGGAGCTCGCCACGGGGGTCCTGGGGTGGGACGCCGCCTTCGACGCGGGGCGCCTGCAGGTGAGCGGCACCCGGGCCGACCTGACGGCATACCTCCCCCTGGCCGGGCACGCGCACGAGGGGAGCCGGGCGTGAGCGGGGTCCGGCACGGGCTGACCATCCTCCCCGAGCACCCGTGGCGCGAGGCGGCGCCGATGTGGCGGGCGGCCGAGGACATGGGCTTCGCACACGCGTGGACCTACGACCACCTCGTGTGGTCCGGCCTGCAGAGCCACCCGTGGTTCGGGGCCGTCCCCACGCTGGCCGCCGCCGCGACGGTGACCCGCCGGATCCGGCTGGCGACCTTCGTCTCCTCCCCGAACTACCGGCACCCCTACACCTTCGCCCGGGACGTCCTCGCGCTCGACGACATCTCGGACGGGCGCTTCCTGTGCGGGCTCGGCACCGGCGGCACCCTGGACTCCGGCATCCTCGGCGCCGACCTGAGCACCAAGCAGCGGGTCGACCGGTTCCACGAGTTCGTGCCGCTGCTCGACCGGCTGCTGCGCGAGGACCACGTCGAGCACGCGGGGGAGTGGTACGCCGCGCGGGACGCCCGCACCCTGCCGGGCCCGGTGCGCCACCGCGTGCCGTTCGTCATCGCGGCGAACGGCCCCCGGTCCCTGCGGCTCGCCGCCCGCTTCGGCGAGGGCTGGGTGACCACCGGGCCGGGCGTCGACGACCTCGACGCGTGGTTCCGGGCCGTGGGGGCGCTCGGTGAGGACTTCACCGAGGCGGTGGCGGAGGAGGGGCGCGCCGACGCGGGCGTGCGGCGCTACCTCTCGCTGGACGCCTCGCCGTGCTTCTCCCTGGAGTCGGTCGGCCGCTACGAGGAGATGGCGGGGCGGGCGGCCGGGCTGGGCTTCACCGACGTCATCACCCACTGGCCGCGGCCCGAGGGACCGTATGCCGGGTCCACCGCCGTGCTCGAGGCGGTCGCCGCCGGCTTCGTGCAGGCCGGAGCGGGCTGAGGGCCGCGGGCGACGTACCGTGGTGCGGTGGCAACCCCCTCGACGCCGTCCCGCTCCCCGAACTTCCTGCGCTTCATCCTCACCGGCGCGGTGCTCGGCTTCGCCATCGGCAGCTTCCTGTCCGTGAGCGGCCTGCTCGCCGACGAGGACGGCTCCCTGGCCCAGCAGGCGAACTACTCCTCGGCTGCCGGCTGGGGCTTCGTCGGGGCGCTCGGGGCCATGCTGGGAGCCATCGCCTTCGCCCTGCTCGCCGTGCTGCTCGACCGGCGCCGCTGACCGGGCGGGCCGCCCGCGGGGGGTGGGCACTGGCGGGAGCACCCGGCATACCCCTGCTGCTGTGGGAGACTGGGGCGCGTGCCACGCGGAGACGGACGTCTGAGCCACGACCTCCTTCCCGGTGAGCAGGGCCCCCAGGACGCCTGCGGCGTCTTCGGCGTGTGGGCCCCGGGGGAGGACGTCGCCAAGCTGGCCTACTACGGCCTCTACGCGCTGCAGCACCGGGGGCAGGAGTCGGCCGGGATCGCGACCTCGGACGGGCGGCGGCTGCTCGTCTACAAGGACATGGGGCTGGTCTCGCAGGTCTTCGACGAGCGCTCGCTCGCCTCGCTCAAGGGGCACCTCGCCGTGGGGCACTGCCGGTACTCCACGACCGGCGCGTCGACCTGGGAGAACGCCCAGCCGACCCTGGGCGGCCACGCCGACGGCACCGTGGCCCTGGCCCACAACGGCAACCTGATCAACAGTGCCGAGCTGCGCGACCTGGTCGAGGACCGCGCCGGCGACGACGGGCACCGCGGCGAGCTGGCCCGCGGCAACACCACCGACACCGCGCTGGTCACGGCGCTGCTGGCCGACGACCCGGACCGCACCCTCATGGCGGCGGCGATGGACGTGCTGCCCCTGCTGCGTGGCGCGTTCTGCTTCGTCTTCATGGACGAGCACACGCTGTATGCCGCGCGCGACCCCCAGGGCTTCCGCCCGCTGGTCATCGGCCGGCTGGAGCGCGGCTGGGTGGTCGCGTCCGAGACCGCGGCGCTGGACATCGTCGGCGCCTCCTTCATCCGCGAGGTGGAGCCGGGCGAGCTGGTCGCGGTCGACGAGGACGGGCTGCGCTCCCGGCGCTTCGCCGAGCCGCAACCCAAGGGGTGCGTCTTCGAGTACGTCTACCTCGCGCGGCCGGACACCACGATCGGGGGCCGGGTCGTGCACGCCGCGCGGGTCGACATGGGGCGCGCGCTGGCCCGGGAGCACCCCGCCGACGCGGACCTGGTCATCCCCACCCCCGAGTCGGGGACGCCGGCCGCCATCGGGTATGCCGCGGAGTCGGGCATCCCCTACGGGCAGGGGCTGGTGAAGAACGCCTACGTCGGGCGCACCTTCATCCAGCCCTCGCAGACGATCCGCCAGCTGGGCATCCGGCTCAAGCTCAACCCGCTGCGGGAGGTCATCCGGGGGCAGCGGCTCGTCGTCGTGGACGACACGATCGTCCGTGGGAACACCCAGCGGGCGCTCGTGCGGATGCTGCGGGAGGCGGGCGCGGCGGAGGTGCACGTGCGGATCTCCTCGCCGCCGGTGCGGTGGCCGTGCTTCTACGGCATCGACTTCGCCACGCGCGCCGAGCTGATCGCGACGGGCATCGGTGTCGAGGAGGTGCGGCGGTCGATCGGCGCCGACTCGCTCGGGCACATCAGCGAGGAGGGCATGGTCGAGGCGACCGGGCAGCCCCGCGACCGGCTGTGCACCGCCTGCTTCACCGGGGGCTACCCCGTGCCGCTGCCGCAGGACGACCTGCTCGGCAAGGGCATCCTCGAGCTGCAGCTGCCCGTCGACCTCGACGGGACCGGCGCCACCGCCGCGGGGACCCTCGACGTCGAGCGGGTCGCGACGTCGGTCGCCGGCGGGGCCGCGGAGGCGCTCCGCCGCCCCTGAGCGCTCGCGCCGGTCGCGCCGGGCCCCGACCCGCGGGCTGCGGACCCGCGGGGGGAGGTGATCGGGGACCGCGGTGGGGTCGGGTTTCACCTCGACCCGGGTGCGGTCCCGCGGGGTGGAGGTGATCGGGGACCGTGGTGGGGTCGGGTTTCACCTCGACCCCCGGGCCCCGACCTCAGGCGCTGCGGCGGCGACCGAGGCGCGCGAAGTACCCGGCGCAGATCTGGTCGAGGTAGGCCTGCGGCTGGAGGCGCCACCCGAGGAGTGACACCCGCAGCACGAGCTCGTCGCCGAGTGACACGGCGTTCTGGCGGAGGTCGTCCAGCATCCCCTGCAGTCCCGAGACGTGGCCGGAGCCGTCGACCTCGACGACCAGGCCCGCCTCCTCCCACTCGAGGTCGAGGTACGCCGTGCCGCCCGGCAGCCGTCGCACCGCCTGGCGCCGTGGCTCGGGGAGGCCCCGGCGGCGACAGCCCTCGACGAGGTCCAGCTCCCCCAGGGAGTGCGCCCCGTCGACGATGTCGCTCGCCAGCACGCCGACCAGGGCGCGGCGGTTGCGACCCGGCGCCGCCCGAACCACCTCGACGAGCTGGGCGCCCGTGACGATCCGCTGCTGGACGGGCATCGCGAGCACCAGCGCCGCCTGCCGGTCGGTGCTCGCCCAGTGTGCGGCGCGTACGGCGGCCACCGCCGGGCGGACCCGTGGCACACCGTTGGTCAGCACCTCGTCGGGCAGGCGTCTGACCACCTTGTGCAGCCGGACACCGTCGACCGCCCTCACCCGCGCCGTGTGCCGGACCGAGACGTGCAGCTCGCCGTCGGCGTACCCCCTCAGCCCGGCCGCATCGAGGGCGGTGGCGCCATCGAGCGCCGCGACGTCGAGCCCGACCTCCCAGACCGCGCGCCATCTCGACGCCTCGGTGCCGAGCGGCCCGGTGTGCACGCCGACGGTCTGTATGCCGTGCAGGCGCCAGCGCTCGGCCGCCACCTCGCGGCGGATCATGCGGTGGTCGACGGCCAGGGCCCTCAGCTCCTCGCGGGACAGCACACCGTCGTGGGGTTCCGCCGCCTCGCGCGCCCGCCTGCGCAGCTGCGCGGCACGCGCTCGCGGTGCGGTCTGCT
>DASQFD010000146.1:0-2256 GCA_035633255.1 Dermatophilaceae bacterium
GTGCCACAGCTCGAAGCGCTCCTCGGCGTTGGCGCGGAGGGCTGGGTCGAGGGCGTCGTCGCTGATACCCGGGACGAGGGTCACCCAGCGCTGCAGGCCCACGACCTGGACCGTGGCGGCGGCGATGCCGACGCCGGCGATCCAGCGGCCGAGGCGTCCTCCGGCGATCCGGCCGAGCCAGATGCCGGCCGGTGCCATCAGGGCCGCGCTGACGGCGAGGACGAGGAACCAACCCATCACCGCGCCCTGATGCTCGCGGAACAGGGCCAGGATATCGGCGGTCGGCTCCTCGAGGATCTGGGGGTACTCGAAGACCCAGCCGAGCACGATGAAGCCGGCGATGGCGAGGCCTGAGGCCAGCGCCAGCGCGGCGCCGGCTCGTCGTGCGGTGAGCCTGTCAATGGTGTGGTCGGTGGCGCGGATGGTGCTGCGGTCGATGGTGCTCAAGGCGTGCTCCTTTGGGGTGGACGTGGGTGATCAGTGGACGGAGGCCGGCACCCGCTCGGCGTACCACGCGAGGGTGGAAGCCAGCGCCTCGTCGAGAGGGGTGGCCCGGTCGCCGAACGCAGCACGGAACCTGCTGTCGTCGACGACCCACGGGGCGGTGAACTGGTAGAGCGTGTGGAGGTACTCGCGCATCTCCGGCTGGACCAGCCCGAGCGTGCGGAGGGTCAGGCGACCCGCGGCCAGCAGGCGCGGCTTGTGGCCGGCCAGCTGGTAGACCCGCTCCACCACCTCGCGGATGGTGCGAGCCTCGGCGACCGGGAGGTGCCAGATCTGTCCGGTGGTGCCGGGCGCGGTGCCGAGGGTGATCAGGGCCGCAGCCACGTCGGGGGTGTAGGAGTAGCTGTGGCGCTGCGCCGGGTCGCCCATCACCTGGGCGGTCTTGCCGGCGAGCGCGGCGCCGAAGACCGTCTCGCCCAGGGCCGATCGCAACGCGCCCGGACCGAAGTAGTCCGACGCGCGGCCGATGACGACCTCGACCTCGCCGGCGGCGTGGGCCGCGAGCAGCTCTTCGGTCATCGCGGCCCGGGTGGCGGATTTCGCCGAGGTCGGGTTGGCGGACATCGTCTCGACCAACGGCCGGCCCTGGGGCGGACCGTAGGCGTAGAGGTTGTCCAGGACGACGAGCCGGGCGCCGGTGCTGGCGGCACCCGCCAGCACGCCCCGCTGGAGCGGCGGGAACTCCTCGCTCCAGCGGTCGTAGTTCATCGCGTTGAGGCAGAAGTAGACGACGTCCGCGCCGGCGCAGATGCGTACGGTGAAGTCGGGGTCAGTCGCATCGCCGCCGACGACCTCGGCTCCCGGGGGGGTGCCCCGACCGTCGCGGTTCACGGCGACGACGTCGTGGCCGCCGGCGACCAGCTGCTCAACGAGCGGGTGACCGACCTGGCCGGTACCGAAGACGACGTGGCGCATCAGGAGCTCTTCTCTGTGAGGAAACGGGTGTTGAGCAGGACGGGAAGGACGGCGGTGAGCAGAGTGACGGTGAGCGCGCCAGCCGCCCCGAAGACGGTGAACTGCTCCTCGACCTGGACGCCGACCGACGTGGTCACCGCCCAGCCGATCGACCAGGCCGCCGCAAGGTAGGCGGGCCAGAGGAATGCGACCGGCCCGGTGCGGCGTAGGAGCACGAGGGACTGCGCGGCACCGACGCCGAGACCCGAGATGGCGCCCTGGATCACCAGGTCCCCGAGCCCGGTCCCGTAGTCGACCACCGAGGCGCCGACCGCGAGGCCGGTGGCCAGCCCGGCGGCCGTCGCGAGCACCCAGGTGAGGAGGTCGAACCTCATCGCAACGGCCTGCGCGGCACCGAGGACCGTGCCGGTGAGCAGTCCGCCAAGGATCGCGGCGGCCAGGGAGTCGACGGGGCCACTGAGGACCATCGCGGTGAGCCCGCCGAGCGGGAAGCCGAGGAACGACACCATCCAACGGGCCACCGTGCGGGCCGTGGACTGACGAGTGGTGCGGGGCGGTGCGGTGCTCAGCTGCGACATGAATGCCTCCTTCTGGTCAGTGCTGGGGGATTGGCTGGCCGGCGATCCACGCGGCCAGCAGGTGGTCGGGGTGGTCCGCGAGGTGGTCGCGGACCAGGACGTCGAGCAGGCAGGCATTACCCTCCAAATGGGCCTGCGCGAGCGCCACGAGCTGACGCTCGCGGGCTCCCGTGGCCAGTTCGTTGGCGCGGGCGAGAGGCCCGGCGTCACGGGCGAGCATCGCCGCGGCGACGAGGACGGACGCGGAGTCCGTCGTCGG
>DASQFD010000147.1:0-13361 GCA_035633255.1 Dermatophilaceae bacterium
GTACCGGCACGAGTACGTCCCGGCGGCGATCCGGGCCGACCCGGCGAACACCGCAGCCCCCAGCGCGGTGGCGACCGGCTCGGCCTCGAAGGCGCCGTCCTCCTGTTCGGGCACCACCGGCTCGGGGACCGGGAAGATGTCCGGCCCGGCGCCCGGTTCCGGCGGGCCGGGCCGGGTGATCCCGACCAGCACCCGACCCACCGTGGTGGCCCTTCCCCAAGCACGACGACAGCAAGAATGACCCTCCCCAACGAAGCGCTGGTGCCCTCGGCGGAGATCAAGGGACGCGCCGCGCTGGCCGGCTCAGGAGTGCTCGCGCAGGTGGCTAATCCCGGCGAGACCGCCGCGCCGTTGGTGGCGCGGATCGGCGGGACGGCGCGTCAGCCCGGCCAGCACGGCAGTTCCCACTGGCTCCCGTACTACGCGACCGTAAAGTACGCTCGGTACATGCCGCGAACGCGGCGACCAGGTGCGGCGCGGCCCCGTCGGGGCGGTTGCGGGCCCCGCGGACCGTCTTGCCGTCGATGGCGATCACCCGGCGGCCGTCAACGACACTGGTGAGGGTCCACCACCACGCCCCCAGAACCCGATCGAGCGCGTCCGCGTCCAGACGCGCGAACAGTTTGCGCAGCGTCGACTCCTCCGGCGCCGCCCCCAGCCCGAGCCGAGACAGGTGATCCCCGGTCAGCTCCGCGGCCCACTCGCCAATCGCGGCGAACGAACGGGCCCCGGTCAGCACCGCGCTCACCGCGACCGCCAGCATCCCGGCCAGCCGGTAGCGCACCCCGCGCGGATCACGTGGGTCCGGCACTGTCGCGAGCAGGTCCAGCAGCTGGCCGCCCCGGCCAGGTTGGGCAACGGCGTCGGTGACCGGCGAAGATGGCATCGGCGGGTGTGGTCCTTGCTGAGACGGCGGGCTTGAAGAACCCCATCTCAGCCCCTTGGGCCACACCCGTCACACACGCCACGCCGATCACACCACGACAAACCTGCAGGTCACAACCCTGCCGACCGATCTTTCCGGGGCCCTGATTCGGGACTCCATGGTCATCGAGCGGCCGGGCAAGCCGGACGTGACCGTCCACAAGGCCATGATCACCCCTCTCCGTGAGCGGTGGACCTTCGAGTCGGATGACCTGGGCGAGGTCACCATCCAGGGCAGCCTGCTCGACCACGAGTACACGTTCCAGGGCCAGGGCGGCACGATCGCCGAGGTGTCGAAGCGGTGGCTGCGGGTTCGCGACACCTACGGCGTCGAGGTCCAGCCCGGGGCCGACCCCGTGGTGATCCTGGCGGCCACCGTGGCGCTGGAGCAGATGTCCACGTAGAGGCAGGGGCGCCCGGCACGTTCCGCCGCTGGCTCCGCACCCGTTCCGGCTCGACCATGGAGGACACATGAATGCCACCGTCGACGCACGGCTTCGGGCGCGGTCGTCTCCGCCCTCGCCGTCGCCGCACTGACGGCGGGCTGCGGCTCGGACTCCAGCAGCCCTGAAGCCGCCAGCACGTCGGCGACCGCACCCACCGCGGCGTCCTCGGCGCCGGCGGCCTCGGGGACCGCCACGGCCAGTGAGACCGCCACCCAGTGGGCCGGGAGCGTCTGCGAGAAGACCGGGACGCTGCGCACGTCGGTGGGCGGCCTCGTCACCGCGGCGACGAGTGGGGGCGGTGACCTCGCCTCGCGGCCGCAGCCGCAGGTCGCCGAGATCCGGCTGTCCGCGAACGACCAGGTGCAGATCGTTCGCATGCCGCCGGAGGAGTGGCGCAACGAGCCGGAGGTGGCCGCGGTCCGCTCGTCCGCCGACGAGCTCGCCTCCTCGGTCGACGGCGTCGAGGCGTCCCTCACCACGCTGAAGGCCGCATCCGGCGTGGCGGGCAAGGCGCGTGCGGCGAAGGACGTCGTCAGCGCCGCCCAGGAGTCCCGCTCGGCGGCGGCGGCCACCAGCGAGGCGGTCCAGACCGCCCGGCAGAGCAAGAACGGTGTCGTGTCGACCGCGTTCTCCTCCAGTCCCAGCTGCGCCGCGCTGGAGAGCTGAGCCCAGGGAGCTGCCCGCTCAGGGCGGGACCGGGGAGGCCGACCGACCGGCGGGGACCGGCTCGAACAAGCCGTGCTCGTAGGCCTGCTTCACCGCGGACCGACGACCGTCGACGCCCAGCTTGCGGTAGACCGATGCCGCATGCGTCTTCACCGTGTTGACGGACACGAAGAGCTCGGCGGCGATCTCGGCGTTCGACATGGGCGTGCGAAGGCGGTGCAGCACCTTCAGCTCGCTGGGCGTCAGCCGGGCGTGCCTCCCGGTCTGGTGCTGGGGGCTCCCGGCCGCCAACCGCTCGCTCACCTCCGCGGTGAAGGCCTCGTGCGCCGGCCCCCGGCGCAGGTAGCGCTCGAGGAGCGGCGACAGCGCCGACGCGTGGGCGGAGAACGGGCCGACCAGTCGAGCGGAGGCAGCCACCGCGATGGCCTCTCCCAGCGCGTCCTGCGCCTCGTCGGACTTGCCGAGGGCGTCCAGGGCCAGGCACCTCAGGACGGCCTCGAGCGTCCGGATGTGCTCGTAGGGCTCGGGTGCCAGCTCGTCGAGGGCGGCGAGGGACTCCGCTTCGCGCCCGAGGCGGCGGAGCAGGTCGGCGCGGGTGCAGGTGGTGAGCCGGTACTCCGGGGCGGCGCCGGTCGTGGCGGCCCGCAGGGCACCCGGCAGGTCGCCCCGGGCCGCCGTGATCTCGGCGTCGAAGCCGGCCAGGAGGCTGTCGGCGAAGGGGGGAGGCAGCCGGCGACAGCCAGCGCCCTGGCCTCCTTCAGGTCCATCTCGGCCGCGGCCATCTCCCCCACCACCAGGCTCGCCATGCCGTGGAAGTACGAGATCAGCCCGCGCAGGGCCCAGTCCGTGGCGGGACAGCACGCGGCGGCGGCCTCGAGCTGGTCCAGCGCCCCGGTGGGGTCACCGCGCCAGTGGGCGAGCCAGCCCAGGACGAACCGTGGCATCGCCAGTGGGCCGAAGCTCGCCCAGCCCCGCCGAGCCGCATCGTCGACGAGCTCGGCGGCGGACCGCTGCATCTCGAGGATCCGGCCTTCGGCGATGAGGGGGAAACCCTGCTCGGCCCGCGCCGCGAAGACCAGCACGTCGAGGTGGGCCACCCGACCCGCCTCCTCGGCCGCGCGCAGGGTGCGCAGCGCGGTCACCGCGTCCTCCTGGAGCCGGGACTGCCCGATCCCGGTCGCCAGGCAGGCCAGGGCGTACTCCGTCGGCGACAGCTCCCTGCGGGTCAGGGGGTCATCGACCAGCGATCGCGCTTGTCGCACCACGTCGCGCAGGGACGTCCGCTCCTCGACCAGTGAGAGGCGCAACCACGCGGCGCGGGCGTCGAACCGTCTCACCAGTGCCGCAGGGAGCCGGTCGCGCGCGGCGAGCGCGCGCGCCAGCTCGGTGGCTGCCGACGCCGAGTCGCCGTGGAGCAGTCGGGCGTAGCACGTGGCGAGCCGGACCTCAGCCTCCTGGTCGGTGCCGGACGGGACGAGGTCGACGAGGTCGAGCAGCGTGCCGGACTCGCCCCGCAGGGCGAGCGCCGGCCAGGTCTCCGTGAGGATCTCCAGGCCCAGGCTCTGGGACCGCCCCTCCGCGGCGTGCTCGACGGCGCGGACGGCGTCACGGGTGCGCCACCAGTCCGCCGCCGCCAGGTGGGCCCGCCGCGCCTCGGAGGGGTCCGAGAACTCCAGCCGGCGGCGCATCAGCGTGGCGAAGAGCTGGTGCCAGGAGTACCAGTCCGGGCCGTCGTCGGTGTCGACGCGCGTGAGGAACAGGTTGCGCCGTTCGCACGCCCGCAGCAGGGCGACACTGTCGGCGGAGCCGGTGACGCGCTCGACGAGGTCGGGGCAGACGAGGTCGTCGATGGTCGCTCGCAGGAGGAACGCGCTCAGCTCGGCGGGCAGGCCGTGGAGCACCTCGCTGGCGAGGTAGTCGGCGAGCGCGACGTCCTCGGTCAGGACCCCTTCCAACGCCTCCGGGACGGCGCCGCGCTCGGCGAGGGAGACGGCGGCCAGGCGCACGGCGGCGGGCCAGCCGTGCGTGAGCTCGTGCAGGGAGCGCTCGTTGCCGGTCGTCAGGCGGAGGCCGGCCCCACGCAGGAGCGCGACGGTCTCGTCCTCGGTGAACCCGAGGTGCTGCTGGCGCAGGACGGTGAGCTGACCGGCGAGCCGCAGCCGGGGCAGCGCCAGGGGCGGGTCACTCCTGCCGGCGAGGACGAAGCGCATCTCCGGTGGTGCCCACCTCAGCAGGGTGTCGAGGATGCTGAGCGCTTCCGGCGAGGAGGCGAGGACGTGGACGTCGTCCACGACGAGCACCATGGGGCGTCCGAGCGCCTGCAGCGCCGGTATCAGTGCCTCCTCGACGAAGTCGCGCCCCGCCGCCGGGGGCGGCCGCAGCTCGAGCACCCTGGACAGCTGGGCGGGGAGCGCGCCACCAGCGCCGTGGGCCGCCTGCGGGGACCGCGCGGTCCCCCCGTCGGTGGCCACCGCGGGGGGACCGGACGACGTGGGCCGCGGAGGGAGCGCTTCCTGCACCGCCGCGAGCAGGTGGGCACACAACCGCTGGGGATCGCTGTCCGAGAAGTCCAGCGACAGCCAGGCGACCGGTTCCACGGACCCGTGCCCGGCCGCCCACGTGGAGAGCGCGACGGACTTGCCGAAGCCGGCACCAGCCGAGACCAGGGTGCAGCGGCGTCGGCTGCCCTCCTCGATGGCGTCGACCAGTCGCTCCCGGGGCACCAGCGAAGGGCCGAGAGGCGGCCGTCGCACCTTGAGCTGGACGACCGTCGAGACCGGGGGTGAGGTCGTCATCGGTGCCCGCGTCGAGGGGCGGCCGCCACCTCGAGCACCGCCTCCGCCCTCGGGGTCCTGGGCCCCGCCGTGAGCCTCGCACTCATCGCCGCGAGCCTCGCAATCATCGTCCGCCGGTCCTCGTCACCCGCGCTGCTGCCCATCATTGTCGTCAGAGGCCGGCACCGGCCGCAATCGCTCCGGACGGTCAGCCCACGGCGTGCCGCTTCGGAAGGCCGCGACGTCCGCGGCACGGGCCGGGTTGGCCATGGCCGCCAGCGCGTCCAGCTCGGCGCAGACGGCGTCACGGACCAGGGTGCTCGAAGCCACCTCGACGAACTCGCCGAAGCCGGCCCGGAGGAAGTCCGGCCAGGTCATCGAGGGGTGGCGCAGCCGGACCGTTCCCTCGCTGTCGCAGAGCCGCCCGCTCCCGAGGTCCCGGTGGACGAGCACCCGCAGGAGCGAACCGCTCTCCTCGATCGCCGCCACGGCGGTCGCGTGGTCGTTGACCGCGGGGGACAGGGCCCGGAGCCCGATGTCGCTGAGCAGCCGGAAGGCGAACGCCGGGTCCTGCTCGAAGGACCTTTCCAGCCCGGCGTCGAGGAAGCGCAGGAGGCGCGCGGGGGGCTGCGCAAGGGCCGTCGCGCCGCTCACCGTGAGCACGCGGTCCCCGTGGCGCAGACGGGCACCGGGCGACACGTGCAGCACGGCCGTCGCGTCGGCCTCGCGCAGGAACTCCACCAGCCCAGCGCCGTCGACCCGCCGGAGGACCCGCGGGCGCTCCCGCCAGTGCACCACCGTGCCGCCCCCGGCGGCGTCCGGACCGTCAGTGACCGTCTCGACATCTACCGGGGCAGTGGCTACAGTGCCGTCGGCGCCGCCGCCGGCACCGCCGTCGGTGCTGTCGAGGTGCCCGGGGAAGAGCTCGTCCAGCACGGCCTCCCCTCGACTGCTGATCTGGTCGAGGACGGGGGCCAGCTGCACGAAGCGGAACGCCACGCCCTGCAGCGCGACGATCAGGGCGAAGGCCGCCCCGACCAGGGCGACGGCGACCACCGCGACGCCCACGGACGCGCGGTCGCGGCTCGCCACCGCGAACCCGGCCGCGATGCAGTAGACCGCCGAGCCGGCAAGCGCAGCGGTGGAGTGCCACACCAGCGGGTGCCGCCGGAACAGGTTCAGGCGGGGGGACTGGGACGTCGCCGCGAAGGGGACGACGAAGAAGAGGACCGAGTAGACGATGCCGAACAAAGACAGCAGACCCGCCGCGATCCCCGCCAGCAGCTGCACGACCCGCGCCGGTGACAGCGGGGGGCCGAGGTCCACGCTGCCGAGGAGCACCCCTGCGGCCAGACCACCCACCACGTATGCCGCCTGCACGACGCCGCGCGGGAGGGCCGCTCTGCGCTTGCCGTGGATCAAGGCCGGTGTCGTTCTCCGTGGGTCGCCCTGCGACGTCTCTGCTGGTCGAAGTATGCCGGGTGGCCGGCCGGCTGCCCGTGCGGTCGACGTCGATCTCGTCCTGCGGGGATGAGGTCACCCCACCGCACGAGGAGGTCCAATCGAGCGCACCGCCACGCCGAGGAAGGGACGCCCATGACGACCGACACCCGACCGCCGTCGACCGAGCCCACCGGCTACAGCGCCGGAGCCGTCGGGGTCACCGCCTTCGCCGCGGTGCTCCTCATCATGGCGGGGCTGCTGCAGGCCATCCAGGGGGTCGTGGCCCTGGTGAACGACACCTTCTTCGTCGTCGGCACCGAGTACGTGTTCACGTTCGACGTGACGAGCTGGGGGTGGGTGCACCTCGCCATCGGCCTGGTGCTCGTGCTGGTCGGGGTCGCGCTGCTGCGCGGCTCCCTGTGGGCGCGGATCGTCGGCGTCGCGCTGGCCTGCCTCAGCATCGTGGTGAACTTCCTCTGGTTGCCGTACTACCCCCTGTGGAGTCTGACCGTCATCGCCTTCGACCTGCTCGTCATCTGGGCGCTCGTGGCGCACGGCAAGGACATCAGCCGGGCCTGACCGCGACCGGTGGCCCCGGTGCCCGGTCGACCGGCGCGAGCCGGGTGAGGGGCACGGCGGCGAGCGCCGCGCCCGCCAGCCAGGCCACGGCATACAAGACGACCGGCCACGGGCCGAGGCGCACCAGGCGGTCGGCGACCAGGGGCGCGGTGCCCCCCACCAGGGCGCTGGCCAGGCTGAAGCCGAGGGCGAGGCCAGCCGTGCGCAGGTGCAGGGGAAACGCCTCCCCGAGGGTCGACTGCACGAGGAGTGCGCCGAGACCGGTGCCCGCGGCAAGGTTCGCGACGAGCATCGCGCTCGTCGACCCCTCCAGGACCAACGGGTATCCGACTCCCCAGGTGATCGCGGTGAGGGCGAGCCCTCCGAGGATCAGCGGACGACGGCCCTGGTGATCGGAGACGTGACCGCACACGACGGCCGAGACCGACATCGCCACCAGCCCAGCGATCGAGCTGCCGAGTGCGGTGTGCAGCGCGACCACCCTGGTGCTGGCCAGGTGGGCGGGCAGGTGGACGAACCAGAGCGTGAAGGAGCACATCAGGCCCGAGGTCAGGACGAAGGCCTGGGCGACGCGCCCCGGCCGCCGGAGGAGCAGGCGCCACCGCGCACCGCCGCCGCTCCCCCCGCCGTGGGCCCGCAGGCCCGCGTAGTCGGGCGTCTCGATCGCCAGCCGCCGCAGGGTGAACGCGGCCGCGCCCAGGGGCAGGGCCAGGAGGAAGGGCAGGCGCCATCCCCAGGACTGCACGGCGGACGGCGACAAGGCGAACGAGACGGCCGACACGGCTCCCATCCCAACGGCGAACCCGACCGCCAGCGTCGCCATGTGCAGACCTCCCCACAGCCCTCTCCGGCCCACCGGTGCATGCTCGGCCAGGTAGGCGACGGACACGACGAGCTCGGCTCCGCTGGACAGCCCCTGCACGATGCGCAGCACCACCAGGGCGAGAACCACCACCCCCCCAGCGACGCTCCATGAGGGCAGCAGGCCGATCGCCACCGTGGCCACCGTCATCGCGAGGATGCTGGCGAGCAGCGGCGTGCGACGCCCCGCGTGGTCGGCCCACACGGCGCCCAGGACGGCACCGACCGGCCGGGCCAGCAGCGCGACGGCGAAGACCGCGAACACGGCGGTCAGGCCGCTGTCGCCGGGAGTGAGCGCACCGGCCACCAGGGTGGCGCTGGCGCCGAAGACGGCGAACTCGTACCACTCGACCATGTTCCCGACGGCTCCGGCCAGTCGGGGGCCGCCGAGCCGACTGCCGCGGCCGGCGTCGGACACGGGCACCTCCGCCCGCCGGGTCAAGCGCCGGCCCTCAGCCGACGGCCGTGACCGGCGGCAGGGCGGCGCCGTGGACGGTGATGGACCGGCATGCGTCGTTCGGGGGCATCTCGGACGTCACCGGGGTCCCGTCGGTCATGGGACCAGCATGGCGCGGCGCCGCCCATGCCGTCGAGGAACGCGGAAGGTGTCCGGGCACCACGGGCGCGGCGGGGCGGCCCGCGGTGCCCGGACGGGCCCGGGCGGGCTCAGGACGGGCTCAGGACGGGCTCAGGAGGCGACCGCGTGGGCGCGGTCCCAGGCCCCGAAGCCGCCGAGAATGTCGGAGACGTCCACGAACCCCCTGGCGCGCAGCACGCTGGCGCCGACACTGCTGCGCCACCCGCCCGCGCAGTAGACGACGACCGGGCGCGTGGGGTCGAGCTCCTCGGCGCGCTGCGCGAGCGCCGCCAGCGGGATGTGGGCGGCGCCCGGCACCATCCCGCCGGCGAGCTCACCGGCGTTGCGGAGGTCGACGACCTGCACGTCGCCGCGCGCGAGCACCGCGTCGGCCTCCGCGACCGGCAGCCGGCTGGCGCGCTCGACCTGGTCCTCGTGGGTGAGCAGGTAGCCCTCGACGTCGGCGACGTGGCCGACCACGTGGTCGTAGCCGATGCGGGCGAGGCGGATGGCGACGTCCTGCTCCTGCCCCTCCGGCGCCACGAGGACGATCCGCTGGTCGGGGGTGAGGACCATGCCGGCGGTCTCGGCCATCCGGCCGTCGGCGGGCACGTTGACCGAGCCGCGCAGGTGCCCCGCGGCGAACTCCTGGACGTCACGCGCGTCGTGGACCACCGCGCCGTCGGCCAGCGCACGCTCCACCTCGGCGTGGTCGAGGGCGGCGACGACCGCGTGCGGGTCACGCAGGTCGCGCTGCTGCTTGTTCAAGGTGGCGTTGTAGAGGAAGTAGCCGGGGGCGGCCGGCTGGCCCTCGGTCACGACGGCGAGGAAGTCCTCCTCCGTCATCGGCTGGCAGGCGTAGTTGACCGCCCGTTGCTCGCCGATCGTCGACTGCCGCTCCGTCGAGAGGTTCTTGCCGCACGCCGAGCCGGCGCCGTGGGCGGGGAAGACGCGCACCGCGTCGGGCAGTCCCATGAGCCGGGACTGGACCGAGTGGTACAGCATGCGGCCCAGCTCCTCGGCGCTGACGCCCACGGACGCGAGCAGGTCGGGCCGGCCGACGTCACCGATGAAGAGCGCGTCGCCGGTGAGGACGCCGTAGGGGACCTCGTCGTCGGCGTGCTCGAAGACCAGGACCGAGATCGACTCCGGGGTGTGACCGGGCGTCGCCATCACCTCGAGCACCACGTCGCCGAGGACGATGCGCTCGCCGTCGGCCAGGTGGCGCACCGGGAAGTCGGCGCGCGCCGCCTCCCCGTAGCCGATCCAGGCGCCGCTCTCGCGGGCGAGCTCCAGGTGGCCGGAGACGAAGTCCGCGTGGAAGTGGGTGTTGACGACCCCGACGATGGTCAGGCCCCGGGCCGCCGCGTCCTCGAGGTACTCCGCCACGTCCCGGCGCGGGTCCACGACGACCGCCTGCCGGGTCGCCTCGTCGGCCACGAGGTAGGACGCCTGGGAGAGACAGTCCAGGTAGTACTGGGTGAAGATCATGGCTCCTCCGAAGAGCGGGTCGGGAGTTGTGGTGGTCACCGCAACAGATACCCTAGGGGGTATGTTCCCAATTCGCCAACCGCTCCGGAGGACAACCGTGAACCACCGCCGCTCCTCGCTCGCGTCCCGCGCCCCGTCACTGGCCCTGGCCGCGGCCCTGGCCGTGGCGCTCGCCGCCGGGGGCCTGGCCGGCTGCTCCGGGGGCGGCTCCGAGCCGGTCAGCGCCACCGCCGGGCCGACCGCCACCGCCGGGCCGACCGCCACCGCCGCCCCCGCGTCCGGCGCCGAGCTGGACGCCGCCACCTTCGCCGCCGCGCTGAAGCGCCCGGGGACGGTCGTGCTGGACGTCCGCACGCCCGAGGAGTTCGCCGGGGGCCACCTGCCCGGCGCGCTCAACCTCGACGTGTCCGACGCCGGCTTCACCGCGCAGGTCGCGGGGCTCGACCCCACGGTCCCGTATGCCGTCTACTGCCGCTCCGGCAACCGGTCGGCCACCGCCGTGGCCGAGATGGGGTCGGTGGGTGTCGCCTCCACCTACCACCTCGGCGGTGGCATCACCGCCTGGCAGGACGCCGGTGGCGAGGTCGTCACCGGGTGAGGTGACCACGCCCTCACCACCGGGTCCGCGTTTGGCCGGGCGGGCCGATGGTAGGTGCCGAACGGTTCACATCCCGTGACAGGAAGGCCGGAGCAGCCATGTCCGAAGTACCGTCCACCGACGCGACGACATCGAGCGGTGCCGCCCCCGACGCCGGGGCCTCCGACGCGCCCGCGCCCGCCGACGCGCCCGCGCCCGCCGACGCGCCCGCGCGCGCCGAGTCGGACGGGGCCGCCGAGACGGGGGGGTCCGCCGAGACGGGGGGTCCGCCGAGACGGGGGGGTCCGCCGAGAGCGAGGCCGCCACGGCCACCGGCGGCGCGGCGACGAGCGACGTCCCTCCTGCCGCGGCCGGCCAGTCGGCACCCGAGGAGCCGGTCGCCGCCCCACCGGCCGTACCGGCCGCGCCGGCGCCGGCGGCCACCGAGCAGTCCAGCCTGGCCAGCCCTCCCCCGGCGCCCCGGGGCCTGAGCTACGCCGTCGACATCGTGTTCTGCATCGACGTCACGGGCAGCATGACTCCCATCCTCGACGCGGTGAAGGCGAACGCGCTGCGGTTCTACAGCGACGTGCAGGCCAACCTGACCGCGAAGGGCAAGAACGTCGACGAGCTGCGGGTGCGCGTGGTCGCCTTCCGCGACATCGTCGCCGACGGGGAGGCCGCGCTCCAGGAGTCGCCCTTCTTCGCGCTCCCCGGCGAGCAGGCCGACTTCAGCGTCTTCGTCAACGGACTGGTGCCCGAGGGCGGCGGTGACGCGCCCGAGTCCGGCCTGGAGGCCGTGGCGCTCGCGATGGCCTCGCCCTGGACCACCCGTGGCGACCGGCGCCGTCAGGTGATCGTGGTGTGGACCGACCAGCCGGCGCACCCGCTGGACCCGACCGCGCTGCCGCCGGCGGTGCGGGAGCGCGTGCCGGCCGACTTCAGCGCCCTGACCGACCGCTGGGAGGACGCCCAGGGCGTGCTCGGGTCGAGCAGCAAGCGACTGATCCTCTTCGCCCCGGACGGCCCCGGCTGGAGCGACATCTCCGGTGTCTGGGAGAACGTCGTGCACAACCCCTCGCAGGCGGGCGGCGGGCTGTCGGACGTCGACTACGGCACGATCATCGACTCGATCGGCAACTCCGTGTGAGCGAGCAGACGAACTCCCGCGCACCCGAGGTCGAGGTCGAGGCGGCACCTCCTGCCGCCGGCCCCCCCACCGAGGACCAGCCCGGGGAGCCCGCCGCCGATGCGCCCGGCACCGGCGAGCCGGCTGCTCCCGCGGCTCCCCCGGAGGCGGGCGCGGCCGACATGGCCGGAGAGGCCGGCGCCGGCGACGAGGACGTGTCGCCCGGGCGTCCCAGCCACGACCCGACCGCGTGGTATGCCGGCCCGGCCGGTCCCACGCTGTCCTTCGGCTTCAACCTGCCGAAGATCCCGGACCAGGGCGAGGACGCCGACCCGATCGTGCGCGACGGCCCGGACCTGGGCCTCGTCGGTGTCTTCGACGGGATGGGCGGCGCCGGAGGGACGGTCTACGAGACGCCCCTCGGCCCGCGCACGGGTGCCTACCTCGCGTCCCGCATCGCCCGTGAGGTCGTCGAGGAGCGCATGCTGGCCCTCCTCGACCCGGACTGGAACCTCGACGGTCCGGCCGCGGCGCGCGAGCTGCAGCGGGCCGTCCGGCAGGCGCTGCGTGAGGCCCTGACCGACCTGAACGCGCCCAAGAGCGGGCTGCGCTCCCGGCTCCTGCGCGCGCTGCCGACCACGATGGCGCTGATGGCGCTGCAGCGGCGCGAGCCACAGGCCGGGCGGTGGGCCGGGCACCTGCTGTGGGCGGGGGACTCCCGCGTCTACGTCTTCGACCCGACCCACGGGGCGCGACAGCTCACCGTCGACGACATCCGCGACGCCGGCGACGCGATGACGAACCTGGCCCAGGACTCCGTGGTCAGCAACGCCATGTCGGCGGACACCGACTTCGTGGTCAACCACCGCAGGGTCGAGCTCACCGCGCCGTTCCTCGCCGTGGCCGCGACCGACGGCTGCTTCGGCTACCTGCGCTCCCCCATGCACTTCGAGCACCTGCTGCTGAGCACGCTGCGTGACTCCGCCGGCACGGAGGGGTGGTCACGGGCCCTGCAGGCGGAGATCACCGCCGTCGCCGGGGACGACGCGGCGATGGCCGTGCTCGGCGTGGGCGCCGGGCACGAGCAGTTCCGGCGGCTCTTCGCCCGCCGCACCGCCGAGGTCGAGCGGCGTTGCATCGCCCCGATGGACGAGCTGGACCAGGACATCCGCCGGGCCGAGCAGGCGGCCGCGGACCTCCACCGCCGGAAGGCCGCCCTGCAGGCCTCCCTGTGGGGAAGCTACAAGCCGGAGTACTAGACCCTGCTGCGGACGGGGGAGGACCGATGAGCCGCGGTGACGTCCTGCGGGCCGGTGACGTGGTCAACGGCTACCGCCTGCTGGGGGACTTCCGCGTCGTCGGCGCCGGCCTGAGCGAGTGGACCTTCGGCGAGCGCGGCGGGCGGACCTTCTTCGTCAAGCGCTTCCTCAGCCCCACCTACCCCGACGACGCGGCACCCGGGAGCCCGACGACGAAGGCGAGGAAGCGGGCCCGGTGCGCGGCGTTCGAGGCGCACCACCGCGGCATACAGGCGGCCATGGCGCCGCTGACCACCTACGGCGGCAACCTGATCGCCACCCTGGACTTCTTCCAGGTCGGGGCGAAGTACTACAAGGTCACCGAGAAGGTGGACATCGCCGGCCTGGAGCCCGCCTACATCGCCCGCCTCGACTTCGGCGCCCAGCTCGTGCTGCTCAAGACGGTCGCGCACAGCCTGAAGATCCTGCACGACCTGCAGATCGTCCACAGCGACCGCACGGACCGGTTCCCGCAGGGATGCTGCGAATGCGGCACTGACCTGGCCGGCGCGCGGGACTTGGGAGTGGTCGACCGCTACCAGCAGCACGAGGTTCCGCTCATCAGCGCGAAGACCACCCAGTACGACCAGCATTCG
>DASQFD010000148.1:0-2597 GCA_035633255.1 Dermatophilaceae bacterium
CGCCGTCGGCGCCGACGGCCACCCGGGTGTACTCCACCTTCCCGGGCGCGCTCCGCCAGGACGCCGCCGCCGGCAGCTCGACGGCGCCGTCCCGGTCCGGGTCGAGCCCGGCGAGGCGGCGCAGCACGGGGAGGACGAACACGTGGAAGGAGACGAAGCTGCTCACCGGGTTGCCGGGAAGGGTGAGCACCGGCGTCCGGGACGGCCCGAGCTGCCCGCAGCCCTGCGGCATACCCGGCCGCACCGCGACCCGGGCGAAGTCGACCCCGGCAGCGGTGAGCACCTCCTTGACGGTGTCGGCGGCTCCCATGGACACGCCACCGGTGGTGAGCAGCAGGTCCGGCTCCTCGGGCACGTGCTCGAGCAGCGCGCGGACCGCTCCGGCGTCATCGCGAAGGTGACCGGTGTGGACCACCTCGCCGCCGGCGGCCGCGACGAGCGCCGCGATCATCACGGCGTTGGAGTCCACGACCTGCCCGTGCCGCAGCTCGGCCCCCGGGGGCACCAGCTCGTCGCCGGTGGAGAGCACGCCGACCCGGGGCCGCGGCACCACCGACAGGTGCGGGTGGTTCGAGGCCGCCGCGAGCGCGAGGTGGCCGGGCGCCAGGCGGCAGCCGGCGCGCAGCACGACGTCGCCGACCAGGACGTCCTCACCGCGCCGGCGGACGTGCCGGCCGGGTCCGGGCGCCGCCCGGAGCTCCACGGTGGCGGTCCCGCCGTCGGTGTCCTCCACCGGCACGACGGCGTCGGCGCCGTCCGGCAGGGGGGCCCCGGTCATGATCCGCAGCGCCCGTTCAGAGGCCAGGGTGTGGCGGCGGGTGTCCCCCGCGAGCAGGTCGCCGTCCACGGGCAGGCGCACCGGCGCCGACGGGGTCGCGCCGGCGACGTCGTCGGCGCGCACGGCATACCCGTCCATCGCCGAGTTGTCGGCGCCGGGCAGGTCCACCCGCGCCACCACGTCCTCGGCGAGCACGCAGCCGAGCGCCTCGGCGAGCGGCACCCGGACCGGCGGCAGCGGGGCGACGAGGCCGAGCACCCGCGTCCGGTGCTCCTCGACGCTCCGCACCGCGTCAGCCCTCCCCGGTGAGGACCGCCCCGTCCGGCACCGTCGTCGGCGCGCCCGCGCGGAGGTGGACGTCGCCGCGCACGACCACACCGGCACCGAAGGTGACGTCCCCCTCGACCACGAGGGACCTCGCCTGCGCGAGGGAGGGCGCCCCGCCGGGGAACCGTGCCTCGAAGCCGTCGACGAACCGGTAGTGCTTGGACAGGTCGACGAACGGCTCCGCGTGGTCGATCGTCGACACCACGCGCGCGTCCTCGTCCAGGCGGTAGATGTCGGAGCGGAGCAGGAGCAGCTCGTTGGTGGTCTTCACCGGGCGGAATCGGTCGCGCGGCACGTGCAGGGCCCGGGAGCCCTCGAAGACCCCGACTGCGGTGCCCATCGCCGACTCGACCTGGATGACCGGGGTCGAGTCGGGGCGGGTCGGGTCCACGGTCTTGCGGTTGACGATGATCGGCAGGCCGAGGATCCCGTCGCGCTCCTGCAGGCGGGCGGCGAGCGCGTCGAGGTCGACCCACAGGTTGTTGGCGTGGAAGAACCGGTGCCGCTCGGTGTCCGAGAAGAACTCCTCCTCGCCCGGCGCCACCATGGCGCTGTCGCGCAGGACCAGGCGGCCGTCCGCGGTCCGCACCGCGAGGTGGCCGCCCTTGCGGTCGTTGCGGGTGCGCTCGCACACCTCCGCGACGTAGGGCACCCCCTCGGCCGCCATCCAGGCGGCCACCCGCGGCTCGCAGGTCGCTCCGAGGTTGTCGGCGTTGGACAGGAAGGCGTAACGGAAACCCTTCTCCCGCAGCAGATCCAGCAGGCCCGAGGTCATGAGGGACACGTAGACGTCACCGTGCCCCGGTGGGCACCACTCCAGCTCGGGGTCCTCCGGCCAGTCCACGGGGGTGAGGTCGTCGGCCCGCAGCTTCGGCTCGGCGCTCTGCACGAAGCCCAGGGGTATGCCGTCCACGGCCAGGTCCGGGTAGGCGGCCAGGATCTCCCCGGACCGGTCCTGGGTGCGGAAGGAGTTCATGAGGAGCAGCGGCAGGGCGACCCCGTACCGGGCCCGCAGGGCGAGCACCTGGCGGGCGATGACGTCGAGGAAGGTCAGGCCGTCGCGCACCTCCAATGCCGTCTTCGGGCCGGAGATGCCCATGCTCGTGCCGAGCCCGCCGTTGAGCTTGACCACGACCGTCCGGGCGAGCGCCTCGGCGGCGGCCGCGTCGTCCACGACGAGCCCGGTCAGCGCCGGCACCTCGGCGAGCGGCGCGATGGTGTCCTCCGGGATGTAGCCGGTGGCCTCGGCCTCGAGCTGGCGGTAGTAGTCGGCGAAGACCGCGACCGCCCGCTCGTCGGTTCCGCGATCGCGCATCCGTGCGGTGGCCGCGCGCAGCCCCTCCTCGCTCATGGCGTCACCCTACGATGCAGCGCGTGGCCACCCCCGCGGAGCGTCCGACCCAGCCCGGCGCACCGGCCGACGGCGTGGGCAAGGGCGCCGAGCGCCGAGCGCGCCGGGCGCTGCGCCGCGCGACCGCCGGCGGCCGCGACC